>JAZKBC010000068.1:0-4799 GCA_040388825.1 Acidobacteriota bacterium | reverse complement strand
CAAAATACTGAGGTCCTTCGCCTGAGGCTCAGGATGAGGGGGCATTGGGGGTGGTGGTGGGGCCGCGGGGAGCGGTGGGGTGGTGGTTACTTCGAAATGATTGGGGTGATTCAGGAGATTTCAGCAGGGGGCGCGACTTTTGGGGGGTGGGTTGCGTTCTTATGGCACAGGATATCTTTCTCCGATAGATTTGTTGAAACCCAATCGTAGTGGCTGCTGTGGCATTGAAAGGTGCGGAACGAATGACGTTGAAGGCAAACGGTTGTCTGTGGAAGTCAGTGGCGGGAGCTGGTGTGTTGGCGATGGTGCTGGGTGCGGGGAGCGCGGTGGCGCAGGATGTGGTGGAGGCGGGACAGACTTCGACGCTGACGGTGACGAGCCGGTTGGTGGTGCTGGATGTGGTGGTGGTGGATGCGAAGGGCAATCCAGTGACGACGCTGGATCAATCGAAGTTCAGGATTTATGAAGACAAGATTCCGCAGGCGATCAAGAACTTCGACGCGCCGACGAGTCACCTGATGCCTCCGGGCATGGAAGGGAAGCTGGTGGTGGACAGCGCGGCGGACCTGCCTAAGATCGGGCGGTCGCCGGTGAACGTGCTGGTGTTCGATGAGCTGAATACGCCGTTCCATGACCTGAGCTATGCGCGGGAGCAGATGATGAAGTACCTGCTGTCGCTGCCGGAGGTGCTGCCGGTTCCAACGCTGTTTGTGGCTGCGGGCAATACAAAGATGGCGGTGCTGCATGACTACACGCAGAGCCGTGCGGAGCTGATTGCGAGCGTGAAGAAGCATACGGCGGATGTGGACTTCACGATGATCATGGCGCAGTTGAACGGCGGCAAGACGGGCAAGGACAACGGGCTGGTGGCGACGCTGGGTGCGCTGTCGCAGATTGCGGAGTCGGTGAAGGGGGTTCCGGGGCGGAAGAATTTGATCTGGGTGGGCAAGGGCTACAACAATGCGGTGGACCTGCAGAGCATGAGCGAAAGCGACCATGACCGCGTGCTGGCGGTGATCAAGCAGGTGACGGACCGTATGCTGGCGGCGCGAGTGGTGCTGTACACGATCGATCCGGATGGCCCGGTGAAGGCCGATGAGGTGACGGCGGAGACGATCGATCCGACGAACGTGGGGTCGCCGGGAAGCCAGGTTGGGGACTTTGGGGATGGGCTGGGTTTCTACGAGTTCTCGAAAGAGACGGGCGGACGGGTGATCAGCGGACGGAACGATATTGATGTGCAGTTGGCGCAGGTTTCGAAGGAAGGCACGGAGTATTACACGTTGAGCTATGCGCCGACGAGCATGGATGACGCGGCTCGGCCTTACCGGAAGATCCGCGTGCTGGTGTCGGAGCCGGGGTATCGGGTGATGACGCGGGAAGGGTACTTCTCGGGCGCGGCGAAGGTGAGTGCGGTGGCGCTGGCTCCGCGAGCGAAGCAGCCGAAGGATGTGCAGTATGACCTGCTGACCGCGGCGAGAACGACGCTGGCGTATACGGGGCTGCATGTGATGGCGCAGAGGACGAAGCCGGGCTACACGCTGCTGGTGAATGCGAATGATCTGCAGTTCAACGCGCAGGCGGATGGAACCCGGCTGGCCGAGGTGACGATTGTGGCGGTGAGCTACAACACCAAGGGCAAAGAGAGCGGGCAGAGAGCGATGGAGTTGAAGGAAGAGCTGGGGCCGAACGATGTGGTGCAGCGGGGGTCGCAGGTGGGGTTTGCGGTGCCGATGATTGTGCCGGCGTTTACGCAGCGAGTGCGGTTTGTGGTGCGGGATGCGTCGACGGGGACGATGGGGTCGGCGGAGGGGAAGCCGTAGAGGCAGGGAGTAGGGAATAGGGAATAGGGAGTAGGGAATAGGGAGTAGGAAGTAGGGAGATCGTGATGATGGCTGGAATTGTGCGGAGAGTTGCGGTTGCGGCGATGGTATTGGGTGGTGTGGGTGTGATGGTGGGGCAGGTGCCGGTGGCGGGGCAGGCGCAGGATGGGTCGACGCCAGCGTATGCGATGCAGGTGACGAGCCGGCTGGTGCTGCTGGATGTGGTGGTGACGGATGCGGAGGGGAGGTTTGTGCCGGGGCTGGATGTGACGAAGTTTCGGGTGGAGGAGGATGGAGTTCCGCAGGGGATTCGGAACTTCGATGCTCCGGAAGGGCACGTGATGCCGGCAGCGCTGCGCGGAAAGCTGGTGGTGAACAGCAGTGCGGACCTGGTGAAGATTGGCAATGCTCCGGTGAACGTGCTGGTGGTGGACGAGATCAATACACCGTACATGGAGATTGCTTATACGCAGCAGATGATGGTGCGGTTTTTGATGCGCCAGCCGAAGGTGCTGGAACAGCCGACGCTGCTGGTTGCGGTGGGATCGAAGCACCTGATGGTGTTGCACGACTTTACGCAGAACCGGGAGGACCTGGTTGCGAGCGTGAAGACGCATGTGACGGAGGCGGACTTTACGGCGATGCTGGCGAACCTGAACGGCGGGTCGATGGTAGCCGAGGATGGGATGCTGAAGACGCTGAGTGCGCTGATGCAGGTGGCGACGAGCGTGCAGGGGTATCCGGGGCGGAAGAATGTGATCTGGATGGGGCCGGGGTACAGCCGGACGCTGGAGGTGTCGCGCGGGTTGCGGGGGCAGCCGCACTCCAGCGCGGGGGCGGTGGTGCGGCTGGTGACCAACCGCATGCTGGTGGCGCATATCACGCTGTACACGATCGATCCGGCGGGACCGTATCGTCCGCACTCGGTGGGCGGGCCGGGTGGGCCGGGGATGGATCAGGCGGCTACGGGAGGCGAGGAGGGCGACGTTTATACAGCGCCGGGACGGAACGCAACGTTTCACACGTTTGCACGATCGACGGGCGGGACGGTGATTACGGGGCGGAACGATCTTGATGCGCAGATTACGAAGTCGGAGCAGCAGGGGTCGCGGTATTACACGCTGGCGTATACGCCGGCGTTCAATGCTGGAGCGAAGCCGGAGGCGTTCCGGAAGATTCAGGTGATGGTGGATGTTCCGGGGGTGTCGGTGACGACGCGGAATGGGTATTTTGGCGGGCGAGAGGAGGTGGCGCAGGTGATGGACAACACGGCGAAGACGCAGCCTCCGGCGCTGGTTTCGGACCTGTTGAATGCGGGGCGGTCGCAGCTGGTTTACACGGGGCTGCACTCGGATGCGCAGCGGACGAAGGATGGATATGCGGTGAACGTGCAGGCGAAGGACCTGCAGTGGGCCGTGCAGGGGGATGGGACGCGGGAGTCGGAGGTGACGGTGATGGGGGCGTGCTTTGACAGCAAAGGCAAGCTGCTGGCGCAGCACGCGGCGGAGCTGCGGGAGCAGATTGCGCCGACCGATGATATTGGCGGGGCAGCGAAGGTGGGGTTTGCGTTTCCGTTTGTGGTTCCTCCGAATACAGCGCGGGTACGGATTGTGGTGCGCGATGCGGCTACGGGGACGATGGGGACGGTGAACGCGCAGCTGTAAGGGGGAAGAGACGAAGATGAGGTGTGCCTTTATTGCGTAGACTGAGTCTGACGAAGTGATGTTTTGCGGAGGCGGCTTGGGCGTGCGGATTTGGGCAGGATTGTTGATGGTGGGGATGTTGGCGCCGGTGGTGGTGGCGCAGAGTGGGGCGACTGGGGCGCAGGAGTCGAAGCCGGTGCCGGCGAATGGGGCGGGGGTGACTCCGCCGAAGCTGGAGAGCGGGCAGACGACGATCCAGGTACACACGCTGCTGACCCAGGCGCAGGAAGATGCGCTGATGGCGGATGCGGATAACATTTTCAAGTTTGCGAGCAAGATGACCGGGTTGCCGATTGAACATCCGGTGAAGCGGGTGTTCATTTCGCGAGATGAAGTGAGCAAAGAGCTGCGGCAGAAGTTCGATGAAGACAAAGGCAACAAGCGCATGGAGCGGAGCGAGCTGGTGCTGAAGCGGTTTGGGCTGCTGGAGCCGGACTTTCAGCTGCGGCCGTTTCTGCTGAGCCTGCTGACGGAGCAGATTGCGGGCTTCTATGACAACAAGACGAAGACGATGAATCTGCTGAACTGGGTTCCGGAGGAAGAGCAGAAGCCGGTGATGGCGCATGAGCTGACGCATGCGTTGCAGGATCAGAAGGTGGGGTTGACGAAGTGGGGCGATCCGGAGCCGGAGGGTGTGGCGAAGGATGCCAAGCAGGATCGCGAGCACATTGCGACGGATGAGGCGGGGACGGCGCGGGAGGCGGTACTGGAAGGACAGGCGATGGTGAGCTATGCGGACTACATGCTGCAGGCCACGGGCAAAACTTTGAAGGATGTTCCACAGCTGGGTGAGCAGATGGCGAATGGAGCAGGGGATATGTCGGACTCGCCGGTGCTTTCAAGGGCTCCGCTGGTGCTGCAGCAGGCGATGCTGTTTCCGTATACGCAGGGGCTGGCGTTCGAGCAAAAGATTCTGATTGCGAAGGGGACGGATGCGGCGTTCGCGGATGTGCTGGCACGGCCGCCGAACTCGAGCTTCGAGGTGATGCATCCGGATGCGTATATGCAGCATGTGCCGGTGCCGGTGCTGGTGCTGCCGGATATTCATCCGGTGCTGAAGGATGCAGGGTTTGAGCCTTACGATGTGGGCGTGATGGGCGAACTGGATGTGCGGATGACAGCAGAGCTGTTTGGAGGACGTCCGCTGGCGGAGGCGCTGGCTCCGGCGTGGGATGGAGGAATCTACTACGCGGCGCAGAGGAAGAGTGCGAGCGCGGCGGAGAAGAGCACGGCGGCTTCGCTGGGGCTGATGTATTTGTCGCGGTGGAAGAAT
>JAZKBC010000067.1:8911-11535 GCA_040388825.1 Acidobacteriota bacterium | reverse complement strand
GCGAAGGACCTCAGCATTCTGCCCGCAGCCGCACAATTCTCCCTCGGCCACCACCCCACCCCAGCCACAAACCCTCTACGCTCTACTCTCTACGCTCTACACTCTATCCAGCGATGCCCCGCACGAAACCCCAACCCGCCATCCACCCCTTCGACCAGCTCCACGGCACCGACACCTCCGGCCTCATCCCCGGCTCCGTCATCGCCCAGGGCACTGCCCACAAACCCGAAGAGCTCACCGCCTACTACGGCGTCGCCCCCAGCATCCTCCAATCCCTCCTCGACCTCTGGCTCCAGCGCACCGAGCCACAGGCCCCCATCGAGCGCACCGTCTTCCTCGACGTCGGCGCCGGCAAAGGCCGAGCCCTGCTCCTCGCCTCCGAGTTCCCCTTCCTCCGTGCCGAAGGCATCGAGCTCAACGAGCCCCTCGCCCGCATCGCGCAAGCCAACATCGACCTCTGGCTACAGGACCCCGCCGTCGAGCCGCTCACCCCGCTCGCCCTCCACCACGCCGACGCCACCACCTTCCCCCTCCCCGACGCCCCCATCGTCGCCTTCCTCTTCCATCCCTTCGAACTCCCCATCCTCCGCCGCTACCTGCGCCACGTCGAGATCACTCAAACGGCCCGCACCCGCGCCGGCACCGTCCACCCCTTCGATCTCCTCTACGCCAACGCCGAGCACGGCTCCCTCCTCGACCGCCACCCCGCCTTCCAGCGCATCTGGATGGGCTCCGTCCCCATGTCGCCCGATGATCACATCGCCGATCTCGCCGCCATAGCCCAGCAAAAAGAGTACGGTTCCACCGGCGACGAGCTCTGCGCCATCTACCGCTACACCGGCCGCCGTGCCCGTCCCTGAGCCTCCCCCACTCCTTACATTCCTTCAATAAACCCAACAGAATCAATAAACACCTGCAGCCATGGCAGATTTTCGCCGTCACAGGCAGAACAAACTGCGTATTTTTCAGCAATTTTTGAAGATTATGGGAACAAAGCCGCCGCCAACACCGTATCCCTAAGACTCCCCCTCAATTTATGCCCATTTCCGAGCAAAGCTCGTGCGAATAGCGAACGTTTTGTGCGATAATAATTGAAGCCCGGGAACTTCTCGCCGATCTGATCCGTAGATGTTTATGTACGACACGCCCGCAGCGATCAAAACTGAAACGCGCGGACGGCCAGAAGGGCCACAAATTTTAGCCAGTGATTGTGACGGCTGAGTCAAGATCTCAACACCGCCTGCACTGATGACACACCACCACAACCCCCAATTTTGGGATCAGCGCCGCACCCATGTGCCCGCGCTCAAGGAGAACTACGCCATGTACACCATTTTGCTCGCCACCTTTTCCGTCGCCACCGTCTTCGTCCCCGCCTTCATCGGCATCCGCGCTCGCACCAACGCCGACTGGCGTTCGCTGTAAGCCCCGAAGACCAAAACACAAAGGCCGCGACTCATCAGAGTCGCGGCCTTCGCTTTTCTACTCCCTACTTCCTATTCCCTACTCCCTGCTTTTACCGCCACCGCACCAGCAACAACCGCTCAGTCTCAACTTCCCCCTGCCCCATCGAAATCTCCGCATCGGCCCGCTCCATCACGCTCGCAAACTTATCCCCCCACTCCACCATCACCAGCGCATCGTCAGCCTCAGCCATCTCCCAAAGCCCAATCCCTTCCAGCTCCTTCTCCGTCTCCAGCCGGTAAAGGTCCAGGTGAATCAGCCGCACCTTCTTCCCGCGATACTCCTGCACCAGCGTGAACGTCGGCGAACTCACCTCATCGCTTGAAGCCCCCAGCGCCGCCGCGATCCCCTGCACCAGCGTCGTCTTCCCCGCACCCAGATCCCCACGCAGCACCACCAGCTTCGGAGCCCGCAGCAGCTCCGTAATCATCTCTCCCAGCGCCAGCGTCCCCGCCACACTCCGCGTCCGTAGCCTTTTCTCCCGCGTAAACTCCCTCATCCTGTCTTTCCTAACCTTTCTCTGCCGCAGCTAGCCCGGCAATCCACGTCAACCCATCCTCATCCACCACCCGCGCCTTGAACGCCCGCCAAAGCTCCGCCACCGTATCGGTCGCCAGCACCGTGTGCTCATCCTGCGCCACACAGGCAAAGTCCCCCGCCAGCCCATGCAGAAACACCGCCGCCTCCACCGCCTCCGCCACATTTTGCGGATACTGCGCCAGCATCGCCCCCACGATCCCCGTCAAAATATCTCCACTCCCTCCCTTCGCCATCGAAGGATTCCCCGTAGTATTCACACCCACCCGTCCATCGGGATGCGCAATCAGCGTCCGCCATCCTTTCAGCACCAGCGTCACGCCGTTCTCCGTCGCAAACCGCCGCGCCAGCCCCACGCGATCGGCCTCGACTTCCGTCACCGTCATCCCCACCAGCCGAGCCATTTCACCCGGATGCGGCGTCAGCACAATCGTCCGCCCCTTCGCTGCCTTCTTCAGCAACTCGGTCCGCGACGCAAACGCATTCAACCCATCCGCATCGATCACCATTGGCAGCTTCACCCGTGCCACCATCTCCCGCACAAACTCCGGAGTCGTCCCTTCCGACCCCAACCCCGGCCCCACCGCCACCTCCACGCGCGCGCCCGAGACCGGCCCCACCGG
>JAZKBC010000067.1:7700-8822 GCA_040388825.1 Acidobacteriota bacterium | reverse complement strand
TCAGCTCCTGCGCGATGCCAGCCACCATCCCCAGCACCTCTCGCGGAACCGCCGCCGTCACCAGCCCCGCTCCCGCCCGCAAACAAGCCAGCGAAGCCATCGCCGGCGCCCCGGCCTTCCCGTACGCTCCACCCACCACCAGCACATGCCCAAACTTTCCCTTGTTCCCATCCACGCCCCGCGGCTTCTCCGCAATCCCCTTCGAGCTCCCCGCCCACGTAAATCCCGTCTCCGAAACCACCGCCGACTCCGGCTCCCCAATCCCCGCCACCACAACCGGCCCCATCGTCCCGGCAGTCAAATGTCCAAACACATGCGCCATCTTCGGAGCCACGAACGTCACCACCGCATCCGCCCGAAACGCCCCCTCCTCCTCCATCTTCACCGAATCCGCATCCCACCCACTCGGCAGGTCCACCGCCACCACCTTCGCCGCACTCTCCCGCAGCAACTCCCTCGCCACCGCCGCCAGCCCCCGCAACGGCGGCTTGAACCCCGTCCCCACCACCGCATCCACCACCAGATCCGCTCCCTCCAGCGCCGCCTTCAACCCCACCTCATCCACAATCTCCACAAACTCAATCGCCGCAACTGCCCTCACTCCCGCACAAGCCGCCGCGGCATCCCCCTTCATCTCCGCAGCCGACCCTAGCAACGCCACCCTCACCCGCCGCCCATGCTCTGACAGCACCCGCGCCGCCACCATCCCATCGCCGCCATTGTTCCCCTTGCCGCAAACCACAACGACAAGCCCATCCCCCGCAAACCGCCGCAGACAAAACCGCGACACGGCAGTCCCCGCGTTCTCCATCAACACCCGCACACTCACGCCGGCTTCCACCGATCGCCGGTCCGCCGCCGCCATCTCTTCTGCTGTTAAAATCGTCATTTGTTGCCGCATCCATCCTCTCAGATGCCGCGACCCTAAGCTACGATCGCAACCAGGCCCCGCCTCAACCATCTCAGGAGACCTCCCATGCGCCTTCGCCACCTCCTCCTCACCCTCGCCCTCACGCCCCTCGCGCAAGCCCAGACCCCCGCCATCGTCAAACAGGTCCTCGATATCGCGGCCCGCATCATCGGCGAGAAGAGTTACGGCAAAGGCTGCGGCCAGGACGTCAT
>JAZKBC010000067.1:0-7690 GCA_040388825.1 Acidobacteriota bacterium | reverse complement strand
ATCGACGGCGTCAAGCTCCACTACCTCCAGTGCGGTCACGGCCCCGCACTCACTCTCTTCCACGGCTTCGCCGAAACCTCCCGCATGTGGCGCCCGTCCATGCCCGAGTTCTGCCAGAAGTTCACCGTCATCGCCCCCGACCTCCCCGGCATCGGCGACTCCGCCATCCCCTCCACCCCTCCCCAGTTCAAAACCGTCGCCGCCACCATGCACTCGCTTGTCGAATCCCTCGGCTTCCACTCCTCCGAGGTCGTCGGCCACGACATCGGCCTCATGGTCGCCTACGCCTACGCCGCCCAGTTCCCCTCCGCCACCTCCAAACTCGTCCTCATGGACGCCTTCCTCCCCGGCGTCGGCGACTGGCACTCCGTCTACGACAACCCCGCCATCTGGCACTTCCGCTTCAACGGCCCCATTCCTGAACAGCTCGTCGCCGGCCGCGAGCCCATCTACTTCAAGCAGTTCTGGGACGGCTTCGCCGCCGACCCCCACCACTCCATCCCACCCGCCGACCGCGCCGCCTACCTCGCCGACTACTCCCGCCCCGGCCGCATGCGCTCCTCCTGGGCCTACTTCATCGCCTTCCCCCAAACCGCCGTCGACTTCGCGCAGTTCGTCCGCACCCCGCTCCCCATGCCCATCCTCGTCATCGGCGGCGAAAAAGCCAACGGCGCCGCGCTCGCCGCGCAAGTCAAACTCACCGGCCCCAACGTCAAAATTGTCATTCTGAAAAACACCGGCCACTGGGTCATGGAAGAAAACCGCGAAGGCACCATGAGCGCCCTCCGCAACTTCCTCTAGCACCTCAGCAGCCGCACCTTACTGCGCCGAACCCGCCCCACCTGCCCGCACCAGCGACGACTGCTCCGTAGCAGTCGTCGTCGGCTGCGCATCCTTCGGCTGGAAGTAATTCCGCTCATACATCGCGCGATAAAACTCCCCCGTCAGCTCCGCCGCCTTCGGTCCAAACGTAGGCCGCCCACCCTCAAGAAAGATCACCGTAACGATCCGCCCTGTCGGCGCATCGCCATAGCTCACAAACCATCCAAACCGCGTCCCCTGGTTCGAGCACGTCCCCGTCTTGCCAAACACTGGAAACTGCTGAAAGTTCGTCCGCAGCGACCGCGCCGTCCCATTCGAGAAGTTCACCGCGCCCTGCATTCCCGGCAGCAGCTCCGGAATCACGTCCTTGATGTCCAGCAGCCGTTTCACCTTCGGCTCAAACGCCGCCGCTTCTGTGCTCGTCGTCGGATGCTGCAGGTAGTACAGCGTCCCGCCATTGGCTACCGCACTCACCAGCGCACCCAGCTGCAGCGGAGTCATGCTGATGCTCTCGCCAAACGAACACATCCTGCCCACACCACCACTCGCCGCCGGCAGCGCCGTATCCGGATACACACCCAACTGCTCGCCCTGGATGTTGTATCCCGCCAGCTCGCCCAGCCCAAACTCATTTGCATAATGCTTCACACGCTCAAAGCCCATCGCGCGCCCCAGCACTTCGAAGTACAAATTCACACTTTTCGCCAGCGCGTGCGTCAGGTCCAGCGAGTAGTGCCCGCCCAAATTCACCGGCGTATCGCTCTTGATCAGCCCTTCCTTCAACGCCGCCAGCGCCACCGCCACCTTGATCGTCGAGCACGGCTCCGCTCCAGCGCTCAGCGCCAGTTTCTGGTTCACCATCGCCAGGATCCGTCCACTCGAAGGATCGATCGCCAGCACCGTCCCATTCATGTTCCCGAGCGCCTGGATCGCCGCCGCGCGCACCACCGGATCCTCGCCGGCAGTCACATCGCCGGTCGACACGTCATCGGCAAAGCTGCTCGCCGTAAACCGTTCGCCAAAGTACCGCCGATGCACCACCACCCGATGCCCATGCACATACATCACCCGCGTTGCGCCACCAGCCACCGCGTGATGCGCCTTCACTCTACCCGCAGCTTTGCCTGCTGAAGCCCTGTGCGCCGTTGCCGCATGCGACCGCGCAGCCGCCGCGTGCGAAGTCGAATGCGCAGCCGCATGCAGTACCGGCGAACTCGTCCGCCGTCCATGCCGCCGCACCGTCGTCGCCGCGGACGCACTACCAGCGCACAACACCAGCGCGATCATCACCCCAGCCAACCTGCGTCCCATCAAATCATTCCCTCCGCGAAGCGCTCGAAAAGCTCTTCGTGTCCTGCTCAAAATTTCGTCGTTCTCTCTTGCTTATCGGCAGCGCCTGCGCACTTCCGCCCACGTTTCCAACAAATATTCGCCTTACTGATTCCGCCGCAAAAACGCCGGAATATCCAGCTCATCACTCTCGGTCGGCGCAGCCGTTGGTTCCGGAGCATACCCGGCAAAACTCGGTATCTTCGCCTCCGGCCACTGCGACCCTTCTCCATTGGACGCTTCACCGCGCAGCTCGTTGTTCGGCTTGCGGAAGAAGTCATCGTCAAACACTGACGCCGGAACCGCCACCAGCTCAGGCTTCGGCTCACTCGGCGCCGCCGGAACATATCCCCCCGGCGTCGATCCCGTCCCTGCCGTACTCCGCGCAATCACTGGAGCCTCATGCGGAGCTGCCGCAGCAATCGGTTCCTGTCCCCGCTCCTCAAACGCCAGCGGTGAGTAGTCCTTCCGCGCCGCCACAACAGGCTCAGCCTCGCGAAACTCCTCGCGCACCTGCCGTCCATCCCAAAGCGGTTCGTTGCGAAATCCGGGAAAGCTTGGCGTTGTCTCCACCGGCCGCGGAACTCCACGAAACGCCGCAACCTCTTCCGCCAACCCAGGCGTCGTCTCCGTAAACCGCATCGGCTGTCGTGCAGGCACGTCAGGAGCCGCCAGCGGAGCCTGCACAACCTCCACCGAACTCACCTGCTGCGTCGCCACCGCCGGCACTTCACTGGCAAAAGGAACCGCCGCCGCACTCGGCGTCACACGCGCAGCCACCGGAACTACCGGAGCAGCCGCAGCCGCGGCAATCGTCTCTTCCTCGTGCACCGTCGGCAGCGTCGCTGCAGACAGCATCCGCTCGCGCCGCGCCGGCATCTCTGCGCGGAACCCCGTCGCGATCACGGTAATCTTCACCTCTTCGCCCATCCGCTCATCCAGCACCGCGCCAAAGATAATGTTCGCGTCCTCATGCGCCGCGTTCTGGATAATCGTCGAAGCCTCATTCACCTCATTCAGCTTCAGCGAGCTAGACCCCGTCACATTGATCAGGATTCCCTTCGCTCCATCGATCGCTCCCGCCTCCAGCAGCGGACTCGCCATCGCCGCCAGCGCCGCTTCCTTCGCTCTATCCGGCCCCGACCGCACTGCGGTCCCCATCACCGAGTAGCCCATCCCCGCCATCGTCGTCTTCACATCCGCAAAGTCGCGGTTGATCACGCCCGGAATCGTAATGATGTCCGAAATCCCCTGCACACCCTGCCGCAGCACATCGTCCGCGATCCGAAAGCTCTCAAAGAACCCGGCATCCTTCGCCACGGCCAGCAGCTTCTCATTCGGAATCACGATCAGCGTGTCGACACTCTCCAGCAGCTCCTGCATTCCGCGCTCAGCCTGCAACGTCCTGCGCTTGCCTTCAAACGCAAACGGCTTCGTCACGACGGCAACCGTCAGGGCACCCATCTCGCTCGCCAGTGAAGCAATCACCGGAGCCGCGCCCGTTCCCGTTCCCCCACCCAGGCCCGTCGTAATGAACACCATGTCCGCGCCTTCCAGCGCTTCAATAATCTTGTCCGAGTCTTCGAGCGCCGCCCGTCGGCCAATATCCGGATTCGCTCCCGCGCCCAGCCCGCTCGTCAGCTTCACGCCCAGCTGCAGCTTCACCGGAGCATGCGAAACTTCCAGCGCCTGCGCATCCGTGTTCGCCGCAATAAACTCCACGCCCTCCACACCGGCCGCAATCATGCGGTTCACGGCGTTGGTCCCGCCGCCTCCCACGCCAATCACCTTGATGCGCGCACTGCGCTGCATCTCATCGTGGTAGTGAATCCGCAGCGCGTCGTCGGGTTGATAGGACATACAGCTTCTCCTCAGGGCGTCACGCGTACGCGCCCTGTTTCATTTTAACCGCCTTAAACGAAATCGCCCGCGGAATCAACACTCCCGCATCAACCCCGATGCTCCGCGGTTAACATCCGTTACCTTCGTACCCAACCGCTCAGCGCCGGCCATACGAGGCCAAACTTCGCCTCCGCCGGTCGCCGTGCTCTGTTTCCCCAAAACCTTACTTCGGCAGATGAAACACAACCGCCGCGCCAATCGACTGCAGCCCAACCGAGCTCGTCGAGTTCGCATAGCCCGCGCTCCCGGAACGGTTCATGTTGCCAATCCCCAACTCGATCAGCCGCAGGTCGAGCATCGGTGCAAGCTTGAGGTCAGCCCCCAAAAATCCTTCATAGCGGAAGAAGTTGTCGAACTTCCGCGGCGAGTTCGCCGGGTTCGGAATCCCAGGCGCGCAAGCCGGGTTCGCTGTCGTCGAGCAGAACGGCTCCGTCACATCGCTGCTCGTTATCCCGAACGCAGCCTCGGCATACGGCTTCAGCCAGACCAGTGGCACATGGATCGATCCGCGCGCACCCACCAGGAACGTATTCGCTCCCGTCGCATCCAGGCCGCCACCAATATCCGACGCTGACTTGTTCGAACGGTCATGCATGTACCGCGCATCCACACCCAGCCGCACCGGACCATACGTCTTCAGGTCGTAGTACGCGCCCAGCATCACGCCCGAAGGATTCACGCTCGCCGTCTTCGACGTATCCGTCGAGCTCTGGCTCGAGCACAACTGCGTTCCCGGAGCCAGACACTGAATCCCGCTGAAGTGCGTGGCCGAATAGCCAACGTAAACACCCAACTGCGCATGCGCCGTCAGCCCAAACCCCACCGACAGCAAAACCAGACCAAACCACTTGCCAAATTTCATACCTACAAGTCTACCGTGAAACCCACCCAAACGCCCCTTCTCCAACCCCCACAAAACCCCACAAAACGCACCTAACCAACACCATCCCAACCCGGTCGTCTCCCTCCCGAATCTCCAATCCCTCCTGCCCGCTTTCCCACACCTGCATTTTTCTTCTCAGTGACGCCCGTCACCGGACATCGAGCCCATCAGGCAGACCATAATGGGGTACCTTTCACAGTCCCATCCAGGGAGCACTGAATGAACATCGACAAACCGAAACCACCCGAAGAAGACTTTTTCCCTCGAGGCGCTCTCGCATTCTTCGCCCTCATGACCGTCGGATTCGGCCTCATCTGGCTCGGAATCTATTGCTTGCTCCTGCATCGGCAGTCGGGCCTCTAGGAAAGGATTCGGTTTTATGGCGATCAACATGCTCGAAAAGCGAGCGCTCATGGGGGCTGTCGGATTCGTTGCGGTCAGTCTGGGCCTCATCGCGTACGCCACCTGGGGACTCGGCATCAACGTGCCCACCTGCGTCCCCCTCGGCACCAAGCCGTTTGAGTCGGCATCAGTCACGAAACACGACGGCAAAAACTTTGAAGTCCACTACATCGCCCGCATGTGGGCCTTCGAACCCAGCGTGCTCCGCGTCCCCACCGGCTCAACACTCGATATCTACGCCGTCACCAAAGACGTCACCCACGGCCTCCTGATCGCCGGAACCAACGTCAACCTCATGGTCGTTCCCGGAGCAGTCGCCAACACCCGCGTCCACTTCGACAAGCCCGGCGTCTACACCATCGTCTGTCATGAGTTCTGCGGCAAGGGCCATCAGGACATGAACGCCCGCATCGAGGTCTCCGACCAGCTCACCGACTTCGCCGTCGAAGGCATCCCCTCTGACCCCGGCCTCAAGCTCCTCGACGACAAAGGCTGTCTCGCCTGCCACTCCACCGACGGCAGCGACAAGCTCGGCCCCTCCCTCAAAGGCGCCTGGGGATCAACCCTCCATCTCACCGACGGCAAAACCCTCACGCTCGACGCCGCCGCCTTCGAGAAAAAAGTCAACGACCCCACCGCATACACCGTCAACGGCTTCCCGCCCGTCATGCCTCCGGTCCCTGTCACCGCCGACGAAATGAAGCAGCTCGAAAAGTACATGGAGGGACTTAAAAACTAATGGAACTCCAGAAGAATCTCCGCACCATCATCCTCGTCGAGTTGCTCGTCCCCCTAACCCTGTTCATCTTCGGCGCCTACCACGGCGTCATGCAGGTGCTCTACCAGGCCGGCGTCCTGCACAGAAACTCCGTCCTCGGCATCGACTACTACCAGGGCCTCACCGCGCACGGCGTCATCAACGCCATCGTTCTCACCACGCTCTTCGCCGTTGCCTATGGTTCCGCAGTCGTCAGTCTCGACCTCAAGTCGAAGCTCTCCATCTCCGGCGCAGCCATTGGCCTCGCGCTCATGCTCATCGGCGCGGTCATGGCCGCGGTTATGATCTTCCTGGGCAAGGCCTCGGTCCTCTACACCTTCTACCCTCCGCTCATGGCGCACCCGCTGTTCTATCTCGGCCTCGCGCTCTTCATCGTCGGCTCCTGGGTTCCCTTCTGGACGTGGATCCCCGTCTACCTCCGCTGGCGCAAAGCCAACCCCGGCCAGAAAACTCCCATGGGAGTCGTCGGCATCTTCTCCACCTTCATCGTCTGGCAGATGTGCACCCTTCCCGTCGCCTTCGAAGTGCTCGTCCAGCTCCTGCCCTGGTCACTCGGATGGACCTCCGGCGTGAACATCATGCTCAGCCGGACGCTCTTCTGGTTCTTCGGTCATCCGCTCGTCTACTTCTGGCTGCTGCCCACCTACACCCTCTACTACACCGCGCTCCCCAAACTCGCCGGCGGCAAACTCTTCAGCGACTTCGCCGGACGCTTCACCTTCATGGCGCTCATCCTGCTCTCCTGCCCGCTCGGCCTCCACCACCAGTTCGCCGACCCCGGAATCTCCACCACTTCCAAGGGCGTCCAGGGCATCCTCACCCTCATGATCGCCATTCCCAGCATGCTTACCGCCTTCACCCTCGCCGCTTCACTCGAGTACGGCGCGAAGCAGCGCGGCGGCACCGGCCTCTTCGGCTGGTGGAAAAAGCTCCCCTACTTCGATCCAAAGGTCTGGCTCTTCCCCTATCTCTTCTGCGGCCTGATCATCTTCCTGTTCGGAGGCATCACCGGCATCGTCAACGCCTCCTACAGCATGAACAACGTCGTCCACAACACCGCATGGATCCCCGCCCACTTCCACCTCACCGTCGGCGGTCCCATCTTCCTCGGAATCCTCGGCGGCAGCCTTTACCTCGTCACCGGCCTGCTCAAAAAACCCGTCGTCTCCACAAAGATGGCCATGCTCATCCCTTACGTCTGGATGTTCGGCACCTTCATCTTCTCCACCGGCTTCTTCATCGGCGGTCTCCGCGGCGAACCCCGCCGCACCAACCTCGGCCTCACCTACACCAACCCCGCCTCCCCCATGTACCGCCCCGACTGGCACATGCCCACGCATCTCGGCATGATCGGCGGATGCATCATGGGCCTCGCCGCCCTCATGTACTTCATCGTCCTCTTCCGCAGCCTCGCCGCTGCCCCCGACCCAGCACTCGCGGACATCCCCTTCTCCCTTCCCACCAGCGAGCCGCTCCACGACGAAGACATCCCTGCGGTCAAGAACTTCACCCCCTGGGTCGCCGCCGCCATTGTGCTCTGCGTCGTCTCCTACTGGGCTCCCGTCAGCGATATC
>JAZKBC010000066.1:0-9114 GCA_040388825.1 Acidobacteriota bacterium | reverse complement strand
GTTAAAGGCAGATAAGTGCGTTATGGTAGTTTTAAACGCAAAGTGAATTATTTTGGCCTTTGATAGAAAGTATCGTATCTGGTGACCAGGCAAGTGCGATAGAAATCCTCGATAGGTCTCAATCTTTGATCAACGAGCGCGCAAGGCCTGGTGCAGCAGTCTAGCCAGAAGGGCTTCCGCGTGCCGCCGCTCACTGCGGCGGAACTGATGGATATCACCCGCTCGCGCCAGTTGATCGAGATCGAGGCGCTGCGGCTCGCCATCGCTCCCTTGAACGCGAGCGCCAGCTTCTTGTGCGTGAATTGCATATCGAAGTAGCCCGTATTCGGCGCCCGCCGAAACGGCTGCCCACCCACGAGAGGGCTTTCCGCTCCAATCGCAATCGCCGGGAAGTTCGGGTTCGTCGTCGGGAAGCCCTGATTCGCATCCACCGCGTCCGAAGCAAACGATTGAATCACCTTCGCATCGAGATGCGTATAGCCTCCGCGCACCACCATCGAAGGCTTCGGCTGCCACACCAACTCCAGCTCCTCGCCCTGAGCACGAAATGCGAGCGAGTTCAGATAAGCGCTGTACACGCCCGCTCCACCCACAAACGGAAAGCCAAAGTACTGTGTCAGCGCCTGCGATCCAACGGCCTCTAATTGCCGATCGAACACGTTGTGGAAGTACCCGGCTTTCAGCACCAGCTTGTCACCGAAAATGTTCTGGTCGATGCCCACGTCATACGTCCGCGAGCGCTCGGCCGCCTGCGGTCCGATGTGATACTTCACGATGTCCGTCGTATCGTTCTTGGCCAGCAGTTGCCGGAACAGCGAGTTGTACTCCAGCGCGAGCGACGGCTCCTGCACACCCGTCGCTGCGTTCGCTCGCAGCCGCGTACCGTGCAGAAACTTCGACGACATCTTCACCGGCACAAAGCTCAAACCCAACCGCGGCGTCCCGGCGATGCCATAGAGGTGGTTCTTCTCCACCGCTCCGCCCGCCGAGTAAAACAGCCGGTTGAAGAACTCGCCCTGGAACTGCAGGTTGTACTCGTAGTTGGTACGCTGAATGCTCTGATGCTCAACGTAGGCGTAAGCCGGATAGTAGTCGTTGTAACTTCCGCGTTCCCTGTCATAGCGAAACCCAAACAACCCGATCAGGTGCGGTGAAACGGTGTAGTCGCTCTCGTAATAAAGCTGATCCCGATTCGAAGCCTGGTCATATCGATTGCCGCTGTAGATCTGGTTCTGGCCGACGGTCTTGTAACCATTCGCTCCGCGAATCGTCACGACGTTGCCGACGGTCTCCGTGTACGAGCAGCCCGCACCGCAGCTGAGCGTGACTGTGGTTCCCACCGGTCCAAGCTGCGCTGCCTGCTCGCGCTTACGCGTAATTCCATACCGCGCCAGGTTGTGCCAGTTGCCCTTGTAGCGATTCTCGAGCGTCAACCCGGAGAACAGATCCTGGTCGGCCTGTCGCCCGTTTGTTGCAACATTGTTGAAGTCATAAGCGCCGGGCAGACCCTGCACTGCATCGCCGTTGCGAATCGTCAGCCGCGCCTGCGTATTGCCGTTGATGTCGTAGCCAACATTGATTGCTCCGGTCGTCGCGTGATAGCGAGCCATCGGCAATGCATTCGAAGTATCCAGCCGCGAAAACGCTCCAAAGTAGTCGAGCTTCTGCACCGTTCCGCCCAGCGTTGCATCATTCCGCCACGTGTGCAGGGTTCCTGCCTCGCCTGAGTAATTCAACACCGGATTCGAAGTGGTTCCGCGCGGTGTGTTAATCGTGATCACACTCGCGCCGGCATCCGTTCCATACAACGCCGAATCCGGCCCGCGATACAGCTCCATCTGCCCGACAGCCGTCGAGCTCACGGTACCGTAGTCGAACACGCCACCCACATCGTCCGCTGGCACTCCATCCACCAGCACCAGGTTCGCGGTCGAGTTCCCTCCGCGCATGAACAGCGAGCTCACTCCACCAGTCTGCCCTGTCTGCACCACGAACGCTCCCGGCGTCAGCCGCATCGCGTTGATCACGCCGAGGTCCTGCGCAAAGGCTCCCTCGGGCAGTACGCTGATCGGTGCCGTCAATTGTGGCAGCGGCGTCGCAATTCCCGTCGCCGTCACAGTTACATCCTGCCGCACGCTATTCGAAGCCAGCACGACATCGCGTTCCAACACGTCTGTCGCTCCGCCGTAAAAGTCCTGCCCCAGCGACGGCAGATAAGGTGTTCCCGAAGCAAACAGGTTGAAGCGTCCAGCCTCCGCCGCACGAATTTCGAATGAGCCATCAGCGCCTGCATAGGCAAACGCGACAACCTTGCCACCCTGCATCAACTGCACGCGCGCACCCGGAACCGCGGCTCCCAGCGCATCGGTCGCACGTCCGCGCACAATCACGGCCTTCGCCGCAATTGCAAAGATCGTCATCAACATCGCCAGGGCAACGCAGCGAGAGAACCTCGCGCGCAAAGACAAGCCGGCCGCAGTGCGGCACAGAGTATGGAACATGATCGGGTCTCCTCCGCTTCCCCTTCGGAAGCGTGGCAGGCTGTGTCGCAACAGCACCGGTCTCCTGACTGGCGCGATTTCAAAGCCGGCCTTGCACTTCAGAAGCCTTCCCTTCCCGATCGCCATTTATCGCGGTCAGTGGGAGCTTCCAGGCCGTCCTCACCTTTGTTGGACTCTTGATCGCAAGCCTGGCTCGCGAAAAAGCCCTAAAGGTGCGCGCATCACAGTTGCGGGGCAGTGGCGGAGTTTCACCGCGCTTCCCGAACATTCCTTTGCGGTAGCAATTCAGTCAAACGAACGCCGGCGAATCACCCGCGCCGCACAAACATCCAGCGAGCTTCCATTGTAAAGCCGCCCCATCCTCCGTCCTGCGGAAAACCAAATGAGCCGATTTCCCACTCCAATACATCCATATAGCCGCACACAACCGGGCCTGCCACGCGAGTCTTCTCGCCACAACTCCAAGGAGACATCTCATGAACACCGTCACCACGAAGGACGGAACCTCCATCTTCTATAAGGACTGGGGAACCGGCCAGCCCATCGTCTTCTCTCACGGCTGGCCCCTGTCCTCCGACGACTGGGATACCCAGATGCTCTTCTTTGGCCAGCTCGGCTTCCGCGTCATCGCTCACGATCGCCGCGGCCACGGCCGCTCCACGCAGACCTGGGACGGCAACGACATGGACACCTATGCCGACGATCTCGCCGTCCTCTTCGACAAGCTCGACCTCAAGAACGCCATCATGATCGGCCACTCCACCGGTGGCGGAGAAGTCGCCCGCTACATTGGCCGTCATGGCGCTGGCCGTGTCGCCAAAGCCGTCCTCATCAGCGCCGTTCCTCCGCTGATGCTCAAGACCACAGCCAATCCCCTTGGCCTTCCCATCGAAGTCTTCGACGGCCTTCGTACCAGCCTCGCGGCTAATCGTCCGCAGTTCTACCAGGACCTCACGCTCCCGTTTTACGGCTACAACCGTCCCGGCGCGAAGATCTCCGAAGGCATCCGCGATCACTGGTACCTGCAGGGAATGCTCGGCGGCACGAAGGCGCATTACGACTGCATCAAGGCCTTCTCCGAAACCGACTTTACCGAAGACCTCAAGAAGATGGACATCCCCACACTCGTCCTGCACGGCGAGGACGATCAGATCGTCCCCATCGACGCCGCTGGCCGCTCCTCAGCGAAGATCCTGAAGAACGCCACGCTCAAAACCTATCCCGGGTACCCCCACGGCATGCCCACCACCCACGCCGACGTCATCGACGCGGACATCCTGCACTTCATCAAGAGCTGACGACCTTCATCGACGGGACCGAAGGGCTCGCGCCCCTGCCAGGGATCGCGAGCCTTTGACGTTATGTGGACATTGGAAAAGAGTGCTTGCAGTACTGCCAGTCAGTCATCGGCTCGTCGTCAATCAGCATGGTTGGTTTGGGCAGGAACGCGGTGAATAGCTCCGCGATGCCAAGCTCAATCGCCGAAGCACGCGCATAGTAGGCCCAGGCCCGGCTTCAGGGAAACAATATGGCGAAATTGTCTACCTCGTCTGAAATGAAATTCATCTTCTGGCAACAACTTGTCGGATTCCGATGATATATTGATCTCGTTCCCGGCTCGGCAAAAGAAGAAGAGGTGTAAGAGCACAGCTTCTCCTGCGCTTGGGTCAATCCCGTTCCGGAGGTCTTCTTCCGTATGCGAAAGTCCGCGATTATTCTAGCCTTGGGCTTGTTCGGTGCTGTCGCTGTTGCGCACGCTGATCCCACAATCACCGTTACGCCGTGGCTTGCACCGAACCACCACGGGTCGCCTTCCTACGACGGCGCTGCACAAAATGCGATTTATGCTCTGTCGCACGGCCTTACCACTTACGGATCGGGCACAGAACAGTTCCTCGCCCAGAGCGATGTGTACGCTCCGGAAACGATCGTCACGGACTTCAACTCCTGGGACGGTATCGCCGATCCCGTCGGTCTGAACGAGCTTGGCAACCGTATGACCTTCGGCCTGGCAATCGATGGCAACGGCAGCCAGTTCTCGATTGCCGAGCTGTCGTTCTCTGGAACGAGTTCGGACGGAGACGGCCTGGGTTATGACAGCGCCGCCGGATCATTCGACTATTCCGACATCTATGTAGGCGTTGTCTATGGTTCCGGCGGTAGCATCACCTACATCACGAGCGGGCCCAACACCCAGCTTGTCGATGCTCTCTACGCAGCCGGCGTCGGTAACGCCTATTCTGCTACTTGCCCGAGCTGCACCACCAGTCAGAAACAAGCCGCGATCAACGACGCGGCGTTCACCGATGAGCCATTCCCTGGCTTCACCTACACTGGCACCTATTCGCTGACCAGTGGGCCAACCGGAAGTGCGGCCTTCAACGTAAGTCTGACTCCCGAGCCCTCAAGCTTCGTGCTCATGGGCACCGGACTTGTGGGCCTGTTCGGTGTGGCTCGACGCCGTTTCCGCCAGGCATAATTCAGCTGGTCGAATTCAGCGGAAGCGCCAGCGATTGCCTTCAGGCAGTCGCTGGCGTTTTTGCTGCGAATCGCATTACGGTAGTAGCAGAACCTTCCCGGTCGTCCGTCGCCCCTCCAGATCCCGATGCGCCTGGGCCGCATCCGCCAGCGCATATCGGTGCCCGATCCGGACCTTCAGTTCCCCGCTTGCCATCCACCCGAACAAATCTCCAGCCCGCTTTTCCAACTCTTCCCGCGTCTGCACGTAATCCTTCAGCGTAGGCCGCGTCAGATACAGCGACCCCGTCATCAGCCGTATCGGGTCCATCGCCGGAACCGCTCCACTCGAAGCCCCATACAGCGCCATCAATCCCCGCGGCCGCAGGCACTTCAGCGAGTCCTCAAACGTGGTCTTCCCCACCGAGTCATACACCACCGGCAACCCCGCCCCACCGGCGAGCTTCTTCACTTCCTCGGCAAAATTCAGTTGGGTATAAAGAATCGCCGCATCCGCTCCCGCCTCTCGCGAGAGCGCGGCCTTCTCTTCCGTAGACACGGTCGTCAATACCCGTGCCCCCAGCCGTTTTGCCATCTGCGTCAGAAGCAAACCCACGCCGCCCGCACCCGCATGCACCAGCACCGTATCACCGGGCTGGATGGCATACGTGTCATACGCCAGATAGTGCGCCGTCAATCCCTGCGTCATCGCCGCAGCCGCGTCGTCCAGGCTCAGCGCATCCGGAACCTTCAGCGAATCCTTCGCTGGAGCCAACGCAAACTCGGCGTAGGTTCCGCGCGTCCCGGTCCACGCCACGCGATCTCCCACCGCAAAGCTGGCAACGTCATCGCCAAGCTCAACAATGGTCCCTGCAGCCTCCTGGCCCGGCACAAACGGCAGCTCCGCCGGATACCGTCCCTCACGCAAGTACGTATCGATAAAATTCACGCCAGAAGCCGCCACCTGCACCAGCACCTGGCCCGCAGCGGCCTTCGGCCTGTCGATCTTAACCAGCTTCAGAACGTCCGGCCCACCGGTCTCTGCAATCTGAATTGCGCGCATCCAGCCCCCAATCTTTATTTCTACCGCAGCATTCCCTCTTCGCTCGGCTTCATTCGCACCACGCGATCCACTGCATACGGCGACCGCTGCGAGTCCGTAAAGAAGTGACGCACCTGCAGTTCGCCCAACAGCCCCACGCCGATCATCTGTATCCCAGCCAGCAACAGCACCGCCGCAATAATGAACCACGGCCCATGCTCACCGGCAACGGCATGGCCGGTCAGCAGCTTATGCACCAGCAGCCACAGCGCAATCCCGCTGCCCGAAAGTACTCCCAGCAACCCCAACCCGCCGAAGAAGTGCAGCGGCCGCGTCATGTACTTCAGCAGAAACCGGATCGTCATCAAGTCGAAGAGCACACGAAATGTCCGCGACAGTCCGTAGTGGCTCCGGCCCGATTCCCTTGCTGGGTTCGAGATTGGGATCTCGCAGATCGTCGCTCCATACCAGCTCGCCAGCGCCGGAATGAACCGGTGCATCTCCCCATACAGCGGAATCGCACGAATCACTTCGCGCCGGTAAGCCTTGAACGTCGTCCCAAAGTCATGGATGTCCACGCCCGAGAGCCATGCCATAGCGCGATTGGCCACGTGCGAAGGCAACCGCCGCAGCAGCAGGTTGTCTCCACGCTGCGAGCGCCACCCACTGACAACGTCGTAGCCTTCTTCCAGCTTGGCGAGAAACCCGGGAATCTCCGCCGGGTCATGCTGCAGATCGCCGTCCATCGCCACAATCGCTTCGCCCGACGAGTGATCGAACCCCGCCGCCAGCGCCGACGTCTGCCCGAAGTTCCGCCGCAGCTTCACCAGCAACACCCGCGAGTCCACCGCCGCAATCTCTTCCAGCAGACGGTACGTCCGGTCCCGCGATCCGTCGTCGACAAACACCATCTCGAAGCTCGAACCCACGTGCTCCATCACATCCTTCACGCGGTCATAGAGCTTCGTAACGTTCTCTTCCTCGTTATGAAACGGAACGACGATGGAATACTTCGGCACAATTCGATGATACGCCTGCCACGCTCCGCCCCACCCCGTCGAGTGGTAGGCACTCCCCCGTTCAGGCCATTCCCCTCAACACGTACCGTGCGTCATCATCATGGCATTCAGTCGATTCAGGCCAGCTTCCGGTTCTCCCACAACCGTTGCGAAGCCCTGTTCGGCACCTCATTTCGGGAGCAGTTCATGGTCTCCAAAGCGCTCATGTGGTTTGGCATGTTGGTCCTCGCAATCGCCGGTTCCTACGCCTACAAGCACTATCGCCACGCCTGGGGCTACGACGATGACACCCAGATCCACCCCGTCAACATCTCGCCCTCGCTACCGTCTTCGCGCCTCGATCCGCCTATCGTGGGCCGGCCAGCAGCGGCCGTCGTTCGCGTCGCGGCCTAACAGTCCGCCAACACGCCCCCAACCTTCACCGCCTCAAGCGGCTGTCGCGCATCCGTCTCCGCATTAGCAAGTTGGATACGGCGGCCGCCGTTTGCTGTTCCGCTCACCTCTCCGAAGGGCCATCATTGTCTCAGCTTCATTCGAGCGTGGAACGCCTCGCCCGTTTTCCGCATCTTTAAAACAGTCCACGCCTGCATCGTCCCTTCGAGGAGAGATCGAAGATGAAAATGATCATCGCCCTACTGCTCATCCTGGCCCTGGTTGTCGGTTGGGTGTACTACGAGAAACATGATGGAGCGAACACCCTCGGCAACGGGGCCATTACTGCGCGCGACGGCGGCCCCGTGGACAAGTCCAACGACAACCCCGCGATAAATGAATCACACGCCACCACCGCCGAAAATCCGTCGGCCCAGACCGTTGGCACCGGCGCCGTGACCAGCCAGCCCTTCAACCAGAACGCCCAGACCGCTACACTGGCCAGCACAGCAGCCGCTCCGCCAAGCGACAACTCCCAGGCCCCCAACGCACCCGACCAGCTCCGCTTTGCCGGCAACGGACGCTACCAGTGGTACCGCCAAGGCGACCTGACGTGGCGCATCGACACCGTCAGCGGTGCTACCTGCATCGACTTCGCCACCATGCCAGAGTGGCGCAAGCCCATCGTCATCAGCCACGGCTGCGGCAACATCGAAGCCTCTTCCGGATTCTGATCCCGTCAACACGCATCGCTATCGACTCCCGCCCACCGGGGCGGGAGTTTTCGTGTCCACAACCTGAGCACGATACACTGATCACAAGGCCCGGTAGCTCAGTTGCATAGAGCAGCGCACTCCTAACGCGAAGGTCGCAGGTTGGACTCCTGCCCGGGCCACCACTCCAACACCTATAAAAACTGGCGATTTACGATTCACTCTCCGAACAAAAGTGACCCCAGAAAAATGGCAGTGTGATACAAAAGTGATACACCCTCAAATTATTCCTGCACAGCGTTGCATTCGAGTGCTGGCGGTCGCACTTCTGATCGCCTGTGTTCCAGAGGAATGCCGCAGCCGTGAGATAGTCGCTGGGCGCGCCGCGTATTGAATCGGTTCGCTGTGCGAAGACGCCTCAGAAGGTGACACGGCTGGTGATGACGAGAGCATGGTTGTAGGCGTGGAAACCAGACGTTGCGATCTGCATTCCCGCTCCGAAAATCACGCCCAGCCGGTTGGCCTTGTCCCGTGTCATCGGGATCCTGCTGGTCATCATCCCCGGCGTTATAACGGTCTGATTTTTTCCGTCATTCGGACCCAGGTGATAGAAGGTCGAGTTCACTTCGATTTCGGGCCATAGCAAGTTCGTTGCCTTGTATTGGCCGACGGTATTCCAGACGATGCTCCTGCCTACCGTGTGGACACTGCCTACCGGGAGCACACCGCCAAGGCTTGATTGAAGGTCGAAGCGTCCAAAACCCTTTCCGCCGATGACCGTAAGGTTGATCTGATTGCGGAGGGTGCCGTTCTTGTAGCTCCCCGTTGTTCCGACCCCCTGAACCTGGAAGCTGACCGCATAGTTGTGATGCTGGGCATTCCCTGCCGTCACTCTGTACTTGAGCACCATGGAGAAATCACCGGCTCCATCGACGACTTTCGGGTTGTTGTGTTCGATCAAGGGCGGCAGATTTACATCAACCTCGGTGCGATAAAACGGGATGAACTGG
>JAZKBC010000065.1:66358-66716 GCA_040388825.1 Acidobacteriota bacterium | reverse complement strand
GTCCGCAAGCGCCTCAAGAAAGCCGGCCTAGAAAGCTTCCTCAAGACGACCGGCGGCAAAGGCCTCCACGTCGTTGCCCCTATCACCCCCAACATCATCTGGGCCGAACTCAAAGACGCCGCCCACAATCTCGTCCTCTCCATGGAGCGCGACTACCCCGAGCTCTACCTCACCAAGATGACCAAGTCCGCCCGCACCAACAAGATCTTCCTCGACTACCTCCGCAACGAACGCGGCGCCACCGCCGTCGCTCCGTTCTCCCCCCGCGCCCGCCTCGGCGCCAACGTCTCGCTTCCACTCCCGTGGTCGGCGCTCAAGCTCCCCCAGCGCCCCGTCTTCTCCGTCCACGACTTCGACC
>JAZKBC010000065.1:63938-66348 GCA_040388825.1 Acidobacteriota bacterium | reverse complement strand
TAACGGCGTGGCTCACCATCCGCCAGAAGCTCATCCCCTCAGCCTTCGCCTCATAAAACCGCTGCTACAATTTCCACGATGCAGAGCAAGGCAACCACCGTCGAAGCCTATCTCGCCTCCCTGCCCGCGGACCGCCGGGCGGCCTTGAGCGCCGTGCGCAGCGTCGTTCTCGCCAACCTCGACAGCGGCTACGAAGAAGGCATCCAGTACGGCATGATCGGCTACTATGTTCCCCATCGCATCTATCCCAGCGGATACCACTGCGATCCCCGCCAGCCGCTGCCCTTCGCCAATCTCGCCTCGCAGAAGAACTACATGTCGCTCTATCTCATGTGCATCTACACCGGCGGCGCCGAGGATACCCCAGCCGCATCCCACGCTCGCTGGTTTCGCGAAGCCTGGGCAGCCACCGGCAAGAAGCTCGACATGGGCAAGTCCTGCATTCGCTTCAAGCGCGTCGAAGACCTCCCCCTCGACGTCATCGGCGAAGCCATCCGCCGCGTTCCGGCAGCAAAGTACATCGCCGTCTGCGAAGCTGCCCTCTCCAACCGGGCCGCGGCCAAACCCGCTCGCTGAACCCGCTCCCACCCCATTTGAAATAGTTTCTCTTACGACACTCCCTCTTTGTATAGTGGTCGATGCACCCGCACGCCGCGCTGCCAAGGACCGCCATGCCCACCACCTCACGCCGCCGCTTCCTCGCCACCCTCGCCGCAACACCGCTCCTCAGCCCCACCCTCCACGCTCTCGTCCCGCCCTGGAGGGCCGACATCACTGCCTTCGGCGCCATCGGCGACGGCAAAACCCTCAATACCAAAACCATCCAGGCGGCCATCGACAAGACCGCCACCATGCAGGTCGGCATCGTCGTCGGTCCCCGCGGCACCTTCGTCACCGGCGCTCTGTTCTTCAAGCCCGGAGTCAGCCTTCACCTCTCCGAAGGCGCCGTCCTCCAGGCCTCCACCGACCTCACCAACTTCCCCGTCCAGCCCACCCGCGTTGAAGGCCACTCCGTCCAGTTCAACCCCGCGCTCATCAACGCCAGCCACTGCGACGGCTTCAGCATCACCGGCTCCGGCACCCTCGATGGCGCCGGCCGCCCCGTCTGGGATCTCTTCTGGAAACTTCGCAACGCCGCGCCCGACCCCCACAACTTCCCCAACCTCGGCCTTCCCCGCGCCCGCATGGCCTTCATCGAGCACTCCCGCAACGTCAGCATCGACGGCATCACCTTCAAGGATTCGCAGTTCTGGAACCTCCACCTCTACAACTGCGACGGCGTCACCGTCCGCAACACCCGCTTCGTCGTTCCCGACGATTACCACCAAGCCCCCTCCACGGACGGCATCGACATCGACAGCTCCCGCAACGTCACCGTCGACGGCTGCTTCTTCTCCGTCACCGACGACTGCATCGCCGCCAAAGGCTCCAAAGGCCCGCACGCCACCGAAGATCACGACAGCCCGCCCGTCGAACACATCCGCATCCGCAACTGCACCTACAAGCGCGGCGGCGGTGTCTTCACCATCGGCAGCGAAGCCACTCTGGTCCGCGACGTCGTCATCGAAGACTGCACCATCGTCGGCCACGTTCGCATCGCCACGCTCAAGCTCCGCCCCGACACGCCTCAGCACTACGAGGACATCACCTTCCGCAACATCACTTCCACCGCCACCGCCGGCCCCATCATCAGCGTCCAGCCCTGGACGCAGTACTTCGACCTCAAGGGCGAAGCCCCACCCAAATCCATCGTCCGCAACGTGCAGCTCATCGGCATCAAGGGCCACTACTCGGCCTTCGGCATCCTCCGCCCCAACCCCGGCCAGACCACCATCACCGGCGTCACATTCAAAGACATCAACGCCCAGCTCGACGATCCCAAACTCGACACCAAAGACACCACTGACCTCCGTTTCGACAACGTCATCGTCAACGGAAAACCACAGTCAGCCTAATGCTGTCAGCGAAAGCCTAAGCGCTCACTCGTCAGAAGCCTTCGGCTCAGTAGCCTGGTCCACCACCAACACCGTCACCGGCCCCTTCGCTGCAACCAGCTTCAACCCCAGTTGCTCCTGCAACGCCGCAAAGATCGAAGGCGCATCGCTCGCCGCATCCGAGCGCTCATCACTCCAGTTCAGCGTGATGTCGTAGAAGCCCGTCAGTCCAGTCTTATCCACTACCGACCGGTCGAGCACCCGCGCAAGGTTCGCACCAAGGTCTGCAATCTTAACCCCCGTTGCATCCAGATGCCCTGGCAGCACAGACGTATTCCCCCGCCCATTCCTCCCTGCCTTGATTACCTCGGGAGCCGCTCCAGCCGGTGGCGGAGGATTCTCCACCAAATCCTTCCCATCCCCCACGCGCACCAGCTCATACACCGGCATCTCCCGCGTCTCCGTATGCGTCGCCA
>JAZKBC010000065.1:62471-63928 GCA_040388825.1 Acidobacteriota bacterium | reverse complement strand
CTCGCAGCAACCGCTCAAACACCTCCCGCCTCTGCGCACGCGTCATATGCGTTAGAAGGTTCGGATCATCCGCAAGCACCTTCGCTCGAATATCAAACCGATCCTGCTCACCCCACTTCGGCACATTGAAAACCAGCGATCCGCGCATCCCATACACATTCGAAAGCAGATCCTTCAGCGAAGCTCCCTCGATAAAAATCTCCGCCGCATCCATCCGTATCCTCAGATGCGCATCCACCGCCCGGTTCGGCTTCACGCTCGCAACCAGGTCATACGAACTCGCCGTCACCTGCTGCGTACTCTGCGCAACAGCAGTCATCGCGCACAACATTGCACAGCCCGCAATCCATCGAATCATTCCCACTCTCCAGGTTTCGGAATCGAGCGCGTTGCTCGCGATGAAGCTTTGTACGTCTTCCGATCCCTCACGGTTCCACGACGGGCGCGGCCTCGACATGGCCAAAACCAACCTCTGGCGCTGAGCTATCCCCCCGCAGCTCATCCTTCAGAATCACCACCCGTGCCGCGACGACACCGCTAACGCAACGGGCCACTCACGCCAGCCCCGTTCAAACTTTGCTACCATAGGTGCTTCGTTCCTGAAGGAGGAACTTCCATGTCCGCTGCCGCCGCATCCGCCACCACAAGCCCCACCTCGACCGTGCAGGTCCCCGCAGTTCCCCATTGGATCAACGGCGCCCGCGTTACCGGTAACTCCGGCCGCTTCTCCGACGTCTTCCACCCCGCCTCCGGCCAGGTCTCCGCCCGCGTCCCCCTCGCCACCGACGCTGAAGTCGACGCCGCCGTCCAGGCTGCCGCCGCTGCCTTCCCCTCTTGGTCCACCCAGCCGCCTCTCCGCCGCGCCCGCATCATGTTCCGCTTCCGCGAAATCTTCGAGCGCCGCATCGACGAAGTCGCCGCCCTCATCAACCGCGAGCACGGGAAAGTCTTCTCCGACGCTAAGGGAGAAGCCACCCGCGGCATGGAAAACATCGAGTTCGCCACTGGCATCCCCCAACTCCTCAAAGGCGAGTTCACCGAGCAGGTAGGCACCGGCGTTGACTCCTGGTCGCTCCGCCAGCCCCTCGGCGTCGTCGCCGGCATCACCCCGTTCAACTTCCCCGCCATGGTCCCCCTCTGGATGGCGCCCCTCGCCATCGCCTGCGGCAACACCTTCATCCTCAAGCCCTCCGAGCGCGACCCCAGCGCCAGCCTCATGCTCGCCGAGATGCTCGAGGAAGCCGGCCTGCCCAAGGGCGTCTTCAACGTCGTCCACGGCGACAAGTCCTCGGTCGACGCCATCCTCGCGCACCCCACCATCCAGGCCGTCAGCTTCGTCGGCTCCACGCCCATCGCCCACTACGTTTACAGCGAAGGCACCAAGCACGGCAAGCGCGTCCAGGCCCTCGGCGGCGCCAAGAACCACATGATCGTCATGCCCGACGCCGACCTCGACC
>JAZKBC010000065.1:52508-62461 GCA_040388825.1 Acidobacteriota bacterium | reverse complement strand
GCTACCTCGCCTTCGACGCCCTCGTCGGCGCCGCTTACGGCTCAGCCGGCGAACGCTGCATGGCCATCTCCATCGCTGCTGTCGTCGGCAAATCCACCGCCGACGCCCTCATCGAAAAGCTCAAGTCCCGCATCGCCGACCTCCGCGTAGGCGACGGCGCCAAGGAAGCCCCCAACGGCGAATCCGACCTCGGCCCTCTCGTCACCAAAACCCACCTCGACAAGGTCACCAGCTACGTCGAACTAGGCGGCACCGAAGGCGCAGAACTCGTCGTCGACGGCCGCGAAGGCGCATTGCCCAAGGGCGAAGGCTTCTTCCTCGGCGCCTGCCTCTTCGACCACGTCAAGCCCGAGATGCGCATCTACCGCGAAGAAATCTTCGGACCCGTCCTCGGCATCGTCCGCGTCAACACCTTCGAGAAGGCCCTCGAGCTCATCAACGAGCACGAGTTCGGCAACGGCACCTCCATCTTCACCCGCGACGGCGACACCGCCCGCGACTTCGCCACCCGCGTCCAGGCTGGCATGGTCGGCATCAACATCCCCATCCCCGTCCCCATGGCCTTCCACTCGTTCGGCGGATGGAAGCGCTCCCTCTTCGGCGACCACAGCATCTACGGCCCCGAAGGCGTCCGCTTCTACACCCGCCTCAAGACCATCACGTCCCGCTGGCCCACCGGCATCCGCACCGGCGTCGACACCACCATGCCCACCCTCGGCTAGCACTCCCAACATCACAGAAACAAGAAGCCCGGCTTGATAGCCGGGCTTCTACGTTTTCGCTATCGATGATCAGCAGCGAACGACGGCGCCTCATCTGCACTCGGACCCCAGCTTGCCGGAACCGGAACATCCAGCAGCCGCAGATACACGCTGAACTGTCCGCGATGCTGATACCAGTGGCTCAACATCACGTCCCGCAGAAACACCCCGCGCGGCTGCGCCAGCAGCTCACGTTCGCCTGCCATCAGGTGCCACGTCTCCGCCATGGCCGCATCGTCAAACGTTGGCAGCACCTCTCGCGCCACTGCAATGCTCTCCTCCAGCTTGTCTAAAATTTCCTGGCGACTCTCCGGCTGCGGAAAGACAAACCCTCCAGCCTGCGCTGGATTCGTCTGCACGAAGCGAACAATGCCGCCTGGCACCGACGCCAGATGATACGCCAGCTGCCCCGCCGTCATCGACCGCTCATGCGGCTTCCACGTCAACTTATCCTCCGGCAACCGCTCCAGAAACTTCCTCGTAATCGGAGCTTGAATCACAAACTCAGTCAGCATGGTCTCAGCGACCGACGGTGCAGCGACATCAACAGGCATGGTGTTCTCCTTCTCGTTAGGTCACTCAAAGCAAGCGGTGGATCGAATCCCCCGCAACTGTCATGCATTCATCCATGCCGCAATTCACGCAGCCGGCCCTTCCGCAAACCGCCGCACCCGATCGTGCATCGACGCCCATCCTTTGCTCATTCCCGCCCGCTGCTCATCAGGAACAAAACCCAGCGCGGTGTGCTGAAACTTGATCAGCGTTCCTCCATTCACCTCCGTCAGCCTGTACTGCACATTCGACACAAACGGGAACGAAGCAAACAGCGGCCCCACAAACTCCAGCAGCGACGGCCGCATAATCGCCTTCACGTTCGCCCAGAAGTGCCCGTTGCCATCGCCCATATCGCGATACCACCGCCCTCCCGGCCACGCTTCAATCTTCATGTTCATGTTCTTTCCATCCGGAGTTTCATTCCCCGGTCCAAGCTGCTCCAGCAACGCCGCAAACGTCACATCCATCGGCGCCTGCACGTGAATCTCCTGCTCGATCTTCAGCGTCATGTTCTCCAGCGCCAGTTCATTCGCAATCATCATCGTCATTTCTCCTTGTCTTCCTTGTTTGCAAGCTTTCGTTCTTCAAGCTCCGGCTCCGGCGCTTTCAAGTCATGCATCTTCTCCAGCGCCATCGCCTCAGCACGTTCCTTCACCCGGTTCAACTGGTGCTGCCAGTACCGCTCAAACGTCGCCGCCCACTCATGCAGCGGACGAATCGCCTCAGCGTTGGTCCGGTAAAACTTCTGCCGCCCCTCGCACCGCATCCGCACCAGCCCCACATCGTGCAGCACCCGCAGGTGCTTGGACACAGATGGCTGCGCCATCCGCAACGCCACCACTATGTCGCCAACCGGCCGCTCCGTTCCAGCCAGGTAGCTCAAAATCTCCCGCCGCCGCGGCTCCGCCACAGCATTGAAAGCGTCCGATGTAGTGCTCGCTCGTGCCATGAACACAACATACATACTGATATGGGAATATGTCAAGCCCGTCTCACTTGAACAACCCAACCCCAAAATGCGAAAGCCTCCCCAGCAGGGAGACTTTCGCATGTCATCAGCTTCTAAGCGCACTTAGAAAGTAAAGCGCGCCGTCACTTGTAGCTGTCTCGAGTCATTGTGGCTATTGATATAGGCTTGAATGCCATCCGTTGTGTTCGGGTTGTTCTCTCCCGGCATGTTGAACACGTTGAACGCATCCAGGTTCAGCCGCAGGAACATCCCTTGACGGATCGGAAACACCTTGAACACCGAAGCATTCACATTCATGTTATACGGTCCGGCCAGGAAGCTCTTGCTCGTATAGTTCGCTGAAGTCGGTCCCGCATCGTACGGCTGCGTCGCCGTCGTTCCATCCAGAAGTGTTATCTGCATCTTGTCCGAATTGAAGTTCGGGTCGGCGGGCTTGTTGTGCGACGTCGTCTGGTAGGGCAGATACGTGGCTGGAATCCCGTTCACGCACCCTCCCTTGATCAAACATCCGGTCTTCGTACTTGGAGGTAATAGGGTCGCATCGTAATTCGGGTCATCCGGATTGACTTGAGGCGACAAATACCCGTTGAACCATTGGAAGTAGTTGTAGCAGGTGCCGCTGCGACAGTCCGTCACAGGGTGACTCTTTTTGTATAGCTTCAAAGGATTCGTTGGTCCCCAGTTTCCGTCGTACGGCTGGAAACGCTGCGACACAACATCGCCATTGCCGGCAACTTGGAACCCGCCGATAATTTCGTTCACCCATCGCGGCGCGTTCGTGAACCACTTCTTCCCGCGCCCAATCGGAAGATTGTAAATTCCGTTGAACTTCACGTGGTGCACAGGATTGCCGTTATCCAGTTGATATAGCTGGTACCGGATCATGTCATGCCAGCTCTGCCACGGTGCCAGGTTCGTAGGCCGCGCCGGAGGTGCGGCACCCACGAACGGTGTCACGCCGATCGGTAACGGCCCACTCGGCGGCACCACGGACACCACACCTTTGTTCCCCAACACGCCGGGATAGTTGGCATCCGGATACACAATGTATCCGGCGTTAACGTCACCGCCCGCACGCATCGACTTCGCGAACACGTACGAGACCTGAAACGCCGACCCGGCATGGAAGAGCCGCTGGAAGTTCATTTGGAACGCGTTGTAATTCGCCCAGCCATCCTTCGTCTGGTACGTGTTATCTCCATAGGTCACGTTGTCGTAAGGCCGCGTAGCCACGGTCGAATACGTGTTTTGCGAGGACGTTCCCAGAACCGCTGTTCCCCCGGTCGGCGGAATCGTGCCCGTCTGCGCCTCCCATTGGTACGCCGTCGGAGCATTGTTATAGCCCAGAGCCACGTCCAGGTTGGTCGTCATCGAACCCACATAGCTGAACCGCAGCGCCGAGCGCCCCGGCAGGTTCCACTCCAGCGTCGCGTTGAACTGCTGGTTCTTCACCGGCCGCCAGTACGGCGAGTCTGCATAGATCGAGGTTGATGGCCCCGGTGTCAATGACGTCGTCGTCGAAGTATTGACTGCATTCGCCGAGTTCAACCCCGCCACGCCAAACTTAACTGGATCGTTGTACCGCAGCAGTTCGTTCGGCAGATTGTCCACGGCCTGCGCCGCCGTGGCATAGCTCTGCGTATAAGCCGCCGTGAACGGATTGTTATTCTGCGGATGGTTGGCAAAGTCCTGCAGCGGCGTCTCGTACAGGTACACGCCGTAGCCTCCACGCACAATCGGCATCCAGCGCGAGCGCCCGGTCGTCCATGCAAATCCGACGCGCGGAAGGAAGTTGTAGGGATAGCTGTTCAACAGGTTGGTTCCGTGCAGACCTGCGGCCGCCGGCGTCTCGAACTTCATCCCGATGAACGTATCGTTATCGATGATCGCCTGCGTTGTGTAATGCCGCGCAACCAGGTCAGCGGTCGGGCTTGAGAGCACCACCGCATGATTGGCCAGGTCAAAGCCCATGCCCAGGCCGTTGTTGATTGAAAGTGCCTGGTGGTCTTCATACCTCAATCCCACGTTCAACGTCAGGTTGCTCGTCAAATGGTAGTTGTCCTGGAAGTAGAGGGAGGTACCCCACTGGTGGAATTCCACGCGTGGTGCCTGCAGGTGCACCGAGTAGCTGCCCGGGCTGCCCAGGAAAAAGCTCGCGTCATCGTATCCCGTGTTCGATACTGCCGTGTAGTTCGCCTTCGTCGTCGGATCGTAGAGCGCAGTCGGATTCTTGCCGAATGTAATCGTGTCGGCCTGCCCGTTCGGCTGGTTGCTTTGCCGTATATGGTTGAGGCGGCCACCGAAGTTCATCTGGTGATGGCCCACAATCTTCGTCATGTTCTCATCCAGCATCGAGTTGATCTGAGCCTGGTGCGAATTGCCCGACTGGCTCGTCGCCAGGTTCTGGATCAATCCAGTGACCGCCGGAAACCCCGTCTCACCAAAGTTGTTCGGCAGACCGAGGATCGCTTCGTAGTTCTTCTCCAGGTGCGCGCCCGGAATCTGCGATACGTTGAACCACTGCTGGCTCAAAATCGTCTCCGAGTAGAACGTGGACGAAAACACATGCGTAAATCCCAGCGCCGTGTTGAAGCTCTCGCTCGGATTGTTCGAGTACCCCATCGCCGCTCCAACCGGAATCTCGCCCACAGCCAGGTTCTCAGGGCCACCCTTGATGTTCACCGCGCTGTGTTGATGCGTGAACCGCAGATACACACGGTTGTGCTCGTTGAAACTCTGGTCGATACGGAAGGTCTGCTGCGGAACCACCTGGTACGTCGGCGCCGTTCCCGTGAAGTTGGGCCGCACTAGCGGGTTATCACTCGAAGTCGGCTGCGGAACCAACTTGTAGTAGGTCGCCGCCAGCGGCGACATCGACGTTGCCGGAATCGTATTATTCGGATACGGCGTCCGGCAGTACGTACTGCTGGTCGCCTTCCCATTCAAGGCAGTCAGGTAGGCGCAAGGCCCGTTCGCCGCTACCGTCGTCGCTGGATCGAAGATTGTGTTCAGGGTTCCCGCCGAGCCAATCAGTCCGCTGAAGTCGCCCGTCCGCATTGCCGTTGTCGGAACCGCGATCGCCGATGAGACCTTCTGAGCGATTGAGTAGCGCTCATACGCAAAAAACCAGAACGTCTTATCGTGCCCGTCATAGATCTTGGGAATGTAAACCGGACCACCCGCGGACACCCCGAACTCATTGCGGATCAGTTGTGGTGCCGGTGCGGTGGCAGAGTCTTGGCGCTTTCGCGCAATTCCGAAGGCATTGTTTCGCGCCGTCTCAAACATCGTTCCGTGAAACTTGTTCGTACCCGACTTTGTCGAAAGAACCGCAGTTCCCGGCGAGGCGAATTGCGCGCTTGAGTTGCTCGTCTCCACCCGAACTTCCTGCACCGCATCCGGATCCAGAAGCTCCACCTTGCTCTGCGGAATGCCGCCGGCGTTGTTGTTACCCGTCTGTGCGCCGTCCACAATAAATTGCAGGGCTTCGGGATTCCCGCCATTCAAAGAGGTACTTGTGTTTTCCAGCCCCGGGACCGCCAGGTTCAGCAGTGTCGTGAGCTGGCGACCGTTCTCAGGCAGCTCCTGAATTCTCGCGTTCTCCAGCGTCGACTCCAACGCAGGGCTGTCATTGGTCGTCAACTGCACCGTGTTCGCATTCACTTCCACGGTTTCGTTTACCGCACCGGCCTGCATCACCGGATCGATGACCGCGTTTTGCGCCACCAGCAGGTCCACCGACGTCACATACGTCTTCATTCCAGGAGCCGCAATTCGCATGGAGTAGTGCCCTGTAAACAACGCCGGGACCTCGTAGAACCCCGTACCGTTGCTCTTGGTATCAAACGCCTCACGTGTCGCCGTATTCACTACGTGAACCTGCGCGGTCGGAATCACAGCTCCGGACTTGTCCTTCACCGTACCCTGAATAGATCCGCTGCCGCTCTGTCCATAGCTGCGCGGCGTCAGCAATCCCGTCGTTATCAACGAAATCAAAAAAAGAAAGGCCGCTCGTTGGATCATAAAAACTACCGATTCCAAACCTTCGCTGCATCGTCTCACTGGCTTTCCCCCAAGAATTCAATTTCGGTTCGATCCCTCCCGCTGCCGCCTCTCGACGTGCGAAAAGTGAGCGCAAAAAGTAATCGTTTTCATTTGCGGCCCAAAATACCTGTGCCGGGTGCGATAATTCTCATATCTTCATTGCGTCACGGAGCATAGCGCCACCAACGAAGCTTTGGCAAGAACAATGTAATCGTTACCGCGCTCCGCCCGGCCACAAACTCGCCGGACGTCCTTCCCCTTGACAGGCCATGTATAATTAACTCAGCAGCAAAACAAAAGCCCGGCCAAAGCCGGGCTCTCGCATTTAACGTTCTTTCTCATCCGAAACCCAATCAGTTCAGGACTTTACAGCCAGCAGACTGATTCCAGAGACTTTACGGCCAGGTCCAGACCCGGATCATACCCAGGTCCAGACCTAACCCCAATCGGTTGAAGATTTTACGGACTAATCGATACAGGGGGAGGGGGTGCCTACCCCACCAGCGCATCCGCGATCGAAAGATGCCGGTCAAGTGCCGCAATTCCCTCTTCAATCTGCTCCTTGGTGACAATCAGCGGCGGCGCAATCACAAAATGACTGACCCAGGCCTGCATAATTACGCCCTCAGCCAACATTTTTCCGGCAATCTGATCCACCAGCAACGGCTTGCCAGAAACCTTGTCACTGTACGTATTGAACGGCTCCTTGGTCTTCTGATCCTTCACCAGGTCAACCGCCCAGAACAGCCCTTTCCCGCGAACATCGCCAACGCTCTTATGCTTCGCCTTCAACGCCGCGAGCTTCTCGGCCACGAACGGCTCCAACTCCTTGGCCCGCTCCACCAGCTTCAGCCGCTTCATCTCGTTGATGGTCGCAACCGCAGGAGCCAGCGTCATCGGGTGCGCCTCATAAGTATGACCATGCGCAAAGTAGTGATCCTGAAAGAAGTCCCCAATCTTCTCCGACGTCGCACACAATCCCAGCGGCACATAAGCCGAAGTAATGCCTTTGGCCGTAGTAAGAATGTCCGGAGTCACGCCCCACAGATCCATGGCAAACCACGCCCCAGCGCGGCCCCATCCACTCATCACTTCATCAGCAATCAGCAACACGCCAGTCTCGTCGCAAACTTTACGCAACTTCGGCATGTACTCTTCCGGCGGAACGAGCACACCGTTCGTTCCAACGATCGGCTCAACCAGCACGGCAGCAACATCCGACTCGTTCCGAATCATGTGCTCCAGATAGTCTACGCAGGCTATCCCGCACTCTGGATACGTATGCTTGATCGGGCACTTGTAGCAATGCACCTCAGGCCCAAAGATGATCCCCGGCCCCTTCCCCCGAGGCTCCATCGCCCACCGCCGCGGGTCGCCGGTTGCAGCAATCGATCCAGAAGTCGATCCATGGTACGAACGGTAGCGCGCAATCACCTTCGACTTGCCCGTATACATCCGAGCAATCTTGAAAGCAGCCTCATTCGCATCCGTTCCGCTGGTCGTAAAGAAGAACTTGTTCAACCCCTTTGGCAACACCTCGAGCAGCAGCTTCGAAAGCTCCGCCCGGGCATCGGTCGCATACCCCGGCATTGCATAAGCCAGTTCTTCAGCCTGCTTCGCAATCGAAGCAATCACGGCCGGGTTCTTGTGCCCCAGGTTCATGCACATCAACTGTGACGAGAAATCGAGGTACTGCTTCCCGTTGGAGTCGGTGATCGTGCAACCCTCGGCGTCCACAATATGCATCGGGTTCCAACCCTTCTGGAACCTCCATGTGCCATAGTTCGTGTCTTTGGTAATCTGCACAACCTCAGCCGAAGTCAGCTTCTGGGTGGGCTCAGTCAGTGTTTCCGTGGGACTCATCGTATTGCCTTTCATCGGTTGCCATCGCGTTCTTACTCAGCGACAACGGTTGCACGCTGGGGCTCATAGCCCAGCATCATCAAGTAATACAGTCCGCCGGAAAGGAAAAACCCAACGAACCACGCATAGTCATAGAACGCCAGCCACACCGCCATGAATCGCTGATCCACAATCGCAGGATCGAAGTGTTTCAACGTCACACCGCCGAGCACAGCCACCACGCCAAGCACCAACGCAATCATCGCCCGCGGGTTGATACCCTGGCTGTACTCGTACACGCCACCGCGCCGGTAGAGCGAGTAGCTATCGAGCTTTGTCCGTCGCACCAGGAAATAGTCGGCAATCATGATGCCAGCCACTGGACCAAGCAGACCGGAGTAGCCCACCAACCACCCGAAGATATAGTTGCCAAACGTCGACAGCCAGTACCACGGGCACATCGCCAACCCGAGAAAGCCCGTAATCAAACCACCAGTGCGAAAGCTGATGTACCTCGGCGCGAGGTTCGAAAAATCATTCGACGGCCCCACAACATTCGCGCCAATATTCACGTTCAGCGTCGCCACCAGGAGCGCAATCAGCCCTAGAAACGCCAGTACCGGCTGATGGAACTTGCCCAGCAACTCCACCGGGCTCCAGATCGGATGCCCAAACACCACGGTCGAAGCCGATGTCACCGCGATGCCCAGGAACGAGTACGTCACCATCGCGACCGGCAGGCCAAATGCCTGCCCAACAATCTGCGACTCCTGATTTTTCGCATACCGCGTGAAGTCAGGAATGTTCAGACTCAGCGTGGCCCAGTAGCCCACCATCGCTGTCAGCGACGGAAAGAAGAATCTCCAGAAGGCACCCTTTGACTCAAAGTGCGCCGGCTCCGCCAGCATCGGACCGAAGCCTCCAGCCTTACGCACCATAAACCAGAGCAGCAGGGCGGAGAGGACGAACATGAATGGAACCGAGTAGCTCTGCAGGAAGCGAATCGACTCCACACCGCGCCACACTACCGCCATGTTCAACAACCAGAAACCGATGAAGCAGACCGGCACGATCCACTGCTGTCCTACAGTCGAAGGCGCCAGCACATTCACCATTTGCGCAATCGCGGTGCCGCCAATCCATGACTGAATGCCGAACCATCCGCAGGCCACAATCGCCCGCAGGATCGCCGGAACGTTGGCACCTAGCGGCCCAAACGACGCCCGCACAAACACTGGGAATGGAATGCCGTACTTCGCGCCCGCATGCGCATTCAGCAGCATCGGAACGAGTACGATCAGATTGCCGAGCAGGATCGTCAGCACGGCCTGCTTCCAGTTCATGCCACCGGCGATCAAAGCAGCCGCCAGCATGTATGTGGTTACTTCCATCGACATCGAGAACCACAGCGCGATGTAGTTGTAGGTCGTCCATGTGCGGTTGATAGGCGCGGTCGGAGCCAGGTCGCTGTTGTACAGCCGCGGATCGGGCGCAACTTCGCTGCCCTCCATCCGGTGCGGCATGCCAGGATCAACCGACGAAAGTGGCATCAGGCAAAGCCTCCTGCATTCGCTTCACGCTTCACAAACTTTCCGCGGCCCGTCTTGCCCAGGAACTTGCCCGGCTGTGCAACATTGTCGACAACCAACTCGCCCCGCGAAAACACCTTCGCCGCGTTGCCCTTCACCGTCCAGCCTTCGAACATGTTGTAGTCCGTCGCCATGCACTGCGTCGCGGCCGAAATAATGTACTCCACCCTCGGGTCCCAGAGCAGAACGTCC
>JAZKBC010000065.1:37412-52498 GCA_040388825.1 Acidobacteriota bacterium | reverse complement strand
TCCGCATCAAGCCCTTCCTTGATCGCGCCCTTCTGCTTCTCCATCCCGAAGATTTTCGCGGGATTCGCGGAACTCAATTCCACGAACTTCTCAGGAGAAAAGCGGCCAGCGTTCACGCCGAAGTGCCAGAGGATCTGCAGCCGGTTCTCAACTCCGGGCCCACCGTTCGGAATCTTCCGAAAGTCGCCGCGGCCAAGCTCTTTTTGATCGGCGAAACGGAATGGACAATGATCGGTTGAAACCACGGCCAGCGTTCCATCCGCACAAGCCTTCCAAAGCGGCTCTTGGTTCCACTTCTCGCGCAGCGGCGGAGTGAACACAAACTTCGCTTCTTCCCAGCTCTTGCCGGGCATCTGGTCATCGATCGACAGCACCAGGTACTGTGTGCAGGTTTCGGCCAGCGCCTTCGCTCCACGGCCCTGCATGAACTTCAGCGCCGCCAGCGCATCTTCATTGGAAAGATGCACGATGTACACCGCCGCTCCGGCCATGTCAGCCAAAGCAATCGATCGATGCGTTGCCTCGGCTTCAGCCTTCGGTGAACGTGAGAGTGCATGATAGTGCGGCTCTGTCTTACCTTCCGCAATCGTCTGCGCAACGACAACATCAATCGCGCTTCCGTTTTCCGCATGGATCAGGCAAAGGCCGTTGATCGCCGCAGCCTTCTGCATTACGCGAAACATCAGCTCATCGTTGATCATCAGCACGTTCGGATAGGCCATGAACAGCTTGAAGCTCGTGATGCCGAACTTCACCATCTCATCCATCTCGGCGAGCGTTTCCGCGCCGCCTTCACCATGCAGATTGGTCACAGCCATGTGCAGCGAGAAGTCCACGCAAGCCTTGCCGTCACTTTTCTTCAGCCATGTCTGCAGCGCATCCTGCAATGTGCTGCTCTGGTTCTGCAGCGCGAAGTCGATCACCATGGTCGTTCCGCCGACAGCAGCCGCCTGTGTTCCGGTCGTGTAGTCATCTGCTGAAGTCGTCCCGCCAAACGGCATGTCGAGGTGCGTATGCACATCGATGCCACCCGGCATCACCAGCAATCCAGTCGCATCCACAACGGTGTGACCAGCAGCGTCGAGATCAGCGCCAACTTTGGCAATCGTCTCGCCTTCGATCAGCACATCCAGCTTCTGCGATCCATCCGCGTTGACGACGGTTCCGTTCTTGATCAGCGTTCCCATGGTTCTCTCAGCCTCTACTTAAGCATGCCACCGAGCGGAAACTCCCGCTCAGTGGTTGGGGTTGGTTGGGCCACCCACGGCTCCGGCAGGAACCGCGCCAGCCGCAACGCGCTCTGCCCACGTCTCCGGCGCAAGCCCGTTCTCCACGCGCTCCATCGTGATGCACTCCGGCACTGGGCAAACCAGCGAGCACAGGTTGCATCCCACGCACTCGTCCACATCCACACGCGGAATGCGATGCAACGGCGTGACGTTGCTGTTCATGCCGGCGCCATTGAGATCGAGTTTCGGAATCGGCGTCGTCGTAATCACCTTCGCGGATTGCGCCGTCACCATTGCTGGAGTCGGCTTGCCGTGCGGATTCGGCTCATGCATCGCATACCGTGGATCCGTTCCGTGCACCGGTGCGTTCATGCCACCGTCAGCGCGATCGAGATGGATGCATTGATGCGCTCCATCCCAGCAAGCCGTGTAACAGAGCTGGCAACCGATGCACTTGTCGGCATGAATTTCGGCAACGACGCGATAGTTCAGGTTCAGGTTCTTCCACTCACGAACGTTCGGCAGCGAGAGGCCACGGAAATCGTCGATTGTGTTGTAGCCCTTGCGGCCCATCCATGCCAGCAGCCCGTCGGCCATATCTTCGACGATGCGATAGCCGTAGTGCATGGCCGCTGTGCAGACCTGTACCGTGCCGGCACCCAGCAGAATGAACTCCGTTGCATCCTGCCATGTACCAACGCCACCGATGCCGGACATCGGAATCGGGTTGCCATCGACATAATCCGAGTTCACCTGCTGAACCATGTTCAGCGCAATCGGCTTCACTGCGGGCCCACAGTAGCCGCCGTGCGAGCTCTTGCCATCCACGTTCGGCCGGGGCTCCAGCGTGTCTAGGTCAATTCCTGTGATCGAGTTGATTGTATTGATCGCCGAAACTGCATCCGCTTTAGCGCGCTTTGCCGCACGCGCAGGAATGCGAATGTCCGAGATGTTCGGCGTGAGCTTGACGATCACCGGAGTGCGCGCCTTCTCCTTCACCCACTCCGTAATCTGCTGGCAGTACTCCGGCACCTGACCCACAGCCGAACCCATGCCGCGCTCGCTCATGCCGTGCGGGCAGCCGAAGTTCAACTCCAGACCATCGGCGCCGGCATCTTCGGCGCGCTGCACGATGTCATGCCAGGCCTCGCGATTCGACTCAACCATGAGCGACGCGATGACCACGTGCTTCGGGTAACGGCGCTTCACCTCGGCGATCTCGCGCAGATTCACTTCCGGCGGGCGGTCGCTGATGAGCTCAATATTGTTGAAGCCCATCATCTTCTGGCCCATCCAGTCGATGGACGAGTAGCGCGAGCTCACGTTCGTCACCTGAGCGCCGATGGTCTTCCATACCGCTCCGCCCCACCCCGCGTCAAAAGCACGCATGATCTGCTCACCGCAGTTAGTCGGCGGCGCGCTGGCCAGCCAGAACGGATTGATGCATTGGATACCCGCGAATGTCGTCTCAAGCGTTGGCATTTTGACCCTCCAGCCACGCGGCAATACCGATGCCTGCGCGTTTTCCATCCGCAACGGCGTCAACCACTTCGCGGCCACCATTCGTACAATCGCCGCCGGCGAAGTATTTCGGGTTCGATGTTTGTCCGCTGGCACGATCAATAATGATGCGCCCGCGCTCCAACTTCACCTGTCCATCCTTTAAAAACTCTGTATGCGTCGCCTGCCCAATGGCAAGGATCACAAGATCAACGTCCATCGCGAAGTCTTCATTTGCGCGCGGCACCAACGATCCATCTTCAGCCGCCTCCAGTCGAGCTAATTGCAGCGCCTCAATGCGATCCTGCCCGACGAGACCCGTCGGCGCGACATGCCAAAGGAAGCGCACACCCTCCTGGCGCGCGTGCTCATACTCGAATGTGAACGCGGACATCTGCTCCTGCCCACGGCGATACACCATGTGCACTTCTTCCGCACCCAATCGCACGGCAGCGTTGGCCGCATCGATCGCCGTATTGCCCGCGCCAATTACCGCAACCTTCGCTGGCGCCGTTGTGATGGTGCCACTCTTGTAACCGGCGATAAAGTCCAGCGCGTTGGTCACACCTTCGAGTTGCTCACCTGCAATGCCGAGCCGATGAATCGCACCCAGTCCCAAGCCGAGAAAGACTACATCGTGCGACGTCTCGAGCTCGGCAAGTCTCGCCGCATCCACCATCGTGTTGAAGTGGAAGACCACGCCTAACTGCGACAGCATATCAATCTCGCGCAGGCTCTCCGCGAGTGGCAACTTGTACTCGGCGATGCCATAGGTATTCAAGCCACCCGGCAGTGGTCGCGCGTCATAGATCTCCGCACGAATACCGCGACGGCGTAATTCTGCGGCACACGCCAGCGAAGCCGGCCCACCGCCCACGAGCGCTACCGACTTGCCCGTATCCGGCCCCGGAGTAAACGGCAGCGGCGCTCCACTGGCGTGCAACGAGTCCATAGCGAACCGCTGCAGCAGCGCGATCTCGATCGGCTGCTTGTTATAGCGATTCATCACGCACGCGCCTTCGCACAGCACGTCTACGGGGCATGCACGCGAGCAGCTCGCGCCCAGTATGTTGGCATCAAGAATGGTCTTCGCGGAGCCTTCAAGATTTCCGCTCGCGATCTTCTTGATGAAACGTGGCACATCGATATGGGTTGGACAAGCTCCCGTGCAAGGCGCGTCAAAGCAATAGAGACAACGATTCGCCTCAGTGACCGCAGCGGTCTTGTCGAACGCAGGATGCAGGTCCGGAAAGCGCGCGATGACCTCGGGCGAGCCCGGCGATTGCGCATGAAAATTGGTGGATTGACTCATGATCCCGTCGACTGCTCCTTCGTCCTGCCACAGCGCTGCTCCAAAAAGGAAAATGCGCAGCCCCCGCAGACGGCCTCGGGCTCCGCGTTTTCGTCTCCTGCAGCACGCGCTTTGCAGAAGTCACGATTATGCACCATTTTTGCGGCGAACGGGAACCCCGGATGGTTCCAGGGCCCTCGTTAGTGCGACGCCATCCAGCCGAGCGTTTTCTCGGCCAACCGGTCCAGCGCCACCACGGCCTGTTCCAGATGATCGCGCAGCGTATCCTCCGCCCGATTGTGGCTCAGGCCGTTTAACGACTGCACAAACATCATCACGGTTGGAATGCCGATACGCGCCACCTCCGCCGCATCATGCAACGGTCCAGAGGGCAACCGCTCGCTGGTTCCGGCGGTCTCAAGTATCGCTTCGTCGCACAGCTTGATCAGGTCAGCGTGGAACGGAATCGGCTCAATCGACCAGATCTTCGACCACTCCACCGTACAACGTTCTTCCTGCGCAAACCGCTCACTCGCCTCGCGAGCGTCGCGCAGCATCCCGGCCAGCACCTCGGCATCAAGGTCACGCATGTCCAACGTGCACTCGCAGCGTCCAACAACCGCAGTAACGATGCCCGGGAACGTCTTCACACTGCCCATCGTCGCCACCGATTGCGGATGCTTGCGCGCGACCGGACGGATCTCCAGCGCGAGCTTTGCGGCCGCAGCCAGAGCATCGCGGCGAACCTCCATCGGCGTCGAGCCGGAGTGTGCCTCCTGTCCACGAAACGTGATCGCCCAGCGCTCCACACCCTTAGTCCCTTGCACCACGCCAAGCGGCTTGCCGAGCTTTTCTAAAATTGGCCCCTGCTCGATATGTAGCTCGAGGTATGCTGCAATGTTTTTCTGCTCGCAGTTTGCCTCGCCGATACGATCCACCTCGACGCCGCAGTTCTTTAGCGCGGCTTCAAGCATGGTTCCTTCGCGATCTGTGCGCACCCGATCTGCTTCAATCGTATGTGTTCCCGCAAAGGCCGACGAACCGAACAGGCTACGGCCAAAGCGCGCTCCTTCCTCATCGGCCCAGTCCACCAGCCGAATCGTAAACGGCGGCTTGCCGTCGTACTTCTTCGCGAGAGCTGTCAACACCTCGAGCCCGGCGATCACACCAAGGCAGCCATCAAGCCAGCCCCCGTTGGGCACGGAATCAAGATGACTGCCGATCACCAACGCTTTCTCCGACTCCCCAGCCAACGTCACCCAGTGGTTGCCCGCAGCATCATAGTGATGCTCCACAGGCAACGTTTTCAGCTTCTGCTCAAACCAGCTACGCGCCTTCAGCCAGGTCACCGACCATGCCACACGCTGTGCCCCCTGCTCGTCGCCGGTGAGAGCGCGAAGTTCATCAAGATGCGCCAGGACTGTTTTCGAATCGATCATGCACAACATCCTCACAGATACGAGGCGACTACGGCAAATCGCGACCGCTTGCCAATCGCTAGTGAAAATCGTGTGATCGCAGATCGGCAGCGCTGATGTCGAGCACTTCCAGGTGCTCTGCCTTCACATGAATCACACCATCTTGATTCTGCAGACGGCCTGTGACCTTGAGAAACTTCCCCCGCGTCACCACAATGCGCTGCTGCTCATAAAGCTGCGGAGTCACGATCACGTTCGAGATTCCCGTCTCATCCTCCATCGACAGAAAGATGAAGCCCATCGCTGTCCCCGGCCTCTGCCGCGCAATCACGCCTCCCGCCGCAGTCACGCGAACGCCATCCCGAACCTCGCGCAACTGTCGCGCCGAAAGAATGCCCAGCGCATTCAACTCCGCGCGGCGATATGCCATAGGATGCGGTCCCACGGTCAATCCCGTCCCTGCATAGTCCGACACCATGCGCTCTTCAACGTTCATCAACCGCAGTGGCGAAGCGGTTGCAGCACTCCTCGCACCTGCCAGCAATGGACCCACGGAACGGCTGCTCTGCTCCACCTGCCAGATGGCGTCGCGCCTGTGCTCCACCTGCTGCAAGGAGTTCAGCGCACCGATCCTCGCCAATTGCAACAGGTCGCGACGGCCGAGCCCAGGCACTCGTTGCGACAGATCCTCCGCATCCAGAAAGCAACCGTCCGACTCACGAGCCCGCACCAATGCTTCCGCTGTAGGGCGTTGCAAACCACGTGCATAAAGCAACCCCAGCCTCATCGACAGCCCACGCTGCTCATCCACTTCCACCGTGCACTCCACGCTCGATCGCTGCACATCCACAGGGCGCACCCGCAGACCATGCCGTTGCGCATCCTTCACCAGCACGGCCGGCGAGTAAAAGCCCATCGGCTGGTTGTTCAACATCGCGCAGGTGAATGCTGCCAGGTACTTCACCTTGAAGTACGCCGACGCATACGCAATCAGCGCAAAGCTCGCAGCATGTGACTCCGGAAACCCGTACAGCGCAAACGACTGAATACTCTGCACGATCAAATCCTGCGTGTCCGCGTTAATGCCGTTGCTGCCCATGCCAACGCGCAGCTTCACCATCAACTCTTCCATCCGCTTCCAAGAACGCCGCATGCCCACTGCCTTGCGCAACTCCTCAGCTTCGGTGCCAGAGAAGTTGCCCACCACCATCGCCATGCGCAGCAACTGCTCCTGAAACAGTGGGACACCTAGCGTGCGCTTCAGCACCGGCTCAAGTGATGGAACCGGATACGTCACCGCCTCCTTGCCCTGCCTTCGTCGCATGTACGGGTGCATCATCTTGCCGACAATCGGCCCCGGGCGAATGATTGCCACCTGCACAACAAGGTCGTAGAACTTCGTCGGTCCATTGCGCGGCAGCGACGCCATCTGTGCGCGGCTCTCCACCTGAAACATGCCCACCGTATCGGCTTCGCGCAGCGTCTTGTAGACCTCTTCATCATCCGCCGGAAGCTGTGCCAGATCGACCGGAACTCCATAGTGCCGCGGAATCAGGTCGAGGCAGTCCTTGATGACAGCCATCATGCCCAGCCCCAGCAGATCAACCTTGACGATGCCCATCGCCGCACAGTCTTCCTTGTCCCACTGCACCACCGTGCGACCGGGCATCGATGCGCGTTCGATTGGCACCACATGGTTCAGCAATCCCTGGCAGATCACCATCCCGCCCGAGTGCTGCCCGAGGTGCCGCGGCAAATCCTGTAGCCGCTCGCACAGCTCCACATACTTCGCAATGCGCCGATGCGTGATGTCGAAGCCAGCATGTCCGAAGTTGTCCCCAATCGTCTCGCTCTTGCTGCGCCACTCCCACTGCCCAATCAGCCCCGACAACCGCCCCAGCGTCTCTTCATCGAAGCCCAGCGCTTTGCCCACTTCGCGCGCCGCACTTTTTCCGCGATACGAGATCACATTCGCCGTCATGGCTGCGCCCAGTTCACCATAGCGCTGGTACACATACTGGATCGCCTGCTCACGCTTGTCGCCTGACGGCAGATCGAGGTCGATGTCTGGCCACTCGTTGCGGTTCTCGTTCAGGAATCGCTCAAAGAGCAGTTCCATTCCCACAGGATCGACTGCCGTAATCTCCAGCACATAGCAGATAACTGAGTTCGCCGCGCTTCCACGCCCTTGCACCAGAATATCGTTGCGCTTGCAGTGCTCGATGATGTCCCACACGATCAGGAAGTAGCCTTCAAAGCCGAGCTTCGCGATCAACTGCAGCTCACGTTCGGCCTGTTTTTTTGCCTTCTCCATCAACGGACGATCGCGCTTAGGCCCATAGCGCCGCTCAATGCCTTCCGCGACACGCTTACGCAGAAAGCTCTCCATCGTCTCGCCCGCATCCACCGGGTAGAGTGGAAACTGGTAACCAAGATCGTTCAGTTCAAACTGCAGCCGTTCAGAAAGCAGCAGGGTGTTCTCAATAGCCTCGGGCAGATCAGCAAACCGCGCGCGCATCGTTCGCGCATCACGCAGATGCCGCTGCGAGTTCACCTGCAGCAGTCGCCCTGCATGTTCCAGGTCAGTGCCATGACGAATCGCCGTGAACACATCCAGCACCTCGCGCTCATGTTGCGTGGCGTAACGAACGCCATTGGTCGCGAGCAGCGGCAGATGCAGAGACTCTGCCACACGCACAGCCGCCTGATTACGGACCTCTTCTGTTCGCAGGCCATGCCGCTGCAACTCCACATACACATTGCTGCGGCCAAATATCGTGACTAACCGTTCGACCTCAGTGCGAGCAGTCTCTTCACCGCCGCATTCGAGAGCCGCGGCCAGCAGCCCTTCCGCGCCACCCGTCATGCAGATCAGCCCGCCAGCAAACTCCGCTAAATCCTCCCACCGCGCTTTACCTTCCGCCTTCGTCTTCTCGCGCATTTTGAACCGCGTCACGAGCTGGCAGAGATTTTGATAGCCGGTCTGCGATGCGCACAATAGCGGAACACGAGCTTCATCCACAACGATCTCTGCGCCGATGTGCGCGCGAATTCCATTCTCCTTCGCTGCCTTATGAAAGCGCGCTGCCCCATACAATCCGTTGCGATCGAGCAGCGCCATCGCGGGCATCTGGTTCTTTACCGCGGCCTCAACAAGAGCCTCCGGCGAAGACGCGCCTTCGAGAAAGCTGAACGCGCTCGCAGCATGGAACTCCACATAGTCAGTCATACAGAGCCACCATCTGCCAGCGGTCACGTAGCAGATCATGGGCCAGCAAACAGAGCAGCCCCGCACCGGCGTTCGATTGCGCCGCGACATCCCACTCCTCGCGCGACCACACATCCTGCGACCACCATTGGCCGCTGCGCCGCCACGGCCCATACAACCGGTGCACTTCAAACCTTGTGCCTTCCAGGTGAAACGCCTCAATTCGCCTGCGCCCACTCTGCACATGCACAGCAACCGGCGGACGCAACTGCCGCAATGCAATCGCGTGGCTGTGTAGGCGATTCTTCTTCGGCGAAACCACACGCACCGAAAAGCGTTCCATCACAAAACTTTCCGGCCGGTGCGAATCCACCAGCCGTGCCCGGCCTACGCGTTCTTCACCGACTAGCGCAGCAATGCGTGCCAGTGTTACCTCCAGCCGCATAGGCTCCGGCAGCGGTGGCGAGAAGAGTCCCATCTGCACCTTGCTGCGACTGCCTGCTTCCGCCGTAAGCTCCACAGCCAGCACCGCTGCCGGCGGAGAATGCGCTTCAAGATCCAAATGCAGCAGCTTCAACAGCAGCGCGCGATCGAGCAAAGGCAGTGCAGGCTTGAGCGTGCGCTCATGCTCGCCACCGCCGTCCAGTCGCAATCGCACCGTAACGCTGGCCAGCGCGAGCTCACGATTTTGTGCTCGCTGAATCAACTGCGCCAGCATCGATGCCAGCACAAATAGCAGCGAGTCCAGCAACTCCACCGGCGCGTCGAACTCCATCTGTTCGACCAGTTGCACCTCAGGCTCCAGCGGAATCATCAGGTGCGGATGCTCGCCGCGAGCCAGTAGCCGCAGCCGCTTGCCTTCCTGCCCCAGCCGCACCACCAGATCCACTTCCGGCAACGCAGCCAACTCACCAATCGTGCGCAACCCCCACAACGCAAGCGTCTCATGTTGTTGCGCCGTCAACAACAACATCGCCAACGGCAGTGGCGCAAGCGCGTTAGCTTCCTCTCCCGCAGGCGCCAGTAGCAACCGCGATCCTGCCGCTCTCGCCAGGCAAACCGCACAGAAGAAGTTTGCGCTCACACCCACCTGCACAAAAAATCCAAGCTGCCGAGCTGCCTGCTGAATGCGGCGTGCCGCAGCCTGCGGACTGCCGAACATACGTCGGCTCCCGCTCATATCCAGTACCAGCACCAACGCCGTAGTATCCGGCTGCTCTTCCATACGAGGCGTAAAAGCCTCAGCACACTCGATCAACACAGCTCGCGCGCAACGCTCTTCCACCACCGACCTTCGCAAAATCTGCAGCTCCGAAAAGCTCTCCAGCTCCGTACGCGTCATGCCTGGCTTCACACCTGTACGCGCTGCCAGCGCATTCATCGCGCACACCTGCTCCAGCGGAGGCTCGCCTTCCATCACCGCAACCGCGGCCTGCTTCATCGCAGGCCGCAGCCGCAGCAACGCCTGCGCGGCGAACTCAGCAAGGCGCAGGCAAACATAAACGGCTTCCCTCATACGGCTTCCCCGCTCATCCAACTCGGGCTGCTCGTCCATGCCGCAGCCTTTTCGTTCTGCGGAGGCTTGCGGATGAGGATCACCTTCGCCGCACTCTCATTGCGATTGCGTTCAATCTCCGCCCGCCACGCCACACCGGTCATCACTGGCCCACTCGCTTCCACAATGCCCGAGGACATGCGCAGCACCAGGTCTGCCGAACTGCGTGCGCACGGATGCTGTGTAAGCAGCAGCATGCAGCTCTGAGTACGTTCCGTCGCCGCTCGAAAGCGAAACCACGTTGCCAGCGGGACACGCCATGCAAACTCCGGTGCCACGCTGCCCATGTCCAGCACAATCGCGCCAAAGCCCCCGGCTTGCAGCAGCAAATCCACCGTCCGCAGCGCTTGGTCGAGCGGCTTCCACGGTCGGCGAGCCTTGGCTTCGGCCCCAGGCCCACCGCAGCGCACCCACAGCAAACGTTCAAGGTTCACGCCTGCAGCTTCCGCCATCTGCGGACAAAACGTGTCCGAAACATCTACCCACGCGCACACCTTGCCCTGCTGTGTGCATCCGGCCAGGAACTGCAGCGCCAGCGTCGTTCGCCCGGAACACTCCGGCCCGACCAACTCTGTGACAGCGCCCACCGGCAGTCCGCCCTGCAGTCGCGCATCGAGGTCCATCACGCCCGTCGGCCATGTTTCCGGAGCCACGCGCATTCGTGGTGAAAGCGCTGCAGGCATGCGCTTGGCCAGCGCAAGTTCGAGTTCATCGCGAAGCTGGCAAGCAAGTTTCATATCTACTCTTTCTTCGCCTTATCTTCGCCTACCGGTGTACCTGTTTGTCAACCTGCACAGCTTCCGGTGCAATGAGGAAAACCTTCAGCAGCAAGGACATTTGCTTCTTCAACGCAATTGCGGTCTGCCTGCTTCCCGACTCTGCCAACAGCGTCCGCCACGTCATGGGGCCGCAGAAACGGAACCCGTGCGCTACACTTACAAGCCATTGGGGCTGTTCGCAGAATTTCTGTCACAGCCGTTCGTCAGCAACGCGCAGTAACGCAGTTTTTACGCAAGGACGAGCCGAGCTTGGACAGAAGAAAGTTTTTATCGATCGCAGCCACCGCGGCGGGCGCTCTCAGCATCACGCCTGAAACCTCAGCCAAGCCACTTCCCCCAACCAGTGCGCCACCAGCCAAACCAAAGTTCAATGTGCTCCTGCTCATGTCCGACCAGCACAAGCGCAGTTGCATGGGCGTCAACGGAGACACGACCGCCATCACGCCGAACCTCGATGCCCTGGCCCGCGAGAGTGTCCGCTTCACCAACGCCTACTGCACCAACCCGGTCTGCGCTCCCTCGCGTGCTTCCATCATGACTGGCCTCTACTCACACAACCTCGAAACTCACGGCAACTCAACGCCCTACTCTTACAAACACAGAACACTCGCGCATCACTTCAACAGCGCCGGATACTTCACCGCGCTCGTCGGCAAAATGCACTTCGTCGATGCTCAAAACCACGGCTTTGAGTACAAGCTCGAGTTCAACGACTGGCTGCAGTACCTGGGCCCGAAAGTGAAGCTCTTCACCGAAGAACTCGGCTGGCCCAACTCCGGCGCTGGTCTGCCGGAGATCGAATCGCTATGGAAACACGGCGGCGATCCGTGGAAAGGCATTCGCCAGGCAGATGATCGCCAGGGCCACGTTGCGGTTGGTCGCCCATCACTCATGGAGGAAGACGACCACTTCGACAACTTCGTCGCACGCGAGTCCATCCAGTTCCTCGAGCACTACGCACACAGCGGCGAGCCCTTCCTGCTCGTCACCTCCTTCCTCAAGCCGCACGACCCCTTCATGCCCGCGAAACGTTTCGCTGAGAAGTTCTCTGCCGAGCAGATGAAGCTGCCGGACACCTGGGGTAAGGTCGACCTTGAGCACGCGCCCAAAGAAGTACGCAACGACATTGAGACCTGCCGCTGGACTCCAGAGCTCAAGGAAGCCGCGGCCGCACGTCAGCGCATTGCTTCCTACTACGGCAACCTCGCACAGATGGACGACTGCGCCGGCCAGGTGCTCAACGCTCTGCGGCGCCTTGGGCTTGATCACAACACCATCGTGGTCTACACCTCGGACCACGGCGAAATGCTCGGCGAACTCGGCCTGTGGAACAAATTCCAGTTCTACGAAGGCTCCTGCGGCATTCCGCTCACGGTTCTCGTGCCCGGCCAACCTGCGGCCGAATGCGAGACTCCCGTGAGCCTTGTCTCACTCACTGCTACACTCGCCGATCTCTGTGGAGTTACCATAACCAGCCCCGCCGACGGCAAGAGCTTTGCCGAGCTCATCCGCGAGCCCATAACTCACAAGGACCACGGCCCTGTCTTCGCCGAGTACGATCTCGGCACACCCACAGCGAAGTACATGATCCGCGACGGCGACTACAAGTACACCTTCTGGGTGCATGACATTGACGAGCTCTACAACCTGCGCAGCGATCCAGCAGAGATGCACAACCTCGCTCGCCTTCCCCAGCATCAGGCAAAAGCGCAGGAACTCAAACAAAAACTCTTCGCCTGGCACAAACCCGCAGAACTGCAGAGCGCGTAAGCGCAACCTGCGCATACGCGTTCTCAACAACGAACACAACAATGTCCATCCAGCACGAGCCTTCCATGCGAGGGCATAAGGAGACGTGGTGAAGCTGTTCGCACGTAAGTCCAGTATCGTCGTCGGTCTATCCTTTCTTTTCTTGGCTGCATTTCAAATGTCGGCACAATCCAAAGCCGCGCCTCTCAACACCCTTGAGCGTAGTTTCGAAGATCCACCGCAGGCAGCGAAACTGCGCTGCTACTGGTGGTGGCTCAACGGCTACACTACCGCCGAAACCATCACCCGCGATCTAACGCAGATGAAGCAGCGCGGCTATGGTGGCGTCATCCTGGTGGATGCTTACTCCAAAGAAGGCACCGACAACCCCAATGGCGCGGTCTACGGCAGCCCCGCTTGGATGAAGCTCTATCTGCATGCGCTGCAGTTGGCGCAACAGCTCGGCATGGAGATCAGCCTCACCATCACTAACGGCGGAAACGTCGGCATTCTCGGCGGAAGCGGCGTCACTCCACAAGATGCGCTTAAGACACTCACCTCAACGCGCATCCATATGACTGGCGGCCACGATGCAAACATCAAGTTGCCGATGCCGACCATCACCAACGGCTACTACCAGCCAATTGCTGTGCTCGCTTACCCGCTCCATCACGGCGCGCCGCTACCTGGCGAAAGTGGCAGCAAGCGCGCAGCGATCTCAGCACTTGCGCAGAAGGCTGCGATCCACGAAGGCAACTTCTCCATGCCCCGACCGGAGTCGACAATCGTCAACATTGCTTCCGTTCCCAACGAGCAGGATGCGATGATCCACGACGTCATCGACGTCTCCGCCCACATGTCCTCCGACGGCACCCTGCACTGGAACGTCCCCGCCGGCGAGTGGGAGATTCTGCGTGTCGGCTACACCGACTCAACCGTAGTCTCGCTGCTGCCCAGCGGCAACGCCCTTGGCGCTGACATGATGAACACCCAGGCCTTCGATCACTACTGGGACCGCGTCGTTGTACCGATCCTGACCGCAAGCAAGCCCTACATCGGCAAGAGACTCCGCTACCTCGTCACCGATAGCTGGGAGTCCGACGCCATCAACTGGACCGGCGACTTTCGCCAGCAGTTCATCCGCCTGCGCGGTTACGATCCGCTTCCTTACCTGCCCATCATCGACGGCCGCATCCTCGACAGTCGCGACACCAGCGACCGCTTCCTCGCCGATCTCCGCCGCACCATCGCTGACCTGATCGCCACTCGCTATTACGACCACTTCTCCGAGCGCGCTGCAGCCTACGGTCTCGGAACTCACCCCGAAGCCGGCGGCCCGCACTCCGGCCCACTCGACGCTCTGCGCAACTTCCGCGGCTCAGCGTTTCCGCAGACAGAGTTCTGGGCTTGGTCGCCTGAGCATCGCACCACCGACGAAGATCGCTTCTTCGTGAAAGAAGCAGCCAGCGCAGCGCACATCTACGGCAAAACCTTCGTCGCCGCGGAAGGCTTCTCCTGCATGGGTCCAGCCTGGGCTGAATCACCCAGCCAGAACCTCAAACCCACCTTTGATCGCGCACTCACCGAAGGCCTCAACCATCTCTTCTGGCACGAATCCACTTCTGTCCCCGCAAGCGAAGGTCTGCCCGGCAACGAATACTTCGCCGGCACTCACCTCAATGCCAACACAACGTGGTGGAATCAGGCCGGACCGGTTCTCCGCGGCCTGAACCGTGCGCAGTTCCTCATGCAGCAGGGCCAGCCCGTCGCCGACCTGCTTTTCTACTACGGCGAACAAGTGCCGCAGTTCGCACGCCTGAAGAACGACGACCCCGCCCACGTTCTTCCCGGCTACGACTACGACGTCACCGACGAAGACGCGCTCGAACATCGCATGATAGCCACCGATGGAGGCCTGCACACACCGGAAGGCATCCGCTATCGAGCACTCGCGCTTCCCTACTCGCGAGCTCTCTCTATATCCGCGCTCAAATGGCTTGAGAAGTATGTCCACTCCGGAGGCACCGCAATAGGTCTCGAACCCGAAGGCCCGCTCGGCATCGTTCCCTCCGCGCAGCTAAGCGAGTACAAACGCATCTCTACATCGATGTGGCAGCACTGCTCCTCCGGTAGCGGCGTCAACTCCGTTCGCTATGGCCAGGGCCGCATCTACTGCACGCAAGACGCCCACGCTGTCTTCAACGCCATGCACCTCTCACCTGACTTCACTTACACCGCCAGCGACTCCACCGTCTCGCTCGACTACATCCATCGCCGCACCAGCACTGCGGAAATCTACTTCATCCGTAACGCCAACGACGCTCCCGCGCAAGCCACACTGACCTTCCGCGCCCGCG
>JAZKBC010000065.1:21884-37402 GCA_040388825.1 Acidobacteriota bacterium | reverse complement strand
CATGGACAGCGGCGAACGTACGCCAGCCCTCATCTATCGCGAGTCCGGCGACCAAACCAGCATCCCCGTCCGCATCGCGGCGCACGGCTCCATCTTCGTAGTCTTCCAACATCCGTCAGGCATTCACGCGGTCGAAGCCTCCCACGATGGGCACCCACTCTTCCCCTCGGTCGAATCCGGTGCTGGCACCTATGCCAGCTCCCATAAGGTCTTCGCCACCGAACCCGGCGACTATCAACTGAAACTCTCCAACGGCAAGCAGCAAACCATCCACATCGCCACTTCGACCTCGCAGCCCACGCTTGCCGGCCCTTGGACGCTCTCCTTCCCCGCTAACTGGGGAGCACCCGCATCCATCAACGTCGACAAGCTCCAATCCTGGACCGACTCCACCATCCCCGGTGTACGCTACTTCTCCGGCACCGGAACCTACGCAAACTCCATCAACGTCCCTGCGGATCTGCTAGCCGGCCACCGAGCCATCTGGCTCAACCTCGGCGACGCCCGCGAAGTCGTTACCGTAGCCATCAATGGCAAAGACCTGCGCACACTCTGGCATGGTCCCTACATTGTCCGGATCGATCCAGCACTCCACCCCGGCACGAACAGCCTCTCCATTCGCGTAACGAACCTCTGGCCCAATCGCATCATCGGCGACAAGCAGCCATCTGAGCAGGTCCACTACACGCACACGAATGCCGAGCACTACACGAAGGACTCGCCACTGCTGCCTTCGGGTCTGCTCACGCCGGTCACCTTCGAGGTCTTCGAAGGCCACCCTGTTCAGTAGGTGCGGTAGCCGATAATTTCCGCATTGAACGGAGTTCCGCTCAACCGCGTCGTCTTCAGCAGTACTTCGAAGTAGGGGATCTGCTTCGTGTTCAGCTTGGTCAGAAAGCTTTGCAGCGACCGGTCGGTGGTAAGAAATTCGCCCGCCGCATCGGTCGCCTGCGAATCCGTTCCCGCAACAATCAGCGCATTCGCCGTGTGGCTGGGATTCGGCAGGTAAGCAATGATGCTGTACCCCGACGAGGCATAGGGATTCACCGGGGCCGCATACATCGGCTGTTCCCCCGGCTTCGGATTGTGGTTGCGAATGAACGACTGGTTCAACTTCGGGTCATACTCGATGGTGAAGTTCAACTGATCGTTGAATAGGTCTACCCAGGGGTTCGACTTTTGGCTCCCAATCAGGATCACGTTGTGTTCCTTGATCGAGTCCGCCGTGTACTCACGCGCAAACTGCACCGGCAGCGTTGTCGAAGCCGGATCAAGTGCCTGGATCCGCTGCGCCACGCGAAAATCTCCCAGGCTGCCATTCTGGCGCGACACCATCAGCTTCAGATCTGCGGCGCGATCCGCGCTCAAATCTGTCGACTGAATCTGATGCAGGTAGCTACGGTTCAGATAATCCGCTAGCGAGAGCGACTGCCCGGTGATGTCCTCCACCAGCGCAAACGACGTGTCGGCAAGAACAATATCCGTAGTGCGGTGCGGGTCAAGAAACCGCGGCCAGAACGAAGCCAGCGCCGGCTGGCTTTGCCATGGATGCAACAAGCGATTTGTCTCCTGGCCCTGCCGCCACCACGCAAATGAAACAACTGCCAGCAAACAGACGGCCGCCGCGGCCACCGCCCACGGCAACCGCTGCATCCAGTTCGCTGGAGTTTCAACCACTTCGGTCAGTTCCGGGGCCACAGTAGGAGCCGGTTTCTCGGCCACCGGTTCAACGGCTTCTGCCACTCGCATGCGGAACATAGGCGTATAGCTGCCACGCGGAATCTGGAACACGACGGGCTCGTTCGCCCCCTCAGCCGCAAAGTACGCTTCGATTCGCTTGCGCAGCTCGGTTGCGTTTACGCGAACGATGTTGTCCTGGCTGGTGTCGTAATGTTGCTGGCGGCCAAAGACCTCGGCGCCAATCTCCTGCTCATGGACCTCGGAGTTGCCGTCTTTCAGGCACTTGGTCCCGACATAAAACAAAAACTCCCGAAGCCGGGCGGCGCGGTTCAGATGAGTGCTTGCCGCTGCCCGCTCGAGTACCTCCCAGCATGCCTTTGGAGGAAGAGAAACCTCTTCCTGCCCCTGCGTACTTGTCCTAGATCCCATGTGTCCTGATTTCCGCTGACCAGTCTAGCACCGTGGGGCCACCCCTGGTTTCCTTCCAAAAACCCCCTGATTCCAGACTCTTTACCGTTAGAGATGGTTCTTTACCGCTAAATCACTTGCGCATGCCGCTGCAGGTGAGGATGCTAGGCTCGTATGCCTCAGGACAATCGCTTTGGACACCGGGCGGACACCACTTCAGGTGCCTCTTCATCGATGCAGCGACCCACCCGTCACCAGCACTCGACCCCACATTCTCCAGATTTTCGCTTTTTCTACCGCAGACCGGTGGTCTCGCCCAAGCCTGCGTCCGTTCTTAATTAACTGAGAGGATTTTGATGCGCCCGTTCGGTTCTTGTGTCGTTGCCGGTTGGATTCTGCCGCTTGTTCTCGCCGCGTCGTCCCACGCCGCAACACCTCCAAAGACTTCGCCCGACGCCCGTGCTCGCACAATCGTCGCGCGGATGACGCTCGACGAAAAAATCGCACAACTCCACGGCATCAAGGACGCCACCCGTTTCCGCTACGTCCCCGGAATCCCTCGCCTCGGCATCCCCGCGCTACGCATCACCAACGGCCCGGCCGGCGTCAGCCACGGCGCCGTCAGTCCACAGGAGCCCGCCACGGCCCTTCCAGCACCCATCGCTCTCGCTGCCTCATGGGATGTCGACCTCGCTCGCCGCTACGGCCTCCTCGCCGCACAGGAGTCCCGCGCCCTCGGCTACGATCTGCTCGAATCGCCCGACGTCAACATCATTCGCGTTCCACAGAACGGCCGCGCCTTCGAGTGCTTCACCGAAGACCCCTTTCTCGACAGCCGCCTCGCCGTCGCCAGCATCGAAGGCACCCAAAGCATCGGCGTCCTCGCCAACGTCAAGCACTACATCGCCAACGACCAGGAAACCGACCGCCGCTCCGTCAACGGAATCCTCGACGAACGCACGCTCCGCGAAATCTACATGCCTGCCTTCGACGCCGCCATCCACGAAGCCAACGTCGCCTCGCTCATGTGCGCCTACCCCAAAGTCAACAACGCCTTCAGCTGCGAGAACGGCCCGTTGCTCAATGACGTCCTCAAGAAAGAGTGGCACTTCCAGGGCTTCGTCATCTCCGACTACGGCGCGGTCCACAGCACCGCTCCCAGCGCCCTCAACGGCCTCGACCTCGAGATGCCCGTCGGCGAGTTCTTCGCCGACCCGCTCAAACAAGCCGTACAGCAAGGCATCGTCCCCATCGCGCGCATCGACGACATGCTGGTCCGCCGCTACGCGCAGATGATCCGCTTCGGCCTCTTCTCTCCACGCCCCAAACCACGTCCCATCGACGTCTGGAAGAACGGCGCCGAAGCCCGCGACATGGCCGAACAAGGCATCGTTCTCCTCAAGAACGCCAACAACATTCTTCCTCTCGACGGCACAAAGATGAAGACCGTCGTCCTTATCGGCCCGGCAGCCTCGCACGCCAAGGATGGCGGTGGCGGCAGCTCACACGTCCTCCCCTTCTACACAATCGAACCCGCAGACGGCGTCCTTGCCCACACTCCTCTCTCGTCCCATGTCAACGTCCTCGACGGCTCCGACATTGCCTCAGCAGTCGATGCCGCGAAGAAGGCCGACGCAGCGATCATCATGGTTGGCGACGATGAAGCCGAAGGCCACGATCACTCCATCGAGCTGCCCACGTCGCTCAACGCCATGATCGAAGCCGTCGCCCACGCCAACCCAAAGACCATCGTCGTGCTCAAGAGCGGTTCCGCGATCACCATGCCCTGGATCAACTCGGTCCCCGCGGTCCTCGAGGTCTGGTACCCCGGCCAGGAAGACGGCAACGCCGTCGCCGCGGTTCTCTTCGGCGACGTCAACCCCTCCGGCAAGCTCCCCATCACCTTCCCCCGCAGCGTCAAAAACACCCTCGCCAGCAAACCCGCACAGTACCCCGGCGACGGCCACACCGTGCAGTACACCGAAGGCCTCGAAGTCGGCTATCGCGCCTACCAGGCCAACCATGTCCAGCCACTCTTCCCCTTCGGTTTCGGCCTCTCATACACGACTTTCTCTTACTCCAACCTCACTGTATCTGCGCCATCCGCCGCGCATTCAGCCGAAGTCCACTTCCGGCTCACCAACACCGGCCATCGCAAAGGTGCCGAAGTTGCCCAACTCTACGTCAACTTTCCCTCCATCCCTGAAGGCAACGAACCTCCGCGTCAGCTCAAAGGCTTCCGCAAGATCACGCTCGCACCCGGCGAATCGCGGGACGTCACCATCCCACTCAACACCGCAGCCTTCTCCTACTGGTCGGCAAAGCAACACGCCTGGTCCGTTCAGCCCGGGACGTACAACATCCTCGTCGGCTCATCGTCAGAAGATCTCCCGCTAACCGCACCCATCACCATGCACTAAGCCGCAATGCATCACCGCGCATAAAAGCCACGGAGCCTATCAAGTGAATCGCCGATCGTTTTGTACGGGCCTGCTCGCTGCACCCTCACTATTGTCCGCAGCCACGGCCCAAACACCTCAACCCTCCACATGGGACCACTTCCGCCGCATTCGTTTCGTGCTCAACGATCCCCTCGACCATCCATTCTTCTCGTGGCCACGCACATTGCTGAGTTATCCCATCGTCTTCCAGCATCCCATCGACCTCAACCGCCTCACTCTCACGCGCACCGACACCAACGAGCCTCTCCCGATCCAATTCTCGGACATCATCGCGAGTAACGGCACTGTCACATCAGCCACTCTGCACTTCTTCTCTGATCTCCCCAGCGGTGCCCGCCGCGAGTTCGTTCTCACGGCGTCAAACACCGCCGTCCTCACACCGCCGCAAGTCCACGAATCCATCGAAGCGAACACCATCATCCTCGACTCCGGCGCCGTCCGCGTTCGCATCCCGGCGACGCAGGCCATCACCGGCACAGCTCCCGGCCCGATCCTCCAACTCTCCCGCAACACCACATGGATTGGCAGTTCCACGCTTTCCATCAACAACGACACCATCACCCGCATCACCACCACGCGCAAAGAGTCCGGGCCACTCTTCATCAACTACGAAATCTCCTACGACACCGCCGCAGGCTCACGCTACATCGCCAACGTGCAGGCCGTTGGCGGTCTCGACTTCGTCCGCTTCACTGAAAACATGGAGGCCGTCAAGCCCGGCGTCCGCGGTACATTCACCTCCCGCTGGTCCGGCTTCCACCCCACCAATCGCCAGGCCCCGAATCATCCTTTCCCTCTTCCCAATCACATCGCCCCCTACGACTCCTACAACTGGGAAGCAATCGGCGCCCCTTTCCCACCGCACACTGCACCGCTACCTGAAGGTGAACTCCCCTTCGCACTCGGCATCTATCAAAGCTGGACTGCCTTCCACAACACCACCTCCGCTTGCTTCTGGGACAAGCATTCCAACGACGCGCTCGGAATCTTCATCGATAAGGTCTCCGACTGGCAGGACCACACCTACGCCAACCACGTCGAATCCGACCTGCTATTGGTACGCTATTTCCATCGCGAAGGCGTTCTCTCCTGGCAATGGCCCATCGTTCCGGGCACCCGCTCCACGTGCATCGCCTTCTACGATCACGACAAAGACAAGCAGGCAATGCATCAGCTCGAAGCCGCCAGCAAGTCAGTCGAGAAGGACGGCATCAAGTACGAAGTACAAATGGCGGCCACGTCGCACGCCATGCAACTCCAAAACGTCTACGGCACGCTCGATCTCAACCGCATCAAGGACTGGGTGCTCGAGTACTCCGACGACGCTCGCCATCCGCCGGTCATCTTCTCGACCGGCCAGGCCAAAGACGCCGCCGACATCCACGCCCGAGTCCTCAGCTCACCGTTCGTCTGCACACTCCCTATCTATGGCCCGCGGGAAAACGGCGGCGGCGGTGACATACCCGGCCGCGGCATCGTCAACTTCAGTCCCGTACCCAGCCGCCAGGTCACCGCGTGGTGGGTCGACGGCTTCAACCGCTTCCGCGCCTCCATGACGCCGCAACAACGCCGTCAGCTCACCGCGATGTATCTCTTCATCGCCTACGTTTGCATGAGCGACGACTTCATGCCCATCACCCCCATGCTCGCCGGCCATCCCAACTTTCTCGCCGATGTCAAAGCCGTCCCCGCCTGCATGTCGTTCCTCTTCCCCGATCACCCCATGGCCGCAACCTGGGCCGACCACTGGCAGAAGTGCGTCCAGCTCAACACCCACTACAACACCCGCCCCACCGTCGAGTCGTGGAACGCGACGGGCGGTCGCTGGACTGAGAATCTCGGCACCTACGTCTGGGCCTTCCTCCGCCCATCGCTCCACGCCGACTTCCTCCTCCGCCACTTCGACAACCGCGAACGCTTCCTCACTCCTGAGCTCGCACAGATGGCCGGCTGGATCGTCAACGCACTCTCCGCCCCCTTCATGGGCGAAACCAAAGCAGCGCTCGACGAACTCGAAGTGCTCGACCGCGGCCACTCCTGGGGAGTCGTCACCCCCGGAATGAGTCCGCAACGCGTGCATCCACCGCAAGGCGCGCACTCCGAACGCCGCATCCCTCCGCGCTCGCTCTGGTACCTCGGAACCTGCCTGCAACGTTATGCTCCCCTCGCCGCCGAGCACGCCATGTGGGCCGCCCGCCCCATCAACCAGGACATGGAAACCAGGCCGAACGATCCTGTCTATCCGTGGAACATCATGTACCCCGGCCCCGACAACCTCGGTACCAACCCTCACCTCCGCAGCTCGAAGTACACCGGCTACGGCATCACCATGCGCGCCGCGGTTGGCACACCCGACGAAGTCTCCGTACATCTTCAGCAGATTGACCAAGGCCCTAATTACCGCTGGGGCAACACAGCCGAAGGCGGCTGCGGCGTCATCTATTACTTCGCCGCGGGCAAGTCCTATAGCTTCAACGGCACCGAAGACGTCGGCGATCGCGACGACCAGGACACCGACTTCTCCACCAACTTCGGCGCCTACAAAGAAGGCATCTTCCGCTCCATCGGCATGAACGTCCTCTCACGCCCCTTCTACAATCTCGGCTGCGCGCAGTTCGCCGAACTCGTCCCCCGCGAAGCACCCGCTCCATACTCCACGCCTGAGTACCTCAGCCGCAGTATTCTCCTCGCCGGTCACGACTACTTCATCGTCTACGACGCCGTGATGAACTACACCATCGACCACCGCTTCTCTTGGTTCACGCGCAACGGCAGCGAGCTCCCCACCATCAAGCTCCTCCGCGGCTGGACCGGCTCACGAGAGTCGCAGCGCACCGAAATCAAGACCTCCGAAACCACCGGCGTCTGGTTCGACGGACTCGGCGACTCCATGGCACTCATCAGCCATCGCATGGACATCGAAGCGGAACCCACAAAGTTCGGTTGCCATGTCCACGCCCCGGGCATCGACGACCTCGTCTTCCGCAACCCCGACCCCATTCACTATGCAAAAGACGACATCGCCTTCGAAGGCACCTCCGGCATCATCCGCAAGCGCGCCGACAGAACTGAGTTCGCCCTCTTCCACGGCACTCGCCTGAGCATTGCCGGGCTGACCTTCACAACCGAAGACACCGACCTAGGCATCAGCGGATCCATCATCGCCGCCCAGCCACTCGGCGGCGAATACTTCGCCCCCAACCCCACCGTGCTCACCATCACAACGCCATCACCCGACGCCAAGACCATCTTCTACATCGACGGCGAAGCCGCCCGCGCTCAAAGCAATAGCAGTGCCACCATCGTCCAGCTCACAGCAGGCCAGCATCGCTGGGAACTTACCAGCGACCTTCCCGTCCCAGTAGCCCCGCGTGTTCTCCGCACCGAAAACCACTCTGGCGGAGCCGCCGTCATTCTCGCCTCCGCAGCCTCGGCAACGAGTTATCACCTAGAACTCAGCAAGGACTCCGGCAATAGTTGGATACCTGCCGCATCGAGCGCAAATCCTCGCATCGACCTCAACGGCCTGCCCAACAACACCAAGATCCACATCCGCGCCATGGCTTCGAACGCGAAGCACACCAGCGCACCCTGCGACGAATACCCGCTCTACGTCACCAGCCACCCGCCTCCCACTCCCGACGGCCTCCGCGTTGATCTGTTCGACGGCAGCGCCACCATCACCTGGGGCGAAATCCTCGGCGCAAGCCAGTATCGCCTCTACGTGCGGTCCCCAGGCGAGCACAACTTCCGCGTCCTCTATCAAGGCCTCGATCGCTCCTATACCGACAAACACCCCAGCATCCGCCGTCCCGATACAATCCCCGGCGAAACCACATCAACCCCGCATCCCAATGTGATCGAGTACTGCGTCACCGCAATCAACGCCAACGGCGAAAGCCCGCGTTCGTACATCGCCAACACCGACCCCGCGTCGTGGATCAACTGGAACCCGCGTCCCGGCGAACCCTTCCGCCGCGAGTGGAACTTCCCTGCCGACGAACCACCATCGCCCAGCGAATGGCCACGCTACTATCCCCGCTAGAGACAACTCTCTCGCGAATCTGTTATCAAGTTCCCCGAACCCAACGGGACCCAAGCAACGAAAGGAACGACCTACTCATGAGCAATCCCACTAACATCCAACGTCGCGAGGTCCTCAAGTGGGGCGCCGCCGGCATCGCCGCAGCCGCCCTGCCCACAACCGCCTTCGCAGCGGACTCCGCCGACTGGTCGCAGCGCATCATCGATACCACGCTCCATCACTTCCCTGACCCCACAAAGTTCGGCGCGTGGCAGTATCCGCAGGGCCTCTATCTCATGGGCCAGTATCTCGTCTATCGCCGCACCGGCAACAAGACGCTCCTCCAATACATCGAGGGCTTCGTCCACGCCCACATCAACGACCAGGGCCAGGCAGACAAGCCAATCGAAGCTCTCGACAACGTACTCGCCGCCAACCTCCTCGTTCGCCTCTGGGAGGAAACCCACGACCCCTTCTATAGGCGCGCAGCCGACACCTTCCGCCATCGCTTCGACACCTATCCCCGCACCACCGACGGCGGCTTCTGGCACGGCAATCGCTCCGAGCGCGCCTCGCAGCTCTGGCTCGACGGAAACTACATGGCCGTCCCCTTCCTCGTCCGCTACGGTCGCGCCTTCGGCGACTCCAAATACACCAACGCCGAAGCGGTGAAGCAACTGCTCTGCTACCACAAACACCTCAAGTCCGATCACATGGGCCTGCTCTATCACGCGTGGGACGAGAGCGGCAAAGCGGATTGGGCTGACCCCGTCACGCATCACTCCGCTTTCTTCTGGTGCCGCGCCATCGGCTGGTACGGCATGGCCATCATCGACACGCTCGATGTCATCCCGCACGACCAGCCCGGCCGCGCCGAGCTCATCCAGATCATCCGCGAACTCGTCCCCGGCCTCGCTCACTACCAGGACAAGACCGGCCTCTGGTACCAGATCCTCGACAAGCCAACGCTCGAAGGAAACTGGCTCGAGACCTCCAGCTCGTCGATGTACACCTACATCATGAGTGTCGCCATCAAGCGCGGCTACATTGCCGCGAGCTACAAGGCTACGGCGCGCAAGGGCTACAACGGCGTCCTCAGCCGCATCACAAAGGGTGACGACGGTCTCTATCACATCGCCGGCATCTGCGTAGGCACCGACGTCGGCGACCTCGCATGGTATCTCGCACGCCCCCGCGCCACCGACGATCCCCACGGCCTCGGCGCCTTCCTGCTCATGAACGAAGAGTGGACCACCTCCATCTCCAACATGAAACAATTCACCCCACCCAGGTAGTTCGTAATCGCAAACAGCAAGGGCGAGCCCAAAGGCTCGCCCTTGCCACATCCATCGCCGCAACTCTACAGGTGCGGCGCCCAGCCTTTCGCGTACTCGCGATCCCAAAGCTTGTTCGCTTCAGCATCGCCCTTGATGTGCCCATTCGTGCGGTCCAGCTTCAGTTCGCGCTTCATCTCCCAAGCCACATTCGAAAGCTGCAACATTGTCACGGCGACATTACCGACCGCGACCGGAGCATGGAGCTTCTCTCCTGTACGAATGCCAGCGATGAAGTTTGCAAAGTGCAAGTCAGTCATCGAATCCGCTCCAACCAGGTCGGCTGACTCGGTCTTCGCCTTCGAAACCTTGAACTCATCAATCTTCTTCCCGCCCAGGTCATAGATCTCGTAGCCGTCCCGATCAATCAGCACACTACCCTTCGTGCCCATGATCATCGAGCCGCGATCGCGTCCATAGAGCTTCGCGCCGTTGCAGCACTTGCCCTCCCAGGTGATCATCTTGCCGCCGGCGTCATCGTCATACAGGAAGTTCGTATTGAGCGTGTCATAGAACTGCCAGTCATCGTGGAAGTGATATCGCCCGCCCGCCGAGTTGATACGGTCCGGAAAGTCCACCCCCAGCGCCCAGCGGCACACATCGATCTCATGCGTTCCGTTATTGAGTGTCTCGCCCGTTCCCCAAATCTTGAACCAGTGCCAGTTATAGGGCTGCACGTTGTCCTTATAAGGCTGCCGTGGAGCCGGTCCCTGCCACAGATCCCAATCCAGAGTCGCTGGCACGGCCGCCGGCTTGCCAACACCAATCGACTTCCTCACGTTGCTGTACCAGGCATGCGCATAATACGCCCGCCCGATCAGTCCATCGTGAATCTTGCCGACGATCTCAATGGTGTGCGGCGACGACCTCTGCTGCGTTCCCATCTGCACCAGCTTGCCGTACTTCCTCTGCGCTTCCACCAGCAGCGCACCCTCACCAGGGTTGTGGCTGCACGGCTTCTCCACGTAGACATGCTTGCCTGCCTGAATTCCGGCAATGGCCATCGGCGCATGCCAGTGATCCGGCGTCGCAATCGTTATTGCGTCCACATCCGACGACGCCAGCACCTTCCGAAAATCCTTATCGCTCTTCGGCGAATAGCCGAGTGACTTATTTACATTCCCGGCAAACTTCGCCAGGATATTGCTCTCCACGTCACAAGCATGAGTAATCTGCGCGTCTTTGCGATTGGCCGTCAGCGACGACAAGTGCGCATACGCCCGGCTGTTCAAGCCAATCACCGCAAAGTTCACTCGTTCGTTCGATCCGGGGATCCGCGCATAGCTCTTCGCCGTTGCTCCAATAGCCATCCCGGCAGTCCCTAAAGCCGCGCGTTCCAAAAATGTGCGTCGTGTCACCATCTGCTCTCTCCTTCGTTATTCACTTTTTGTGGAGGACCCAGCACTACACGGAATACAAGTTCAACAAGAGAGCCCATCTTTGCTCAGCACAGACTTCAGCCCGCGCATACTGATGCGGGTTGACTCTTCCGGCGTTCCACCGCCGTGCCAATGCGTCTCCAGGCTCACCGCATGATGATAACCCTGCGCCACCAGGGCACGGAATTGCCCCGCCCAATCGATGACCCCGCCGCCCACCGGAGCCCACTCATACCCCCCACCGGGCTTCAACACCGTGTCCTTGCAGTGGCAATGTCCAATGCGGTGCTTGGGCAGAAGATCGTATCCGCCCGGAAACGCTTTGACTTCTCCTGCCGCGACCGCGTTACCCGGATCCCAGTTCAGCATGAAGTTCTTGTTCTTCACCGCGCCCAATGTTCGTGCGGCCTCTGCACCGGTCGCCGTGTTGCACGACATCTCATTCTCCAGCAGCAGGATCATTCCGTTCTTCTCGCACACCTCCGCGGCCTCGCGCAGCTTCTGGTCCATCGCCGCGCGAAACGGCTTCTGATCTTCCAGCCTCCAGAAGTCAAAGCAGCGAATCCGGTCGGTATCCAGCGCCTTCGCAATCGCGATGCACCGCGCCAGAACCTCATCTTGCTTCTTCAGATCCACATTCGCATTGAAAGCCGAGTGGCTCTCCCGCTCTTTCGAAGGCGGCGCACCCGGCCAATCCACCTTGAACAGCGGGCTCGCAATGTCCGTCACGCGCAGCTTGTACTTCGCCAGGATCTTCTTCACATCGTCGACTTCCTTATCGTTCAGGTCGGCGATATTTTTCTTCCACATCCCCCGAAGCTCAATCCAGCTCAACCCGAAATCATGCGCCGCAACTTCGCAGTCATGCTCAAAGTCCTGCGAGATTTCGTCGTTGATTACCGAGAGACGAAACGGACAGCTCATCGGCGCCGTTCCGGCAAAACCCTTGGCGACCGTCGGTACAGCCGCAACCGCTGCAGCCGCAGCGGTCCCCTGAAGAAAACTTCTGCGCGATACGTTCATCGACTCTCCGTCCTTCACTTTGTAGACTTCACACAACCAGACCCGCAGGCATCCGTTAAAAGGCACGCCGGCCGGTATTCCAGATGCAGGGCAAAAATCCGCAAACCCAATCTACGCTGCCAGACGCATTTACGCCACTCTTAGCACTAATGCCCCTCGCCAACCCCCTGAACGGGCGTCGCAGACATCTCAAACTCCAGCCTGCCACCCGCAACGATCTCCGCGTGTTCAATCCAGGGCCGAGTCAGAGCCACACCATTCAGCTTCACCGATCGCACATAGATCTTTCCCTGCTCCGCTCCCGGAGCGCGAATCTCGAACTTCTTTCCATCCGGCAGCCACACAGTCGCCTCGTCAAACTGTGGCGCTCCCAGCGCATAGCGAGGCACCCCCGGAGTCACCGGATAGAATCCCAGCGAACTCATCACATACCATGCCGAAATCTGCCCGCAATCATCGTTGCCCGGCAACCCTCGCGGCCCAACCCCGTATTGCGTCTTCAATATCTCGTGAACATGTTTTTGCGTCTTCCAGGGAGCGCCGGCAAAGTCATACATGTATGCAATTCCATGACTCGGCTCATTGCCCTGGTTGTAGTAGCCCTTTGCAAACAGCGTATCCAACTTGCGAATCACCGCACTCTTGCCGCCGATTGCTGCGATTAGGCCATCCATATCCTGTGGCGCAAAAAACGTGTACTGATACGGCAGGCCCTCTGTCACATACGTCGCCGGAACTCCCGGATCGAACGGCGAAACCCAGGTCCCATCCTCATGCCGCCCGCGCGCAAATCCTGTCTCCGGGTCGATCACGTTACGGTAATTCTGCCCCCGCTTGGCGAACATCTCCGCATCCTCAGTTTTGCCCAGCGCAGCAGCGACCTTGCCTACGAGAAAGTCGTCGTACGCATACTCCAGCGTGCGCGAGACTTGCTCATCCTTATGAAACGCAGCCAGCACATGATCCTCAAGCGGGATGTAGCCCAGCTTCAAATACGAGTCGAGTCCGCGCCTTCCCTTGCCATCCATATACTCTGCGGTCGTTGCCGGCAGCTCCGTAGCATTCTTCCGCATCAACCGATAGGCGCGCTCAATATCAAACCCGCCAATGCCCTTGAAATACGCATCCGCGATTACCGCGTTCGCATGATCCCCAATCATCTCGGAGGTATAGCTGTTCCACGCCGGATAGATCGGCAGGAATCCGCCCTGCTCACCTTTCTCCACCAGCGACCGAACCATCTCGCCATCGCGTTTCGGATCCAGGATCGTCAGCAGCGGATGCTGCGCGCGAAACGTATCCCACAACGAAAAGTCGTCATAGTACGTAAACCCCTTGGCTGTCTCAGCAATCTTGCCGCCCGCAAAGCTCGGATAGCTTCCATCCACGTCGCTGAACGCGCTGGGCAGCAGCAGCGCGTGATAAAGCGCCGTGTACATAATCTCCATGTGCTCGGGTACGGCCTTCACCTCGACCCTGCGCAGGCTGTCGTGCCATGCATCACGAGCCTTCTGCTCAGCAGCCGCAAAGTCCCACTCCGGAATCTCCACCTGCAAATTTTTCCTTGCCTCATCCACGCTGGTGAACGAGCTCCCCACGCGAGCCTCTACCGTCTCGCCGGCTTTCACATCCAGGGCCACGTAAGCACCGGGCCTTCCACCAGTTCCCTCTTCGCTTACCGAACCCTCATGACGCTTCGCACCGGACCACGTTCCACCGACCGTGAACGCATGATTCAGCACCACCACAAAATTTCCGTCGAACCCCGCAAGCTTGCCCTGCCCGGCATAGATTCGTCGCGCCGGATTCGAAACCGTGATCTCTCCGGTCTGCGGTTCAACCCGCACACTGCCCTCACCGGCGCGTGAGTTGCTTTCTATCAGCAGCCACTTGCGTCCACCCGTCGCAAAATGAAACCGCAATATGCCGGCGCGAGCACTGCCGGTCATCTCGACATCAATTCCATAGCGAGCCAGCGTCACCGCATAGCGATACGGTCGCATCACCTCGGTCGCGCGCGAAAACTCAGATGCTCGTTCCACCTCGCCCAGCCGCAGCGGCCCACTCAGCGGCATCAGCGTCACGCTGCCGTAATCCGCCGTGCACGATCCACTCATGAAGTGGCTTCCACGGAAGCCTTGAATCCGCGTATCGCGTGCATAGTACGGCGCCACACACTTCGTCTCGCCAGCGCGAGTCTGAGGCGTCCACTGTGTCATCCCGAACGGCACGCCTGTCGCCGGATAAGTCTGCCCCCCGCCGCTCGTCCCAATGCGTGGATTCACCCAGTCTTCAGGCGGATGTGGAGTTGCTGCAAAACTCACAGTGCAGCAACAAAGGACCCATGAAAACCAGCGTACACGCATAGAAGCTCAGCATCCTTGGCGGCTGCATACTGCGCAGATAGAGCGATAAAAGATCAAACCTCTCGCCGCAAGTTGCCGGCCTGGAGAGTTGCAGAAGAACAAGCGCAGTGCCGCAACGTTGAGCCCCGTTTGCAATCAGCTCAACTGCAGTGACGAATGAGAAAACAAAAGCCCCACCGGAGGAACGCCCCGGTGGGGCTCTTTGTGTTCGGAAGCTAGGTGTGCTCCGATCGTGCGGGAGCACACCCCTACCGTCGTACATTTGCGCCAGGTTCGTCGGCCAGCGCAAAAACCGGTAGCGCTTCCTAACCTCTTACCAAAGAATCTTGGCAGAAAGCTGCAGCGTACGCGCTCCACCCCAGCTTGTGATCTGCCCGAAATTCGCGGCGCTGATCGTGTTGACCGGCTCCTTGGGCAAAGCGTGGTTGAAGGCGCTGAACGCATCCGTACGGAACTGGAACTTTAGGCGATCGTAGATCGTCAGTTCCTTGAATGCGGAGAGATTCACATTCGTATTCCGTGGCCCGAAGATATCGTTGCGATGCTCCGTGCCAAACGTTCCGTTAGCTGGTTGTGTGTTGACGCATGACGTATTGAAATACTGCGCGTTTGTGTGCGGCCCATTGTTCGGGTTGCAGCTGTAGTTCCCGCGCATCTGGATACCGCCCCCGGTGTACGAGTTGTCGTTCGCCGCCGTATTGAACGGCTGTCCCGCATCAACCTCCAGCATTCCACTGACTCTCCAACCGCCCAGCTGGTTCACAAACCAGTTGCCGTTGTTCAGGAAGCGCTTGCCCTTGCCGATCGGCAGCTCATAGATACCCGATGCCTTGTAAACATAC
>JAZKBC010000065.1:0-21874 GCA_040388825.1 Acidobacteriota bacterium | reverse complement strand
CTTCTGGTTGAAGTCCGACGGACCGTAGTCAATGCGCTTGTCCCCGCCCGCTTCACCCGTCGGCTTATGGTCCGAGTCCTGGTAGTCCATCGATTTCTGCCACACGAAGTTCGTGTTGAACTGGAACCCATTGGAGAAACGCTTCTTGAGCTCCATCTCCAACCCGTGATAGCTCGACGCTCCACGTTTGGAGTACTGAATGATATTGCCCTGCACGGACTGGTACGGACGGCGGGAGTTGATGTCCGCCGTGCTGCTTGGGTTCACATTGGCTGCCGTCGGCAACGACGCCAGGTTGATGTTGGCGTAGTTCATAATGTGGTGAGACTCGCTGCCGATATAGTCGATCTGGGCAATCCAATCTCTGCCAATCGTCCGCTGGATCGCCAGGTTCCACTGCTCTGAGTAGCTGGTAGGCATCGACTTGGCAAACGCCGTGCCGCCCGCCGGGAACACACCGGTTGCGGGAGGCATCGCCGCCCAGACCGACTCAACATTCGCCAGCGTAAAGAACTCCTGCTTGCCGGGCGCCGCACCCGTGTTGGGGTTGTTGCCCGTAGACGTCGACGGCCAGATCACCGGGTTCACACCCGACTGCGTGCTCGTCAGAGCCGTGTTGAACAGCGGATCGTACGTGTAATTCTGCAGGTCGAAGTAGCCATATTGGAAGTAGTAGATGCCGCCGCCGCCATGGATCGCCGTCTTGTCATTGATCGCATACGCAGCACCGATTCGTGGGCTGAAGTTGTACTTGTTGGAGTTGTACGGTGCCTCGGTGAACTTGCCCGTCACCGGATCCAGATAACCCGCGTGACCATACTTCTCCAGCGGAGACGAGTATTTGTCGTAGCGAAACCCGAGGTTGAGCGTCAGCTTCTGCTTCACATGCCAGTCGTCCTGGAAGTACGGCATAATGTTGTTCTGGTGGAAGTACCCAACCTGGCTGCCGGCAGTCGCACTCGTCGAGGTGTAGTCGCCCAGCAGGTAATCCGCCAACTCGTTTGCAAACGGGATCGTTCCGCTCAGCACCCACTTGCCGGGGTTTTGCCACGCTGACTTCACGCTCGATCCATAAGCCGCTGTCGATCCGCTCGCGTCACCGTTGAACGTGTACTGCCCGTTCGCGCCCAACCCGCCGTTCGGCTGCCCTGTGAACCACACAGCGTTGTAGTCGATCAGGTCGAACTCGCCGCCGAAGAACATCGCGTGCTTGCCGCGATTCCAGTTCACTTCGTCGCTGTACTCGAACATGTTCTGTTTTGAAGAAAGCGGAGATCCGCTCGGCCCGGAGTAGCCGCCAACATTGAACGCCGGCCAGCCCCATACCGACGGAGGAGGATTCAGCCCCGTCAGACCGAGTTGCGAGAAGTAGTTCGTCCCATTGCCGACGTGTCCGAACTCCTGTGCAGTGAACGAACGGCTGAACGCCACCCGTCCCGTGTTCACCACGTGTGGTGTAAACACATGGGTCTCTTCAATGTAGAAGTCCTTGCCAAAGTTCTGGTTGTCTTCCTTGCAGATGCAGTCGTCGACAAACTCTGGACGAATGATGTCCGGATCGTTCGCGTTGTAGGCCGTGTACAGGTGGTCCTTCTCGCTGATGTTGTAATCCAGCCGGTAGAGGTAATCGTCGTGGACGAACTTCGTCTTGGAATGCGTCGAGGCGTAGTTGGCCGTCGAAACCGTGCTCTGGCCGTTCGGCAACGGATACACCATGGCGATATACGCCTTGGCGAGCGCGCTGATCCGACCGGCAGGAATGATGTTGCCCGGGAACTGCTGCAGCGCAGTCGGTCCACCGTTGGGAGTAGTCGTCGCGTTGAAGGTCGTAGGATCGTAGATAAATGCAGCTTTTTGGCCGTATGCGTTCGCGGTCAGGTCCGCGCTAAAATCGCCAGAACGTTCAGCCGCCGTGGGCAGGTAATCGTTCAGGGTCGCATTCTGCAGCAGGCGGAAGCCTTCGTAGTCCACAAAGAAGAACAGCTTCTTGCGGGTAAACGGTGCGTACCAGCCAGCCGCCGCACCGAACTTGTTGTAACGAACAACAGGAGTCGCATTACCGTTGTTATAGCCGCGAGCATTGAACACGTTGTTTTCAACGTAGTCATACACGCGTCCATGGAACTGAGTCGTTCCGCTCTTCGTGACAACGTTCACCACGTTTGCCCCGTCGTAACGAGCGTTGGCGGCGTTGCGAATAATCTCAACCTGCTCCGTCGACTCCGGAGGAGGCTCAACGGTCGCCTGCTGCCCGAAGTAGCTCATATCCACCACGCCGTCTTCCAGGTAGCTCGTCGACCAATACCCCGCCCCGCCAATCGAAAGCGTGTTGCTCTGCAGGTTGTACTGAGAGACGTTGTTGTTGATGTTGCTCATGCCCAGCGGTGACGATGTTTGTACACCCACCTGCGTCGTCTGCGTCTGGAACAGATCGCCTCGCGCACCGGCGTATGCCGGTGTGTTCTCGATCGTCTCCGCGCTCATCACGCTGCTCAGATCGTGCGTCTCGGTCTGTAGACCAAGTGACCCGGTCGAAAACACCTCGACCTTTTCAGACGTCTCGCCGACCTTCAACTTGAAGTCGATGTTCAGGGTCTGGCCGACCGAGACCGTCAACTGCGACTCGCTCTGCTGAAACCCCGCCATGCTCGTATCGGCAACGTAGGGTCCCGGCGGCAGAGCCGGAATCGAAAAGAGGCCCGCGCTGTTCGATTGCCCCTTGCGGATCTCGCCCGTGGCCGTGTTCTTCACTGTCACCGTTACGCCGGGAACGATCGCTCCCGTCGAATCTGTAATCGTTCCGGTAACCGTACCGGAAACCGTCTGGCCATACATCGGGGCCGTCATGAACAGGACGGCAAACAGCGCGGCGGCCATCAGTAATCCATTCCGGATCCAGGCTGCCTGCCGCTGCAGGCGGGGCGAAAGTTCGTTTGTGTTTGACTGAGCTAACCGCATCTTGGTCGTACTCCAATTTGTTACGGGTTGAGGATTCGTTGATCCTGGATTCATTCGTGTCGCTTGTTTTCGTGCCGTAAAGCGTCTGTTTGCGCAACCAGCGGTTGCGGTTAGTGCTGGCCAACTTGTTCCTACGTACTGGAGGGCAGGTCCCACAGAGTTCCCTGCCCTCCAGCAGTATGCGTTGAACGTCTTGCGGAGCGAACCGTGCGCGACATCGTTCGGCCTGGGAATACATGCGCGCAAAGCTCTGACTCCATCGTCCAGCGGAAACAAGAAAATTATCCTTTTGGAAGAACGGGGAGGAGTGTGGCGGTTCCAAAGACTGGCTGACAAGTGAATTTACGGTAAGGCATACAGTAAAGAGCCACGTAACCCCAACGTTTACAGCGTCGCCGCCAAGTACCGGCCGGGCAACCTTTTGCCGCAGACTCCACGTCGCCGATCCTCAATCCTCTTGCGCACTTTTATCCCACAGCTTTCTTTGCTCCGCGCCTGGGCAAGGATCCTCTTAACGTAGACGGTAAACCGTAAAGGCTTCTCTACGAAGCCTCAGCCAAGTCTCTCCCTGCTCCGCCCACCCAGGGCCTTTGCCGACGCATTCTGTTGTCCTGGAGGAAAGCAGATGCGACGGGGCGGGAGCCCTCACATTTGGGGACTACCGTGGGCGTGTGACGGGATAGGTGTCGGTGATCTATTGGGGGTCGATGGCGATGGCGGTGGAGGACGAGGCTCCAGGGTTGGTGAAGCTCGTGACGGCGCCTCCGGCCTGGATTTCAGTGAGCGAGGAGCTGCCGGCATTGGCGACCCAGACGTTGCTGGCGGCATCGATGGCCAGGGCTGTGGGTGAGGACAGGCCGCCCCCGGTAAAGGCGGCGTTGGTCACACCGTTGGAGCTGATTCTGTAGACGGTGCTGCTGGGGGCGACCGTCACCCAGGCGTTGCCGGCGGTGTCGATGGCAATGGCGCCAGGACCGCTCAGGGCTCCAACGGTAAAGCCATTGGTCCCGGAGAGCGGGGCTCCGGCATTGTCGAGCTCGGTAACGGAGCTGGCGGAGCTGTTCGCGATCCAGATATTGCCGGCGGCGTCGGCCGCGAGGCCTTTAGGAGCGGACAGGCCGCTCCCCGTATAGGTGATGACGAGGCTGAAGTCGTTGGGCGCGGCAGTGAGCGTGGGCTGGAAGGGGGACTCTGGGGTGGAGAGGTTGATGAGGGAGGAAGTCTGCAGGTTGGGGTGCTGGGCGAGGTTGAGGGCCGCGGAGACGGTGTCGGCGGGAGCAACGGAGTTGACGGTGGTGTCGGTGAAGAGGGTGCCGCAGGCGCCGGAGTCACCGGCGTGGCCGCCGCTGCTGTTGACGCAGGAGGCGAGGATGTTGGCGAGAGTGTTGATTTTGGCGATGGGGGCTGTCGCTCCGGAGGGGAGGGCGGGACCGGGGGCGGAGCCGCCGCCAATGCTGGCCAGCTTGTTGACCGTGGCGAAGGCGTTCGCGAGGCCGTTGAGGTTGGTCGCGGGGGCGCCGATATTGGCGACGCCGGTCATGAACGGCGAGAGCGCCCACACGGAGGCGATGGTGGTGACCTCGTCGATGTTGATGCTGGTGGCGGAGGAGAGATTGCCACACGGGCCCAGCGCGGCCATCAGGACAATGTCGTCGTTGGTGGCGTTGCCCGGCAGGCCGGGGTTGCCCCCGTAGGCGACGATGTAGACCGGAGTGGTCGGCGAGGGGCAGGTGTAGTCGTTGGTGATGGTGAAGTAGCCGTTACTGTTGGTGGTGACGGTGTTGGTGCCAAGCAGGGAGGAGCCTGAGGAGTAGGGGTATGCGGAGCCATAGCCGGTCGAGCCCGCGGCGTAGAACTGGATGGTGGCGCCGGCGATGGGCTGGCGGCCGCCGTGCAGGACTCCGTGGAGCGCAACTCCGGGCGTGAGCGTGGACGCGGTCTGCTGGAGTCCGCAGCCGGTCAGAAGCAGAGCGGCGGAGCCGGTCAGAAGCAGAGCGGCGGAGCCGGCGAGAGCAACGAGAAGGGTACGCGGAGACTGGATCATGGCTTGACTCCCAGGGTGTTGCTTTGGACGCCCTGCGCAAGCGGGGCAGTGGGTGCGGCTCCGCCGATGACTTCGTCAACGGAGTTGGCGCTGGTGTTGGTAACCCAGACGTTGCCGGAGGTGTCGATCGCAACGGAGGCGGGGGCGGTGGAGGTGCTGCCCTGCGACAAGGAGACAACGGTACCGGCAGTGGTGATCTGCAGGATGGAGCCGTCGCCATTGGTGATCCAGAGATGGTTGTTGCCATCGACGGCGAGGGCAGTCGCCCCGCTCAGACCGAGGCTGTTGAGGTCGGTAGCAAGTACGCCGAGGCGGTTGAACTCCGCGAGGCCGCTGCCGCTGCTGTCGATGCTCCACAGATTGCCGTTGGCATCGATGGCAGCTCCGATGCCGCCGCCGGAGGTGGCCATGCTCAGCACGCCGCCAGTGGAGAACAGCGAGCCGACGCCGGAGGGCGAGACGGCGAAGATGTCGTTGCCAAGCACCGTGACGGAGACGCTGGAGGTGGCGGAGGCGTAGTCGGTGGCGTCGGTGGGGGTGAACGTGGCCGTGAGCTGGTACGCTCCGCTGGGCAGCGAGGAGGCGGAGGTGATGGCGACCGGAGAGCCCGAGGGCTGCAATGTCGCGGTGTAAGCGATGGAGCCGCTCACCGTGGAGGAGGCGTCGAGAACCGCGCCGCCGAGAGCGACGCCGTGCTGGAGCGTGGTGGTGGAGGGCGTCCAGGAGAGCGTCGGCTGGGCCTGGGTGACATTGAGGCTGGCGGAGGAGGCGCCGTCGACGTTGTTGGAGGAGGCGACCAGCGTTTGATTGCCGATCGCGATGGACGTGAGCGTAAAGCTGGCCTGACATGTACCCGAGGCGGCAAGGTTGATGCCGTCGATGACGAGGTAGCCAGTGATGGTGTGCGCGTTCGCACCGCCGCAGACGGCTCCGGTTCCTCCGGTGACGCTGAGGCCCGCGGGCAGAGCGACGGTGACGCTCATGCTGGCGATAGGGATGGTGGAGCTGTTGTTGCCGATCTGCAGCGTGTACGCGGCCGTTTGCCCGTAGGCGATGGTGGAGACTCCGCCGAGCGAGGCGCTGAGGCTGCCTTGCAGGGCGGTCACGTCGAAGCTTCCGCTGGTGGCGCTGATTTGGACGCTCGGGCTGCTGAGCAGAGCGAGCGACGCGGTGAGCGTGTCCGCAGTCTGGACCGTGGGGATGGACACGTTGGAGAAGGTGGCCTGACCGTTGGCGGTAGAGGTAGCGGCACTCGTCGTGCCCGAGAGTGTGCCCGCGGTTGCGGCAAGGTTGATGGTTCCGCTGCCGCCGGTGAAGGGGATGCTGTTTTCGCTGAGGGTGACGATAGGCGCTGGCGTGAGCGCGGCGCCGTAGTAGGAGGTGCCGGGCGATCGGGTGAAGGCGAGGGAGTAGCTGGTCTGGACGGCTCCGGAGTCGAGGTGGCCAGCGGAGCAGTAGGCGGCGCCGTGGGTGGCTCCGCGCTCGTCGGCGAAGTTCTGGTTGCTGGCGCCCGTGATGCCGTTGCAGAGCGCGGGGCTGCCCGGAAGCGGCGGCATCGTCTGGCGGTGGCCGCCGTAGTAGCCCAGCGGAGCGACGAGGGGGAAGTCAGTGAGTTTGTTGCCGCCGAGGTCGTTGGAGGAGCCGGCGAACTCGCTGTTGCAGCAGTCGCCGCCCAGCAGGCTGTTCTTCATGGCGAGCGAACCTCCGCTGTACACCAGCACGGCGCCTTCGCCCGCGGAAGCGTTGTTGCCGGAGACGGTGGTGCGCTCCATGTACAGCGACGCGGTGGCTCCGTTGACCAGGATGCCGCCGGCGTACGAGGTGGAGTTGCCGGAGATCGTCACGTTCGCCATCGTGACGTGGCCGCCGTTTTCGATCTCGACGCCGCCCCCGTCGTTCTGGTTGGAGTTGCCGGAGATGGTGGTGTTGTACAGATTCACAGTGGCGCCGGAGACGAAGACGCCACCCCCGTCGTAGTTGTTCGATACCGTGGAATTCAGCAGCGTGACTATGGCGCCGTTGCTCGCGTTGATGCCGCCGCCCGAGGCGTAGGCGCTGTCGTTCTGGTTGAAGACAACATTGTTGAGCAGGATCGCTCCGCCCCCGCCGGCCCCCAGCCCGCCCCCGTGCGTGGCCAGGTTGTACGCGTTCTGGATGATGAGGTTGCTGACGGTGGCCGCGTTGGTGCTCTTGGCGCCGTTATAGCCCAGCACCTGCGTACCATGGCCGGGGTCTGTCACCCGCTGGCCGTCGATGGCGAGCAACGGGTTGCCGTTCGCGTCCACCGGACCCGTGATGGTCATGCTGCCGGTCATGGGAAGAAACCGCTCGTATCCGTACCAGCTACCCAGCTTGTAAATCGTGGGGTTTGCTGCCGTGGCGGAAGAAAACAGCGAGCTGTTGAAGGTGATCGTGGCGACGGTATTGCCGTTGAGCGCGTTCGCCGCTGCGATGGCATCGCGAAGGGAACACTTGTCGTTGGGAGAAGCATTGCTGGTGGCTCCGGCGAGACAATTCGCCGCGGTGCCGGGCGGCGGCGGGATGTCGTAATAGGGGGGGCCGTCGTCGTCGGCGAGCGTGGTCACCAGGTAGGTCTGCGCAGCAACGTAGGTGTACTGGTCGGCGGAACTGACGGCGCTGGTTCCGGCGCTGGTGGTTACGGTGATATCGACTGCTCCAGCCGCACCCGCCGGAGCCGTGGCGGCGAGGACCGTGTCCGACAAGACCGTGACGCTGCTGGCGGAAGCGCTGCCAAAGCTAACAGTGGCGCCGGTCTCAAAGTTGGTTCCGGTGACGATCACTGGCACGCCACCGGTGACTGGACCGCTGGCGGGGGTGATGGCGGTGACGGTGGGAGACGCCTGGGCACGGGCAGGAAGGGCGGCGGCGGCGAAGGCGAGCACAAGGGCAGCGAGGCGCGACGGTCGACCCGAACCAGGCATGCAAAACGACACGGCCCGCAACAGACGAATAGATGGCATGGGAAACCTCGGCGCAGATAAGCCGCGCTGGCCAGGTAGCAAGCAACCGCGCGGGAAATATTCAGGTGTGTCCCTACCATAATTGCGCTGTAGACAAATGGCAATAAAGTTGTCATAGCTCCAAGAGCTGGTTACGAACAGTTGCGTGGAGTTGGCGATTTCATGGGCGGGTGGCGCACCCACAGACCTACACCGTTGGCCATCTATACGCGGCACTTCGCGTACATGCAGCAGCTCCAGTTCTGCGGCACAGCCATCGCCACCGCAGCAGCCAACCAGGCCGCCGCCCACACCAGCCGCGTCAGCGCCGAAACCGGCCTCCGGATCATGGCCGGCTCCCTGCCGCCTGCAGACTTTCAGTTCTGAAAAATCTCCCTCGAAATCCCTGCCCCTCAATACGTTACGGTCGACGCCACCCAGAGAAAAAGTGCATCCCCTGTACCGATAACCTCCCATCCCCTCAATACTTTACCGAAATTCACCCATCTCAAACCCCAAAGTCCAGACCTAACCACAATAGAACGAGACTTTAGGACCAAAAGTATGGGGATCCCCCGCCCAGCAGCGGGACCCCAATCGCCTCCGCTAAACTAGCCCTTCGATGCTGCTGACGATTTCGACAACCCACCAACCCGCTTCCGACCTCGGCTACCTGCTTCACAAGAACCCGGCCCGCGTTCAAACCGAAGAGCTTTCGTTCGGCAAAGCCCACGTCTTTTACTCCGAAGCCTCCGAGCATCTCTGCACGGCAGCGCTTCTCCTGGAAGTCGATCCCATCGCGCTCGTCCGCAACAACCGCGGCCCCGCAGGCGAAGGCGGCCAGCTCCAGCAATACGTCAACGACCGCCCTTACGGTGCCAACTCCTTCCTCAGCGTCGCCATCGGCCGCGTCTTCGCCTCTGCTCTCGGCGGCCGCAGCAAGGAACGCGCCGCCCTCGCCGACACCGCCATCCCGCTCACCGCACGCATTCCCGCCATCGCCACGCACGGTGGCGGCGAAGACCTCGTCCGCCGCCTCTTCGAGCCCCTCGGCTACTCGGTCTCCCTCCAGACCACGCTGCTAGACGAAGCCTTCCCCGAATGGGGCCTCTCGCCCTACGTCTCGCTGCAACTCTCCGCAACCATCCGCCTCCAGGATCTCCTCGCTCACCTCTACGTCCTGGTCCCTGTCCTCGACAACGAGAAGCATTATTGGGTCGGCGACGATGAGATTGAAAAGCTGCTGAAACGCGGCGAGGGTTGGCTTTCTTCCCATCCCGAGCGCGACCTCATCGTCTCCCGCTATCTCAAGCGCCAACGCTCGCTTACCCGCGAAGCTCTCGCGCGCCTCATCCCTGAAGAGGAAGCCGACGCTCCGGAAGAGTCCGCACCTTCCGCAGCCGAACCGCAATCCACTCGTCCGCCCAGTCTGCACGACCAGCGCATCCTCACGGTCGTTGAAGTGCTGCGGTCCCTGCACGCCAAGCGCGTACTCGACCTCGGCTGCGGAGAAGGCAAGCTGCTCCGCCATCTCCTCGCCGACCCGCAATTCGAAAGCATTCTCGGCATGGACGTCGCCTGGCGCTCACTCGAACTCGCCACCGAACGCCTCAAGCTCGATCGCCTCTCCGAACAAGCTCGCGCCCGCCTCGAACTCGTGCAGGGCTCGCTCGTCTATCGCGACCAACGCCTCAACGGCTTCGACGCAGCCGCTGTGGTCGAGGTCATCGAGCACTTGGATGCCGCACGCCTCGCATCCTTCGAGCGCGTACTCTTCGAGTTCGCGCGTCCCACCCACGCCATCCTCACCACTCCGAACGCCGAGTACAACGCGGTCTTCGAAACACTGCCTGCCGGCCAACTCCGCCACAGCGACCACCGCTTCGAATGGACGCGCGCCGAGTTCGAGCTCTGGGCAAACAGCGTTGCCGCGCGCTTCCTCTATAGCGTCCGCTTCCAGCAGGTCGGCCTTGAAGATCCCGCGCTCGGAGCGCCAACCCAGATGGCCATCTTTTCGCTGGCACAGGCAGCAAGCGAGGTGTCCGCATGACGATCACTCTGCCGGACCTCGCTCTCGTCCTTCTCATCGGCCCTTCGGGCTCAGGCAAATCCTCCTTTGGTCGCAAACACTTTCTTCCCACGGAAGTCGTCTCTTCGGACTTCTGCCGCGCCCTCGTCTCCAACAACGAAAACGACCAGTCCGCCACCGGCGATGCCTTCGATCTGCTCCACGAAATTCTCCGTAAGCGCCTCGCGCGCGGTCTGCTCACTGTTGTCGATGCCACAAACGTTCAGCCAGAAGCCCGCAAGTCAATCATCGAGCTCGCGCAGCAGTTCCATGTCGTCCCCTGCGCCATCGTCTTCGATCTCCCCGACCGCCTCTGCCAGGATCGCAACGCCCTCCGCCCCGACCGCCAGTTCGGCCCGCACGTAATTCGTAACCAATCCCAGCAGCTTCGCAAGTCGCTGCGCGGACTGGAGCGCGAAGGCCTTCGCCACATCTTCAAGCTCTCGACAGAAGAAGAAGTCAACGCCGCGATCATCGAGCGCCAACCGCTGTACAACAACAAGAAGTCCGAGCATGGACCCTTCGACATCATCGGCGATGTGCACGGCTGCTTCGACGAGCTCACTGACCTGCTCACTACCCTCGGCTACGCACTGTCGGCGCATGATACCCAGTTCACGCTCGAAGCCCCGCCCGGCCGCAAGCTGGTCTTCGTTGGCGATCTCGTCGACCGTGGCCCCAAAACGCCACAAGTGCTGAAGCTGATCGCGCACCTTGTCGCCTCCGGTCAGGCTTTCTGCGTACCAGGCAACCACGACGTCCGCCTCGTCAAAGCCCTGCGCGGCCGCGATCTTCCTCTCACCTTTGGCCTTGGCGAAACACTCGAACAACTCGCGGGCGAGTCGCCGGAGACCAAACGCTCCATCGCCGACTTCCTCCACGGCCTCGTCAGCCACTATGTCTTTGACGACGGCAAACTGGTCGTCGCGCACGCTGGCCTTAAGGAATCCATGCAGGGCCGCGGTTCCGCCAAGGTTCGTGATGTCGCGGTCCATGGCGAAAAGACCGGAGAGACAGACCAGTTCGGAGACATCCGCTACGTCTGGGCGGCCGACTACCGCGGTTCGGCGCTTGTCGTCTATGGGCACACTCCCGTCGCCGAACCGGTCTGGCTCAACAACACCGTCAATATCGATACCGGTGCCGTCTTCGGCGGCAACCTCACCGCGCTCCGCTATCCGGAGCGCGAAACGATCTCGGTCCCCGCGCACAAGGTGTATTACGAACCCACCCGGCCGTTCCTGCCAACCGATGAACGCTTGCCGCGCACAGCGCAACAGGCCGATGACGACACGCTTGATCTCGCCGATGTGATGGGCAAGCGCCTCATCGACACGCGCCTGCTCCCGCGCATCACCATCCGCGAAGAGAACGCCATTGCAGCGCTCGAAGTAATGAGCCGCTTCGCCGTCGATCCCAAGTGGCTCATCTACCTTCCGCCCACGATGTCTCCCTCTGAGACCAGCAAGGAACCCGGCCTCCTCGAGCATCCTCAAGAGGCCTTCGCCTATTACCGCAAGGACGGTGTGCCGCGGGTCATTTGCGAACAAAAGCACATGGGCTCTCGCGCCGTAGTCATCCTCTGCAAGGACGAGGCTGTCTCAACCCAGCGCTTTGGCGTCATCACGCCCGCCTTGGGTACGGTCTACACCCGCACCGGCCGGCGCTTCTTCACTGACGACGCCACCGAAGCCGCCTTTCTCACTCGCCTGCGCGATGCCGCGGAATCCGCAGGCCTGTTCACCGAACTCGCCACGGATTGGCTCTGTCTCGACTGCGAACTAATGCCGTGGTCAGCCAAGGCGCAGGAGCTTCTCCACAAGCAGTACGCCCCGGTCGGATCGGCGGGTGTCCTCACCCTCACCACCGAGCAGCAAGTCCTCGCCGCAGCACTCGATCGGCTGCCTGAACTTGCGTCACTCGCGGCGCGGACCAGCAATCGGCTCGCCGCGATGCAGAGCTACATCCGCGAGTACCGCCAATACTGCTGGCCCGTCCACTCTCTCGACGATCTCAAGCTGGCTCCATTTCACTTGCTCGCCAGCGAGGGCGCCGTCCACACCGACAAGCCCCACACCTGGCACATGGAAACCCTCGCTCGCCTCTGCGCAGCCGACACTCAATTGCTGCTGGCCACGCCGTTCCTCATCGTCGATGTCAACGACCCGGCCAGTTGCGACACCGCCTCCGCATGGTGGACCGAGCTCACCTCCTCCGGTCGCGAAGGCATGGTCGTCAAGCCCATCGACTTCATTACGAAAGGAAAGCGCTTCGCCCAACCCGCTATCAAATGCCGCGGTCCCGAATATCTCCGCATTATCTACGGCCCCGAATACCTGTTGCCCGAAAACCTCGAACGCCTCCGCTCACGCAACGTCGGTGCCAAACGCTCACTCGCCGCCCGCGAGTTTGCGCTCGGCATTGAGGCTCTCGAGCGGTTCGTTTCGAAGGAACCGCTTCGTCGCACGCACGAATGTGTTTTTGGCGTGTTGGCGCTGGAAAGTGAGCCGGTGGATCCGCGACTTTAGCAAGTTTGGGACACGCGCGGGGAGTGGTCTAAGCAACATCCATACAGGGCGGCCGATCCAAAGGCCGCCTTTGGCTGCTGTGCCGGAGCAGTCCGCCCACACCAGCTCCCTCACCGCTTCCGTAGGCCCAGCATTATGACCTGACTCCCTGCCGCCGCAGACCTTCAATTCCAAAAATCACCACCGAACCCATTTCCCCTCAACGCGTTACAGCCGACACCACCCAGAAAAAAGTGCACCCCCTGTACAGCTAACCCCCATCCCCTCAATACTTTACTAGAGTCACCCCTTCTCAACCCCCTGAAGTCCAGACCTAACACAAATCTTTTCAAGACTTTACCCTCAAAAGTACAGGGGGAGGGGTACCCCGGAAACACAAACGCCCCAGCGGTGAGCTGAGGCGCTTCATACCAAAAAATGGCGGAGAGTGAGGGATTCGAACCCCCGATAGCCTTGCGACTATGTCTGATTTCGAGTCAGGTGCATTCAACCGGGCTCTGCCAACTCTCCATATTTGCTTCAATGCCTGCCGCGTCTGTGTGCGATCAAAACCGCCGACTCTTCCGCTTTAGGCACATCCACCGTTGCCATGTATGAGTTTACCGGTGATGCCCCTCTCATGCAATGCCACGCAAAAACAGCCGGCTCACAGGCCGGCTGCTTTACACGCACTACAGACCCGTTGGCCCTTCGCCTCTTACGGCTTCGCTCCCAGCTTGCTGCTTGCCACGCCATACGCCAGGGGAGTAGCTACGGGCACCGCTGCGCCAACCAGTTCGCGAATCGTGGCGTCGGTGGCCGTGTTGAACCAAACGTTACCGGACCCATCAATCGCAATCGAATTGGGCTGGGCATTCGACGGAGGAACATAGCCACTGCCATTTATGACGGCGCCCGTACTATTGCTCAGCTCGTAAACGGCACCGCCGGCGCCGCCATTATTCTGTTCTGTCACCCAGACGTTATTGTTGCCGTCGATCGCAACACTCTCCTCGTTAAAGCCTATGCCCGATGTGTACGTTGCCAGAGAATTCGCAGTCGTCAGTCTCGTCACACTGCCAAAATTGGCGAACCAGATGTTCCCGCTCCCATCGATTGCATTGCCCGATCCGCCCGCACCAGCATCACCCAAAAGCACTGTCCCCGTGCCCGGAGTGGTGTTGTTGAACTTGAAGGCATTGCCATCGTTATAGTTCGCAAGGTAGACATCACCACTGGCGCCAGGCTCGATTGCGATACATTGCGGAGCGTTGAAACTACCGTTGGTGTACTCCGTCGCGTTGCCGGTGCCGGTGCTTGCGTGCTTGCTGACCGAGTAGTCCGAATAGTCCGCGCTCCAGATATTGCCACTGCCGTCGATAGCCAGGTCAGTTGGCCCAGCCAACGCGGTGATCGTGTACGCCGAGACATAAGCTCCGGTGGAGGCAGTAAACTTGCTGACCATCCCGGTGATGAAATCCGCTACATAAACGTTCGCCGAGGCTCCCCCGTTGTCGACCGCAATACCCGTTGGTTGCGAAAATCCCGCGCCGGAAATGTAGCCGGTCGGACTCGCCGGGACGCCCAGCGGGCTGAACTTGCTCACTACAAGCGAGCTGGCGCCGTTCACCGCCCACACATTGCCGGAAGCGTCGATCGCGAGTTCGCGGGGTCCCAACTGGGCCGTAGTGTACCCTCCGCCCGTAAAGCTCAGGCTCACCACAAAGTCCGCCGGCGGAGCCGCTGAAGTATACGTGGTCGTGTAGGGAGATGGTGTCGTTCCCGCGATCCCCGAAATCGTGCTCACAGCAACCCTCGGGTTGTGCGCAATGTAGATCGCTTCCGTCGCGGTATCCGTCGCCGCGGTCCCGGTCGCTCCCGCGCTCTTCACGTTACTGAACAGCGTCGAGCACTGCGTCGAACCTGGTCCTGTGGTGTTCACACACGCCGACAAAATATCCCCCATGAAGTTCAGCAGCGACTGCGGCACGGTGCCGTTGCCGCCAGGGGTGGTGGCCAGGGCAGATGTATTCGGCGCGTTGTAGGGGTTCGAGCCGATGTTGAACATGTTCGCCGCATTCGCGAAGGCATTCGTGATGCCCGTCAAAGCCAGCGCGTCGGCACTCGAAGCGGCGCCAACATGCGTTGCATCCGTTGCAAACCCCGCAAACGCATACGCGGCCGCAATCGTCGAAATTTCGTTCATGTTTACCGTAGTCGAGCTCCCGAACGAACCGCAGGTACCAAGCACCGCCATCAATCCCGCAGCGGTGTTGTTCACATGTCCACCTGTGTCTCCCTGCACCGAATACAGGTAAACCTGCGCTCCCGATGTGCAGGCGTTGTACTCAAGGTTCACGCCGTCGTTCAAGCTGAACGCGCCGTTCGCGTCGGTCGTCACATAGTAGTTCGTACCGTCAAAAGTCGTCGGAAACTTCCCTGCTCCATACGACTTCAACAGCGACGTCGAAGCTCCGCCATACGCCGTTGTGCTGGCCTGCAACAAGTAAATGTGTGCGCCCGCGATCGGTTGCCGTCCACCGTGCACTGCGCCGCTTACTGCGCCCACGTCGCCTGCAAACGGAGCACTGGAGCTAGGCTCGAAGCTTGACGAGCATCCCGCAACGAGGAGAGAAACAACCAGGGTTCCGGACAACGTCAGCAGCATGCGAGGGGATATCACGGCGCCTCCTGTGCACTATGGCACTATCACTATGTTGTGTGGCAGTTTAGCAGGAAGCACGTGACACTTGCATAACAACCTGTCGCGCCTTCTGGATATGATGAAAACGGACGTCGCACGAACAGTTCCAGTCACGACGCAATCACAAATGAACCTGCAAATTAAAACTCGCCGCCCCGACGATCTTCCCTTCATCGAATCGGTGTTCTTCGAAACAAAAGCTCCGGAGTTCGCTCCGCTCGGCCTTCCCGCACCCGCTTTGCAGCAGTTGCTGCGCATGCAGTTCCAGGCACAGTGCCAGGGCTACGCCGCACAGTACCCCAACGCTCAGGATCACGTTGTCGTTCTCGATGACGAACCCATCGGCCGCATGATGGTCAACCGTACCGGCGGCGAGATCCTCCTCATGGACATCGCAATCCTCGAACGCTATCGCAACCGCGGAATCGGCACCGCACTCGTCCGTCAGCTCTGCGATGAGTCCACAGCTTCGGGCCAGCCTCTGCGGCTTAGCGTCCGCTTCGGCAATCCCGCCGAACATCTTTACCAGCGCGCCGGATTCGTTCGTACCGGTGGCGATGGTGTGAACATCTCTATGGAACTGCGCCCCGGGCCGGCGCCGATCGAATCTCTGCCCGTCTTCAACACTCCGCCGGAACCCTTCGGAACCGTCGAGCCTGCTTACAGCTCACGATTCTTCCGTTCGCTCCTCGGCCATTCACTCACGTTCACTGGCTCTGACGGCGTAGCAATCGATCTGATACTTGAGTCCGTTTATCCTCTGCTGCCACCCAGGCCCGATCCTGCCATGGACATCGGTGACAGTTTCGTAGCCAACTTTGTCGGCCCGCTAACACCGGTACTGCCCGTAAATATCTCCAGCTTCACGCCTGCCGGCGCCGAACCGCTCTTGCTCACCCTTACACCGCTCGGCCCCGTTCTCGGCCGCATGACGTACGAAGCAATCTTCAATCGCATGCAGCGTACGTAGCTGCCGTCCATCATTACCGTGCAACCATCACAGCGGCCGTACTATTCGGGCGCGAGCAACTGCGTCCCCTTCGTCTTCAACACAGCAGTCCCCTGCATGCGCGGCGGCAGCGCCGGCGAGGCTTGCAGGGGCGCACTCTGCATTGGCGAAATTGGCAGCGCAACAGTCTGCGACGGTCCAATCACCGACTGCCAGTCTCTCGGGTCACCCAGGTAGTTGAACGTTGCTGTAGCCTGCTGCGGTTCACCCGGGACGACGAACATGGCGAAACGACCCAACGTGCCATGGTCCACCAGGTAGGTGTCCTGCCCAAACTTCGGCCCATTCACATTGAATTTCAAATGAAAACCGGTAGTCGTCACTTGCGCAGGTACAGGTGTAGGTCCGGGCCGTTTCAATTGCGCTTTCGGCGAAACCTTGGAAGTCCCGCTCAAAGTGCTTGTGCCCGCGGCCGGCGCGACTGCCATCAGAGTCAAATGACCAGCTAGCTCGCCCTCGAGAAATATTGTGAACGTAGACCCAACCGCCTGCTCAAAGTGTTCTTGCGTCAGTAGGCCTTGCGTATAAGCGCCCAAGCTGGCATTGCTGAACACATCGCCGCCAATTCGCTGGGCAAACAAGCTTTTCGGCAACGCGGCAGCGGCCATGGCGGCCGAGGAAGCAACAAGAAACTGGCGGCGACTGTTCATTGGAACACCTCGACTGGGTGGAAGCTGGGAACCTACAAAGTGCCCCCATAATATAGCCGCCACCGGTGAATTGGGTAGACGTTTCCCGTCAGCAGCAGCAGAAAAGATTCATCATGTTCCTGCGAATGTGCTTTTTCCTCTTGTTGACTACGCACTCATGGGAATAAAGTGACACTGTCGCAACAACGATTTTGGGCGGCCTTTGCTACTCGTTCGCAACCGCACAAAGATCCGCATCGCTCTCACTCTCAGGAGTTGCCATGTCAGAACCATATATCGGTGAAATTCGCCTCGTTGGCTTCAGCTTCGCCCCCGTCAACTTTGCCCTTTGCAACGGCGCAATCCTGAGCATCGCAGAGAACGACACTCTCTTTAGTCTCATCGGGACCACCTACGGTGGCGACGGCGTGAACACCTTTGCGCTTCCCGATCTGCAGGGCCGCGTGCCCGTTCATCAGGGAACCCAGGGCGCCTTTGGCACCTCCGTCATCGGCGCCAGGAACGGGGTCGAAAACGTGACGCTCAACATCACTCAGATACCCTCCCATACCCATTCGTTCGTCGTGCAGCCTGCGCTCGGGACGCTCGGTACTCCAACCGGCAATTACATGGCCGGATCTTCGGATGGCCAATATTCGCCTTCTGGCGGCGCGCAGACTGGTCCCATTCTGGCAATCGCTGGCTCGAGCCAGCCACATAACAACGTCCAGCCGTATCAGGCAATCAACTACGTCATCGCGTTGTATGGGGTTTACCCGTCCCAATAACTAGGAGCCATCATGAGTACACCGTATCTTTCGCAGATCACGCTCTACGCTTTCGGTTTTGCCCCCAAGGGATGGATGCTGTGCAATGGGCAGCTCCTCTCGATCAGCCAGAACGCGGCGCTCTTTTCCCTTCTGGGCACAACGTACGGTGGCAACGGCACCAGCACCTTCGCCCTGCCAAACCTGCAGAGCTGCACGCCGATTGGATTTTCCGGAAACTATCCTCAGGGTTATGTCGGTGGTGAAGTCAACCACACTCTGATCACGAGCGAGTTGCCCCTGCATTACCATACCCCTTCAGGGTCCAGCCTCACAGGGACCCAAACCTCGCCCGTCAACGCGTTCCCCGCTGCCAATGCGGGCAATCCCTACGTAGCCTCCACCTCCTCCCCCATTTCCATGACGCCCTCAACCGCAGGCGGCAATCAGCCCCACTCCAACCAGTCGCCTTCACTGGTCCTCAACTTTTGCATTGCCACCGTCGGAATCTTTCCTTCGCGAAATTAGTTTTTCGGAGTCTCCTATGGCCGACCAATTCCTCGGTGAAATTCGAATCTTTGGATGCAACTTCGCACCCTACGGCTGGGCGTTATGCGCCGGGCAGATCCTATCCATCTCTCAAAACACAGCCCTCTTCTCCCTGCTCGGCACCTACTACGGGGGCAATGGCACCTCAACGTTTGGCCTTCCCAATCTCCAGGGCAACATGGCGGTCAACTATGGCAACGGTGCGGGCCTGTCTCCCTATGTCCTTGGCGAAACCGGTGGCTCGGCGACCGTCAACCTCATCACCAGCGAAATGCCTCAGCACTCTCACTCATTTCCAGCCACAACTGCGGCCGGAAGGGTCAATATCCCTGGGACAACCTCGGCCTTCGGTGGCGTTGCTCGAGGCGCTGCCGGGCCGTATACCACCACAACCAACACCACGTTTGCCGTGAACAGCACCAATACCGCCGGCGGCAACCAGCCGCACAACAACATGATGCCCTCGCTGGCGCTCAACTACTGTATAGCCCTCACCGGCATTTTCCCTGCACGAAACTGACGCGATATCTTCGAGCAAAGATGGGAGCAAGGCATCAAGCTGCCTTGCTCCCATTCTTTTTCACCCTCACCCAACCTGCGCCCGCCGCGCCGTTTCCAGCCTCGTGTAAACCGACCTCAGCAACTCGTCTGTGACCCCGCGCAGCCGCTCTTCCAACTCGACCCGCCGATCGCGCGCACCCATCTCCGCCGCGTCCGCCAGCTCCGGTAAATCCGCAAGCGGCACTCCAAAGTGCCTTGCGACCCGCTCCCACATCGCCCCGGGAGCTTCGGCATCGTTCACCAGCATCGCCCCATACTGCTCCGCCGCCCTCAACCCGCTCTCACAAATCGCCGCCAGCGCTCGCCCGCGATAGAGATCCGTTCGGCCCGGCTCCACGTTCTCCAGCACCATCCGCACCCTCGCCGCGCGCCGTACTCCGGGAATTAGCCACTCCGCCGGAATCGCCGCGTGCGAGACCATTACCGCCAACGGTTCGCGATAAAGAAACAACATCGCCACATCTGGAAACGCCGCTCGCAGCAGCTCCACATCATGCACCTGCCACGGCTCCGCTTTCAAAAAGAACCTCTGCTCCCCTCCAGCCCGAGGCTGCGCCAGCGCTCCCACCAGAGCCCTCACCCAGCGCACCTTCAACTCCATCGCCAGCTCCGGCTGCTGCCGGCATCCTTCCAGCAAGCTCTCCAACACCCCGGGCTGCGCCGCCACCACATACTGCTCGTTCGCCGCCAGTCTCTCCGCCATCCGCGTCGACCCGCAGCGCGACAAATGGAAAACCATCCCGCAAAACTCCAGGCCAGGATGCGCCTCCACCCAGGCCTCCATCTCCGCCATCGACGTATCCCGCCGAAACAGGTGATGGAACGGCCGCCGCATCTCCGCATCGATCGTCCGCTCAAACCGCGTCTCCACCAGCCGCCGCTCTCCCAGCAGGATCCACCGCACCCGCGGCTCATCCCCATCCCACCGCAACTGCACCGGAATCCACCCCTTCAAGCTCGACGCGTTCAGGCTCATCGTCCAGCCTTCTGCTTCCACTCCTGCTCGCTCTGTCGATAGACCGACTCCGCATCCTCCACGCTGAAAGCCAATCCCCTCCGCGCTCCCGCCACCACCACCGCTTCGCACAGCGATTTCAGACCACTCTGCCCCAACAACTCCGCCTGCAACTCCGCGTCCTCCCACACCATCTCGCGAAACGTCTCCAACCGCAGCACTCCCGGTGGATCGAACGTCTCCGTAACAATCTCCCGCAGCGATCGCTCCAGCAGCTCAAACACCCGCTCATTCGCCGAACCATCGATCACCAGGTGAATCCGATGGTGCTCGCCATCATTCCGCACCCGATGCGGCTGCGAAAAGTCGATAAACCACGACTCCCCTTCACGCAGCGGAAGCACCCTCCCCGCCACGATGAACTCCACCTTATCGCTCGTCTCGACCGGAACATGGATCCGCACTTCCCCATCCGCCAGCCCCAGGTCGCGGTCGCAATGCTCCTTGATGGAAGCCCCGGGATGCAGCCGCATCAAGCGCACAGCCCGCTTCGGAAAGTCGAAAGCCTCCACCACCGCCCGCAGGTGCGGGCAACTCTCCATCAGCGGCGTATCGAAGTACTCCGCTCCATGCCCCATCGGAACGATGTCTCCAACATTGCCACTGCGTGATCGCAGCGAAACGCTGCTCCACTCCCCGGCATAGTCATTCTTGTTGAAATGCGCAACCCACGCGTCGTCGGCGATCCCCGCCACCTCCGAACGCAGCAACGCCGCATCGAAGACGAAAGGCAGCTTCGTCCACCGAATTGCGGCGTTCCCTGCATCAGCGTTCAGCACAGCCCTAGCCTAATACACTGGCAAGCTCCGCGCAGTCCGGCGCAAAACTACCCCCGGCGTCCCTTCACGACTTCGGCGGCCTTCTCCGCACCCTTCTCAGGAACCGCGGGGACCTCAACCTCATCGCCGGCTACCGACGCCTTGATGCCCAGCTTCTTCCGCAGTTCCGTATCGATCCGCGCAAACACGTCTGTATTTTCCTTCAGGAAGGTCCGCACATTCTCGCGACCCTGCCCAATCCGCTCACCCTGGTAGCTGTACCAAGCACCGCTCTTGTCCACGATGTTGTGCAGCACCGCCAGGTCCAGCGAGTCGCCTTCGCGCGAGATGCCCTCGCCATACAGAATGTCGAACTCAGCGTCGCGGAACGGCGCCGCGACCTTGTTCTTCACAATCTTCACCTTAGTACGCGAGCCGACAACAACGTCGCCTTCCTTCACCGCACCAATGCGCCGGATGTCGATACGCACCGACGAATAAAACTTCAGCGCGCGTCCGCCCGTCGTAGTCTCGGGATTACCGAACATCACACCGATCTTCTCGCGCACCTGGTTGATGAAAATCAGACTCGTCCGCGACTTCGAAACCGTTCCCGTCAGCTTGCGCAGCGCCTGAGACATAAGGCGAGCCTGCAGGCCCATGTGCGAATCACCCATCTCGCCGTCAAGTTCAGCCTTCGGCACAAGTGCCGCCACCGAGTCGACCACCAGCACATCGATCGCTCCCGAACGCACCAACGCCTCAACAATCTCCAGCGCCTGCTCGCCATAATCCGGCTGGCTGATCAGCAAATTATCCGTATCCACGCCCAGCTTCTTCGCATAGGCAGGATCCAGCGCATGCTCAGCGTCCACAAACGCCGCCAGCCCGCCGGCCCGCTGTGCTTCTGCAATAATCTGCAGCGTAATCGTCGTCTTACCGGAAGACTCCGGCCCGAAAATCTCAATCACGCGTCCTCGGGGAACGCCACCCACTCCAAGCGCCGCATCGAACGAGATCGATCCCGTCGATATCACCGAAATCGGCCCAATCGCCTCTTTCGCTCCCAGCCGCATTACCGATCCCTTGCCAAATTGCTTCTCTAGTTGTGAAAGGGCGCTCTCAATTGCTTTCGTACGGTCATCAGCCACTGGGTGTTTCTCCTTTGTATTGCCACGCAATCAGCTCATGGTGGGGTCAGCAATCAGTACTCTAGCAGCAGCATCTTCAAATAGCAAACAAAAAGCGAAACTCCTTGCGGAAATCTCGCCCCAAATTCCGTACCTGCCGCGATACCCTATCCCCTCATGCCCCAAGCCCGCCGCCAGCCCCACCGCTTCCGCTA
>JAZKBC010000064.1:20295-21365 GCA_040388825.1 Acidobacteriota bacterium | reverse complement strand
CAAACCAAACAATCGAAACCACTTAGCCCCGGGCAACAGATTGAGGGGGAGGGGGGGTCTATGCCGCCCGCAGCGTCAGCACCGGGCACTCGGCATTCAACAGCACCTGTCCAACGGTCCCCTCAAACAGATGCGTAAACCAGTGCTGGTCAGGCTTCGCACCCAGCACAATCAGGTCCGCCCGACGCTCAGCCGCCAGCTCCAGGATATGCGGTGCCACCGCTCCGCTCTCAACCACACACTCGGGACTGCACCACCGATAAGCCGGCTGCGGCAAAGCTCAACGCCAGCGAAACCAGCTTCGCCGCATCAGGCCCAAACTTGGTCGCCACCACGATGCTGCGGAAACCAAAGTCCGCTTTGCTCGCCGGGCGAGCCTTCGGTCCAATCGTCAGCACCGGACAACTCGCATGCCGAATCACACCCTCGGCAAACGATCCTGGAATGACCTTCTTCAGCCCCCGCCGGGCGTTCGTTCCCGTAATGATCAGGTCCGCCCGCATTCCCTCGGCAAAGCGCACCAGCGAAGCCGCCGGCTGCTCCGCCTCCAGCGTATGCGACGACGTCCGCACGCCCGCTGATGTCATCTCTTCCACCAGCCGATGCTGATTCGCGGCCAGATTCGCAAAGGTTCGCTGCCGCATCACATCCATCGAAAGCCCTGCAGCCAGGTCGCCAAACGGCGCCGCCGCCGACAGGTCCACAACATGCGCCAGCGCCAGGCTCGAAACATACCGTCGAGCCAACCCCTGCGCGTACGCCGCGGCCCGTTCAGCCGCGCCGGAAAAATCGGTTGCCAGAACAATTCGATCCAGCGTAACGCTTTGAGAGCCTGCTGCCACGGACACCGCCAGTTGAGCCATCACCGGACTCCTAGTGATACAGAGCCGCCAGCGCGTCACGAGTGACCGGATAGCAGTGACAGGCGACCTTCTCCAGGCGCTCAGGCGCCACAATCCGCACCTCGCCGCGCCGGCCTTCGATCAGTCCCTTGCGCTTCAGCTCCGCAGCGCACAGCGTGATCGCAGGGCGCCGCGTTCGGGAGACCGCTCACCCCCGTGCGAACATCC
>JAZKBC010000064.1:12605-20285 GCA_040388825.1 Acidobacteriota bacterium | reverse complement strand
CCGTACGGTCACGACGCATCAGCAGCCAGCGAGCCAGCCGCTGTTCCGCTCCATGCAGGCGATTGCAGGCTGCCAGCTGCGCCAACGTCAACGCCTGCAGTTGCACAAACTCCAGCACGCGGGTGCGCAGCTCCTCCGAGCGGCGGAACTGCCACCGAAACTCGTCAAAACCCATCCGCAGCGCCCGCGCCTCAATCTGGATCGAGCAATGCGTCGGCCCCGGTTCAGGTCCAAGAACCTCCATCGCCCCAACCACGCCCTCGCGCCCGATGATGCCAACCTCAGCAATGCGACCATCGGAAGAACCCACAGCGGCCGACGCCACACCGGAGCAAAGGAAATCCGCATACCGGGGCATCTCGCCCGGCTCATACAGTACAGTTCCCGCCGCCAGTTCAACCCGCTTGCACAAGGCTAGAAGCTCTTCGCGCAAACCCTCCGAAAGCGTGTCGAGAAGACGATTTCCTGTCGTCGAGAGTACATTTTCCGAAACTTGATCCACGTTGTCCTCGATCGCCACGCTCATCGCATCCGCCTTTTCCAAATCGCAAGTGCACGCTGTTTCCGTCATCGGTTGCCTTCTTTCCCCAGTGCAGGGGTCACTGGTCAATCCCTTTGGAGATCAGCTCAATCACCGGCATCCCGTCGATTTCTTGGCTGCAACACCGTATCTCGCTTGATAATCAACGACGGCGAATAACATGGCTGTGATACCCATCACGCGGTTTGTAGCCGAACATCACGACAGCATGCTTGCTATCGGCCTACTATCAAATGGAGGTGAGTTCGATGAAGAACGATGAGCACTTCTGGTGGACGACCTTGGTCCGAGGCTTTCTTGCCCTCTTAGTCGGCAGCGCCATCATGGTCATTCCGGACATGGCCCGCAGCTTGCTCCTGCTGCCAATCGCCATCACCATCTCCATCCTCGGCCTCGCCGTCTACGGTGTGCTCGACAGCGTACTGGTCTTCATCACCAGTTACATGGCGGTGTCCGCACGCGCTCGGGTCGCACTCCGCCTGCAGGGCGTCGTAGGCATCACGGTAGGCATCCTGCTTTATCGCGTCTTCTTCAACCGCGTCCATCTGCACTGGTTCCTCGCTCTGGTCGCAGTCCAGGCCCTATCAACCGCCGCAGCCGAGTTCACCGTCGCCCGCCACGCCGCGACCCACTCACTCTCGAACTGGAACTACGCCGGCTCAGTCGTCGCTCTGGTCTTCAGCGGCGTCTACGCATACATCGCCGCGACCCTCGGTGAGAACATGGAGCCGCAGCGCATCACGTGGCTTGTCTTCGGATACCTGTTGGCGTTCGGCATCGCACAATCCCTTACCGCTGCGCGCATGCTGTACGCGGATCGCGCCGACATCCTCGTCAAGCCGCAAGCTCCGAACGCACGCTAACCCCGGATTCAGCTCACCACGCCGTGCACCTGCGTCACCTGCGGCGGATCCCGCCGCTGCACCAGACGCAGCGTGATCAACACCGCCGGCACCAGGAACACCAACGATCCGACCACCCACATCACCGCTGCGCCAGCCTTCTGGTCCATCAACGGCGAAATCCCGAATCCGTTCGGGTTCTGCACATAATACGCATAGACAGGACGGTCGCAGAACGCGAGGAACGCCGAAAGCATCGTGTTCACGATATCCGCCAACGCCAGATACGGCAGCATGAACCACCCCAGCCCATCGTCCTTCATCGGCCAAGGACGAATCAGCGGCCACCAGAACAGGATCGATGTAAACAGGAAGCACATGTGCTCGATATCGTGCCAGGTTTCGTTCTCAAGCGCGAAGTCATACGCCCGAGGAACGTGCCATGACAGAAACACCAGGTTCATCAGCAGCCACGCCACCAGCGGCGTCGTCAGCCAATGCCCAAGCCGCCGCAGAAATCTCAGACGGATCAACGGCCCCAGCACTGGCCGCGTGAACCACCGCGGCAACCCGCGCAGCATCGGAACTACTGGCCAACCGAGCAGTACCAGAGGCGGAACGAAGGACATCAGCAAAAGATGCTCGACCATGTGTGCACTCAGCAGCGCATCCGCAAACCCGTCCATCGGCGAGCCGATCGCAAGCCACAGCACAGCAATTCCCGTCTCAAAGCAAAGCAATCTCCACGCAGGAAACTGCAACGGACGAGTCTTGCGAATGAGCCACCAGCCACGCGCATAGACCAGCGCCACGACGATCGAACTGACCGTCAGAAACAGCGGCGGGCTCCACTCCTCAAAGATTGCGCGTGTCGCGTCCTGCATCGAGCTCCATCCTCAGTGCGAGTTTCCCGTGGCCGCTGTGCTTGATGGTTGTCCCACCATCTGCCGCGTAAAGTCCACCGCATCCGGCTCATCACCTTGCTTCAGTGTGGTTAGAAACCGCACCAGAGCGGTCGTCTCGGCTGGGCTGAGTGCATTGCCGTAGGCAGGCATGTTGCCGCCACCCTGCAGCACCTGGCGGATGATCTGATCCTCCGTCATGCGGCTCGCAATTCCATCCAACGCCGGCCCACGCAGGCCACCAGATCCTCCCAGCGAGTGACAATCCCTGCACTGCTTATCCTGGAGCACAAGCGCTCCCTGCCGTTCGAGCGGCGTGCGATGCTCGAGGCACTTCGCCGGAATAGGATCATGCGACCATGCATCCATGATCGGGCTCCACGGTGTATACGTGCCCAGCCGCGTGAAGATACTCAAGGTCACCGCGATTACCGCAACCATCAGCACGGCCAGCGGACGCTTCGACCAGTGCTTCTCACCCTCCGGCGACAGCAGTGGTAACAACAGCATCGCGCCGATACCCAACACCGGAGCAATAAAAAGCACCGGCGTCTCCATACTCGGAGGCAGATACGCCAGCACCGCGTAGATCCAGAGGAACGCAAAGTCCGGTTTTGGTGCCGTTTGAATAATCGTCGGATCAGGCTGTCCCGTCGGTCCAAACGGTCCGAAGTAGAAGGCGCAGGCCATCACAGACAACAAGATCGCGGCTGCGAAGATTCCGTCCTTCCACGCACCATCCGGAACGAACGCGATGCCTGTGTCATGCGTGAGCTTCTTGTACTGCGCGTCATACGTCGTCTTGCTCACCAGCCGCCCGGGCATCGGCCACTCATTGATGCCCAATCGCAGCACCATCCAAAGATGTAGCCCGACAAACGCAAGCAGCAGTCCGGGAATAATGAACACATGCAGCGCAAAGAAGCGCGTCAGCGTTGGGCCACCGATGATCGGTCCACCCAGCATCAGGTTCACCAACGCTCCACCAATCACCGGCACGCGACTGACGATTGAAGCTCCGATCCCAAGGCCCCAGTAGGCATCCTGATCAAACCGCAACACCTGTCCTGTAAACGCCATACCGAGCGTAAGCAGTAACAGCAGCACGCCGATGATCCACGTCAGTTCCCGCGGAAACTTGTAGGCGCCGAACAGGAAGACCTGCACCATGTGAATCAGCACGACGGCGATCATGAAGTCCGATCCCCAGCCATGCAGCGCTCGCAGGAACCATCCGAGTTTGACACTGTGGTTGAGAAACTCCAGGCTCGCCCAAGCATGGCCAGCCGAAGGCGAGTAGACCAAACCGAGCAGAATGCCCGACATCACCTGCAGCACCAGCAGCACCGTTGCAGCGCTGCCAAAGACATACCACCAACTCGCCGTACTTTCGGGAACCTCATGCACCATCGCCTCGACGACTGGCGCACCCAACCCGAGCCGGGCTTCTACCCAGCGATATACATGCGCTCCCGCGCTCTTCAGCCCTGGCATGATCCGCACCTCGGCTTCGGTTTGGCTTCTGTCTCTCCGCTGAGTCCCGCAATCTGTGTCAGCGTCGGCGTGCTCTCAGCCTTGGCCGCCAATGTTGGCATCTTTCCGGCGAAGATCACCAACTGGTCGCCATCCACACGATGCTCATACTCGAATAACCCTCTCTCCGGCGGCCCGGAAGCGCGCGAACCATCTTCGTAGTAAGCACCTCCGTGGCACGGGCACAAGAACAACTTCGACTCCGCAAACCACCGCACCGGACAGCCCAGGTGCGCACAGTTGATCGCAAACACCTGGAACTGCGTTGCCGAGACCCTGCGGACCCAGCAAGGAATATCCGCGGTCATGCCATCCCATCCCGTCGCGGACGGATTGCGAAAGTTCGCCAGCCGCGTCTCGCCTTCCGGAAACTCCGTGAGCGGGCCCAGCTTCAGCCAAGACTCCTGCGCGGATGCTTTCTCCGTCGCCGCTCCAAACAGATACCCGAAGATCGGCACCGCCATCACCGCGCCGACAACACCATTCAGCGCCAGCGACAGCTTGAACAGGAACGCCCTCCGCGAATGCCCGCTGCGCCTCTTCGCCGTCGCATCATCTACGACGGGCGCCGGTTTCTGCGGATTGGACTTCATCGAACTCATACTCATCTCACTCCTGCTACGCTGCTCGCTCTTCAACAATTTCTACTTCGACTCCGAATACGGCTGCCCCGGATTCGCCGCACGCTGCGACGCCATCCAGGCGACAACATCCGTCACCTGCTGATCACTCATAGGCGTACCGCTATAGGAGCGCCAGTCAGCCCTTCCGTTGTGTCCGGCGATGACGAAGCTGCGCAGCGCTTGATCGCTGATCAACGCCAGATACGAGGGATCTATAATTGATCCGGTCTTGCCCTTCACTCCGCGGCCATCCGCCCCGTGACACGAAGCGCAAGATGTTTGGAACGCCAGCTGCCCACGTGGCGTATCGCCGGCACTCGATGCGCGATACCCCGGAGCTCCGGTCAACGTAACCTGGGCTCCGCTCCACTGCGACATCATTCCGTGGACCAGCACCTCAATCTGCTCGCTCGTCAACGTTCCTCCGGCGTTGCGAGCAAACGCTGGCATGAGGGAACCCTTCACGCCCTTCCCAGTCGCGTCGCGCAGGTTTTGCTCACCGGCAATCTGCAGATAAGTCGGGTTCGCGAGCGCAATCCCAGCGCCGCCCACGCCATGCTCTCCGTGGCAACCCGCACAGTTGTTCGCATATAGCGTTGGAAAGTCCAGCACCTGCTCTGGACGCACCACTTCAGGTCCAGGCCCAGGGCGACCCGGAGCGTGACTGCATCCAGCCAGCAGAATCAAGCAGGCCGCTGCGACCACCGTGCGCGTTCGACCATACCCACAAATATTCATTCGCCCTTGTCCTCTTCTTCATCGGCGCTCGTATGCAGCCCGGCGCGTACCGCAAACGACAGTGCCTGAAACTGAGGTGTCCGCACCTTGACCTGCAGGTTTACAACGAACCCCGCGACCAATCCAAACGCGATCTGCGATACCGCAAACCATCCCCAGTTGATACGCGCATTGAGGATCGGGCTGATGATCCCGAGCGCCGAGTACAGCAGCCCCGTCCAAAGAAACGGCGCCACAAATCCGGCGGTCAGAATTGGCTTGCGCGGATACATGGGCAGCATCGCTCCATAGAGCAATCCGATCAGCAGCGAAGCCACCGTATGAATTCCGGCTGCTGCTAGAAGCCCGACCAGATGAAACTGCGCCATGAACGCATCGCTCTGGCCGGCCCAGCTGATGAAGCCACCCGCCGCCAGCAGGTTCACCGCATACCATATGCTGTGATATCGAATCAGCCCGAAAAGCAATGCCGGAACGATCATCGCCGTTCCGCCAGCAAAACCGCCCTTGATGCCGGCCCAAACACTGAACGTCTCCACCGGGATCAGCTTGCGTTAATCGCCACTCAACGTCCGATGCGGACGCGTCGTGCGTGCGCTCGCAATCTCGATCACCTCGACGTGCACTGGAACATCCAGGTGCTTTTCGTGAGGCAACACGTCCCGGAACCATCCCACCACTGCGGGGATGATGCAGAGGCCGCCCAGCACCGCAATCACCCAATGCGTCACCATACCGGTAAAGACCAGTGCAATACCTGTTGCCAGCACCATCGGCCACATCGTCGGCGCAGGTAGCCGCACTACGCCATCCGCCTCGTGCCCGTGTCCTACCGCTTTAGAACTGCTTTCCGTCATCGAACTCCATTCCTCTCCGCGCTCGCCTAACGACCCAGGACGTAAACCACAAGAAACACCACGACCCAGACTGCATCGACGAAGTGCCAGTAGAGAGACAGCACCTCCAGCCGCTCGGAGTGCTCCTCCCGCAGGCTTCCGCTGAGCGCAAAGACCAACGCGATGATCAGCATCAGCAGGCCAACAATGACGTGTGTCGCGTGGAGCCCGACCAGTGAGTAGTAAGTCGTCCCAAACAGGTTGGTTCGGATCGTCAGGCCCCAGTCGCAGATAAGATGCTTCCACTCGAGTGCGGTAGTCGCGATGAACGTTCCACCCAGTAGCACGGTGGATGCCAGCCAGAGCGAGCACGCTCGCGCCTTGTTCTTGCGTAAGGCACTCACTGCCGCATGCACGGTGAGACTGCTCGACAGCAGGCAGATGGTGCCGAAGATCGGCAACTCCAACACCTGCGCCGGCAGCGGGCCGCTGATGCTCTTGCCGAGGTAGTAGATGTACGCCACCACGAAGATGACGAAGATCGCGCTCTCGGCGGCGATCAAACACCACATCGCCACGACACCGCGATTGGGCAGCACCCAGGGTGTCTCCGCGTTTGCGCTCACAGGAATGGTCGTCGTCTGCATCACTCGTATCTCGAATCTGTATCTTCAGGGTGTTTCAAATCCCACAGCGGACGACGGCTTCCGACCGTTGGCTCAACGGCGAAGTTGTAAGCCGGCGGCGGTGAGGTAGTCGCCCACTCCAGCGTCCACGCATCCCATGGGTCCGGCCCGGCTTCTTCGCCGCGGAAGTAGGAGTAGATCATGTTGTAGACAAAGATGAGCGTGCCAATCGTCTGGATGATCGCGCCGATGCCGACCAGCAGGTTCCAGATCTCCCATCCACGCCCGGCCTCGTAGGTATAAATGCGCCGCGGCATTCCGAGCAGGCCGGGGATATGCATCAGGTCAAACGTAATGTGGAACCCGATGACGAACGTCCAGAAGTGCCACTTTGCTAGCCGCTCGCTCATCATCCGGCCCGTCATCTTCGGATACCAGTAGTAGAACGCCGCGAACAACGAGAACAGTATCCCGCCAACCAGCACATAGTGAAAGTGCGCGACGACGAAGTACGACGCGCTCAATTGCCAATCGAACGGAGCCACAGAAAGCATGATGCCCGTCAACCCCGCCAGCAGGAATTGGAAAAGGAATCCGCAGGCGAAGATCATCGGCGACTTGTAAACGACCTTGCCGCCCCAAATCGTGGCCAGCCAGTTGAACATCTTAATGCCCGTGGGCACTGACACGATCATCGTTGCGAGCACAAAAAACGTGTTGGCCGCAGGTCCCAGGCCGGCAGTGAACATGTGGTGCGCCCACACGCCCATGCTCACAAATCCAATGCCGACCGTCGCCGCCACCATCGCCGGATATCCGAAGATCGCCTTGCGCGAGAAGACTGGGATGATCTCGTTCATGAACGCGAACGTCGGAAGAATGAGAATGTAAACCTCCGGATGCCCAAATATCCAGAAGAAGTGCATCCACAGAATTGCCGAGCCACCGGCCTGCGTATCGAAGAAGTGTGAACCGAGATAGCGGTCGAGGCACAGCATGATCTGCGCCGCAGTCAGCGGACTCACCACAACAAACACCA
>JAZKBC010000064.1:9880-12595 GCA_040388825.1 Acidobacteriota bacterium | reverse complement strand
TGGTCACCGTAAACAGCCACACCAGCAGAGGCATCCGCATCAGGGTCATCCCCTTGCAGCGCATACAAAGCACGGTAGCAACAATGTTCACCGCCGTCGCCGTCGTGCCAATTCCACTCATAAGGATCGACAGCGTCCAGTAGTCGGTGCTGTGCCCGGGCGAAAACACTTTAGCCGTCAGCGGTGCATACGCAAACCATCCGACATCGGGTGCTGACCCTGCACCATACAAGCCGCTGCCCGCGAAGTAGCTCAGGTAGAGCAGGAACCCACCGAACGCCGCCAGCCAGAAGCTGAACGCGTTGAGCCGCGGAAATGCCATGTCCCGTGCACCGATCATCAGCGGGATCAGGTAATTTCCAAAGCCGAACAGAATCGGGATTCCGACAAAAAACACCATCGTCGTCCCGTGCATCGTAAACAGCCGGTTGAACGTCTGCGGACTGACGAAGTGGTTGTTCGGCACGGCCAGCTGGATGCGCATCAGCAATGCCTGCGCTCCGGCCACCACCAGGAACAGCAGAGCGTACACGATGTACATGATGCCGATCTTCTTGTGATCGACCGTCGTCAGCCACTCGAAGATGACGCTCGGCTTCTGCGGAGTCGTCATCGGCAGTGTCTCGTCGATTGCTTCGAAGCCTGGAGTTGCGGTTGCCATAGTGCTCTGCTTTCCCTTCAATTCCTGTCAAGAACGTTGCTTACTTCAGCGTCCCGAGATACGCAGTGATCGCATCGAGATCGTGGTCATTCAAATGCATGGAGGGCATCAGCGATCCCGGCTTCAAGCCATTCGGGTCCGCAATCCATTGCCGCAGATTGGTCGGCGAATTCACGACCGGCCCCGCTGCAATCGTGTCGCGACTGGCCAGGTGTGTCAGGTCCGGGCCGAAGCGCCCGTTGGCCACAGTGCCTTCTACGGTGTGGCAGTTGATGCAGGCGTTGTGCAGGAAGACCACCCGCCCTTCGGCGGCTAGCGCATTGCCCTGCTGATCCTCATTCACCGGTTTCTGTTGTTGCTTCACCCAAGCCGCGAAGTCTGCCGGGGTCTGCACATACACTCGCAGAAGCATCTTGGCGTGCTGGGTTCCGCAGTACTGCGCGCACTGGCCCAGGTAGAGCCCCGGTTCTGACGGATCCATCCACATCGTGTTGATCCGGTTCGGAATCAGGTCCGTCTTCCCTGCCAGTCTTGGCACCCAGAAGCTGTGCGACACATCCGCAGACGACATCGTCAGATACGTCGGTCGCGGGTTGGTAGGATCGCTCATCGGGATATGCAACTCATTGGCCGTCACCACGCCCAGCGACGGATAGCGATACTCCCACCAGTACTGATGCCCGATCACGGTTACGTCCAGTGCTTGCGGAGGTTTCGGCTTCGCTTCCGTCTCCAGGATCACGCGCGTGGTCGAAAGAAAGAGCATCACCACAATCAGTACCGGGATCACCGTCCACGAGAGCTCAATCTGGTTGCTTCCATAAATCTGCGTGGGCTCATCGGCCGAGTCGCCCGGCCGGCTGCGAAAGCGGATAATCGCAAATAGCAGCAGACCCGCCACGATCAGAAAGATCACCAGCGTCACACCCAGCACGAGCATGGACAAGCTGAAAATCGAATGCGCGGGCGTGGCCGCCGGACTAAAGATAGTCGTCGGCGAAGTCGCTTGCGCGTCGCAGCACAGCAACAAAGTGCATACAGCCACCAGCAAGCGCCGCCAATCGGCCTTGCGCAGCACTCTGCTCAGTTCGCCCAAACGTCGCTTCACCAGAAAGTCCACCAACAACCCGTTCGTTACCTGCGCTGTTCAAAGGCCGCAGCTGCTAAGTTCGAGGGAGACCAATCTGCGGCCGACCCATCCTCAATGCACCCTCGAGGTGCCACCAAAGCCGAACGCTCCCAACGATTGAATCGTTCCATATTCCGGGGCGTAACGTGGTTCGGAGTATCCTCACACCTTCCCCAGCCCACCGATGTGACAACGATCACAATTCGCGAAAATAATGCTCGTTCCCGCGAAAACCGTAACGGAGGCGGCTCCCGAGCCAGCAGCCCGGCCCGGCCACTTTCTCATCATCGGAGTAGCCCTACCGCAGCCACTGATTACGTCATCGTCAAAGGCATCCTCGGTCGCCGTTTCGATTGGGGCAAGAAGCCCTCCGCTAACTAGCGGCCAAAGAACGCGAGTCGCTAACGTAGCGCTACTCTCGCCGGAGTGTTCTGGTCGGCATGAAACACGGTCCACGGCCCCGCCTTCATGTCTCCGAGAATCGGCTTTTGCCAGGCAAACTCCGGATGTTTCTCCAGAAATGGAGCTGCGAAGAAATTCTCTCCGCAAGGATGTCCCGCCCGCGCAATGAAACTCATGTGCTCGGCCATATTCGAGTCCGCCACCTTACCCGTCACCGCTCCACTCGGCGCAAACGGCGGATTCCCCCACACCGGTTCGCCGCGAGCTGACAACTCCTCATGTCCGCAGAGACTGCGATTGCCGATCTCAACTTTCTTATCGAAGCTATCGTAGTGATCCGATAAATAGGCTTCAGCCAGCGCTGTATCCAGCTTGCCGTAATGCTCCTTTACAAACTCCTCGGCACGCACATGCCGCGCGTTCATCGAGTTCGACAGGTCTCCCGGCTTGAACCCGGGAGTATCGTCGCGAACCAGCTGCGGGTCCGCCGCAAAGTTGGATGACACGAAGTAGCCATCCTTCT
>JAZKBC010000064.1:0-9870 GCA_040388825.1 Acidobacteriota bacterium | reverse complement strand
TTCGTCAGCGGCGTGTGATGCAGCCCCAGTTCCAGGTACCCAATCTCGTTCGTTTTGCGATCACCTATCATCCAGGAGTTCGCATAGCCGCCATTGTTCCCCTTGCGCATGATCGCCGCATACTCATCGATGCTGCTCGCATACTGCATCGCCTCGCGCGACCGCTGAAACTCCGGAACCCCTTTCACATCGAATCCTGCCGCCATTGGCAGCGTCGTCTCCGTGATCATCAGTCCGGCGGAGTTGATCCCGAAGTCGTCCTGGCTCGTAATAATCCCCGGGGTTCCGTCCATCAGCATGCGATACCCCTTCGCCGGCACGATATCGAACACCACCGTCCAGCGCTCGCCTTCCGCGTAGCTCGACCAGTTGCTGTGAGCGATAACGATCTTTCCATCCTTGGTCGCCGAACCCGTCGCAATGAACGCGCTGCACTTGCCCGGAGCCGTCGCAGCCGGCGGCACCTTCTTATGCTCCTGCGCGTCCACCATCGGCAGGTAGTAGCCGGTCAGCTCTTCATCCCCGTTCAGCGCCACCACATCCCAAAGGTCCGCCTTCGACCCCTGCGCCTTCAGCCCATCGGCAATCCCCTGCAACTCCGCCTGGTACTCCGCATCGAGATGCGGCCAAAGCACAGTCTTGCCGGCCTCGCGGAACCAGCTCCAGTCGCGTTTATATAGATTCGGCGCTTCGACCGAGTAGACATGCAGGTTGTCTTCAATTTCGCGCGCCATCAGGAAGCCGTGCTGAAAGCCAATCTCGGCAGGGGTTCCCGTCAGGTGAACATACGTCCACCCACCCTCATGAAACTTGTAACTTCCCTTCAGCCGAGTATCCACGGTAGGGGCAGCCTGGCATACGGCTGCGGCAGCGAGAAGTGCCAGCGATGCGAAAATGCGCATGAAATCTCCTGAAGCTGAACTTTTTAGCAAGTATAGGCCAAGGCGAAGCAGTTCCATTACCTTGGATTCGAGACCCTCCCAGGGGAGCATTTTGTGGGCGAAGGCGTGCCACCTTGTATTCTGAATAGGCAGCCATGGCCTATCCCACAAATAATCTCCGCATCGCTTCCAGCAAAGTCGTCATCCCTCCAATCTTCCTCGAAGAGGAAATGCCTGTCACGGATAACGCTTCGCGCACCGTTTTCGAAGCTCGCCGCCAGATCGATATCCTTAACGGCGTCGACGATCGTCTGGTCGTCGTCGTCGGTCCCTGCTCCATCCACGATCCCGCCGCCGCGCGTGAGTACGCGAAGCTGCTCCAGCAAGCCATCGCCGAACATTCCACCGACCTGATGATCGTCATGCGCGTCTACTTCGAAAAGCCGCGCACCACGCTGGGCTGGAAGGGCCTCATCAACGACCCTTACTTCGACGAGTCCTTCCGCATCAGCGACGGTCTTCGCATCGCACGCCGCCTACTCCTCGATCTCGCCGAAATGGGCGTTCCATCCGGCACTGAGTACCTAGACATGATCTCGCCGCAGTACGTCTCCGACCTGGTAAGCTGGGGAGCCATCGGCGCACGCACAACCGAGAGCCAGGTCCATCGCCAGCTCGCATCGGGGCTGTCCTGCCCGGTCGGCTTCAAGAATGGCACGTCCGGCAACGTTCAGATCGCGATTGAAGCGATCCTTTCCGCCGGGCATCCCCATACCTTCCTCGGAACCACCGAAAGCGGGCAGTCTGCCATTCTCCTAACTTCTGGCAATCCGGACTGCCACGTCATCCTTCGCGGCGGCCGCCAGGCGACCAACTACGACGCGGCCTCGGTTGCCTCCACTGCGGCGCAGATGGAAAAGTCAGGCGTCAAACCCCGCATCATGATTGACTGCAGCCACGCCAACAGCGGCAAGGATCATCGCCGACAAGCCGCGGTCTGCAGCGACGTGTCACAACAGGTTACCAACGGCGAGCGCCGCATCATGGGCGTGATGATCGAGAGCAATCTGGTTGCGGGCGCTCAATCTCTAGTTGATGGCAAGGCGCCCGTCTATGGCCAGAGCATCACAGATGCCTGCATCGACTGGCCAGAGACGGCAACGCTGTTACATGAACTCGCCAACGCAACCCAAAAACGCCGAGCCGGCGTGGCCGTCAAATAGAAGATAGCAACGAAGGCGGACCGAGGCTTCTCAGTGCGATCACCCGCGCCCAAGTACGGCCAGCGTTTCCTCTCTCGGCATGGCCCCTTCCCCTCGTTCGTGAAGGAATTCGAGCAGCGAATCCCGCAGGAATCGAATGTGGTCTCCCATGGCCTGCTGAGCTTCTTCACGGTCGCCCCGCTTCAGGGCGTCGTAGATCTTCTGATGGCCCACCGGGGCATGAGTGGGGGCGAGGTGATAAGTCTTTGAGCGAGACAGAATCGTCTTGTGCTGAACTTTCTCAAAGACCGAATAGAACTCACTGTTTCCGGTGCTGGAGGCGATCATGCTGTGGAAGCGAATGTCCTCTTCCACGTGCGCAACCTTATCGCCTGCCTCAAGGTAAATCCGCGAGCGGTCGATGCTTTGCTGAAGATCAGCCAGCAGAATCGACGTCACTTTGGCGATACCCACGGCGTGGACTTCGAGCAGGATGCGCAGATCGAAAAGGTTCCTTGTCTCATCAATGGAAAACGTGCGCACGAAAGCGCCACGACGCGGCTGGATGCAGACAAGGCCTTCGGACTCGAGGCGATTCAGGGCCTCACGCACCGGTGATTTGCTGATGCCCAGCTGCGACGCCAGTGACTCCTCAGTCAAGCGCGCGCCTTCCAACAGCGACCCATCCAACATGCGTTGCTTGAGGCTCAGATAAGCCAGTTCGGTGAGGTTAGGAATCTTGGGGAGTTTATCGAGAATGTCGAGCACGACGGAATTCTACATGACGATGGGTTCATTGTTTCTGGGCTCGGGAATCAACAGAAATAAGTTGTCGCCAGAACCAGTTTAGAAGCGCTCAGCGTGCGCTCAATCGTGGAAAGACCGAGCGCACGCCGAAGGACTCTTTCATCAGAACGTAAACTTTCCGCTGAGCTGCAGCTGTCGCGACGATCCGCCATCGCTGGTCGCGAAACGGGTCGCCGAAATCTGGCCGAAGCTCGATGACTGCACGTTGGTTATCGGTGATCCGAAGTTCGGATGATTCAAAATGTCGAACGCATCCACACGCAGCGTAAAAGTAAGACCCTCGAAGATCTTGGTCTCCTTCTCTCCGGAGAGATCAAAATCCGCGAAACCCGGTCCGGTTCCGGGATTGCGCTGGGCGTTCCCGAGACCCGTGTAGGTGGTCGGCGCGGTGGCCGCCGTCGCACTCGCCTGCGTACCTACGACCTGATAAATGCAAGCCGAGGTCACGTTGGTCAGATCGCATACCGAACCGCCATAGTTCAGTCCGCCGGTATTGCCGAAGTACTGAATATAAGAAGCACCCGGCACCTGCACTTTGCTTCGCGGTATGGGCTGCAGCAGGTTTGGGCGAATCAGACCGCTGTTGCCGTTGTAGCCGTCGCTCGATGCCACAACATTGACCGGGTTGCCCGTCTGGTACTGGATGATGCTCTCCAGCCGATAGCCCGACACCAGGCGGTTGCCCTTGAATGGCAGTGCATAGATAGCCGTCGCCGCAAAGTGATGGCGTACGTCGAAATCCGATAGCCCCAGGTTTCCCGCGGGGTTCGTGCTGTCTGGAAGCACAGCGCCGCCCTGCGAACCAAGCGAGTTGATGTCCAAAGACTTAGTCCACTCATAGTTCGCGTTGAACTGCAGCCCATTGGACATCGTTTTACCCAATGTCATCCACATAGCGTTGTAGCTCGAGTGGCCGATGCTGTTCCGCTCGCTGATGTTGGAAGCGATACTCGCACCGGGGGCAATGGGGCTGGTGGACGCGAGCGTGTTGAATGGGCGCGCGCTGCCCGGAACTCCGCTTGCCTGATTGGGGTTGGTGACGATCAGCAGATGGCGACCCGCAGAGCCGTAGAACCCAATCGAGCCGACCATCGACCACGGCAGCGCCTGCTGCACGTTGAAGTTGAAGTCCTCGACGTAGGCATTGCGGAAGTTCGGATTCACCCAGCCCAGCGCAAAGCCTGAAGCTGCCTTGGCCGAGTTGTAGATCGTTGCCAGTGGCTGCGGAGCGTTGCTGTTGCTATAAGAAACCGCGGTCGTGAACGGCGGATTGCCCGTAAGAACCGTGACCGTGCCCGCGACCGGCTGATCGACCAGCAGTGCATACGATCCGCGCACAACCGTCTTCTGGTTGTTGAAGATGTCGTAGGCAAAACCCAGACGCGGCTCGAAGTTGTAGTTCTGCTTATAAGCCCCGTTGGCTCCGATTCCGTTGGTTCCGGCTCGGGTGAGCGTCACGTTCGTCGGGTTGAAAATCGCAATGCGGTTCTCGCCCTCAAGCGGCGTTCCGTTCCATTCGAAGCGCAGTCCTGCTTCGAGCGTCAGGCCAGGCGCAGCCTTGTAGTTGTCCTGAACAAAGCCCCCAGCCGCATCGGCATAGATGCGGTAGTCGATGATGTTCGGCTGGATGCTGAACACCGGTGTCACCTGGTTTTGCAGGTTCGTGGTGCTGAGGCTCATACTGCCGATGTTTCCCGTGAAGCTATAGAGCAGATAGCGACGGAACTCGCCACCCCACTTGATCTGATGATTGCCCTTCAGCATCGTCACCGTATCCGCCAGCACACCCGTAGTAGTATCGCGGCCCTGCGGGAAGCCGGAAGGCCCGCCGATGGTGAAGCTGTCGTCGGTGATCGTCGTCTGCGGAATACCAACAGCGCCGCTCAATCCGTCGCCCAGCCCGATGCTCGTTGGATCCAGCGTATTGGCAGGGTTGAACGCGATAGCGATACGGTTGAAACCCAGCCGCGCTTCATTCGTGATCGACGGGCTGAAGATGTGCACATATTGCAGCGTGCCAATCTGGCGGTGCGCGCTGCGATGGTCGCCCCAGCCGGGAAGGGTGTCTCCCTGCAGCGAGGGCTCCGAACGCACGTCCTTCTGGAAGGCATAGAAGCCATGCAGCGAATCGTCTGGCCCCAGCTGTTGCAGCACGTCACCCGTGTACTGGTCAATCTGCACCGGCCCCGGCGTGAACGAGACATAGTTCGTTCCACTGTTGGGGAGCGGAACCAGATTCGCATACGCTGCCGCGACGCCGCCTGCCGCCAGCAAGGCCGTGCGCTGGGGCGTCGTAAAGACCGGGCTGTTCTGCAGAATGCCCTGATGCTGCCGCAGGCCTTCATAGCTGAAGAAGAAGAACGTGTGATCGCGCCAGACCGGGCCGCCCACCGATCCGCCAAAGTTATTGCGCTTCAGCGGAGCCTTCGCTCCCGTGTTGCCAACCAGCGCAACGCCGGTCGCAGGGTTGTAGCTGCGGTTGAAGTAGTTCCGCGCATCCAGCGCTTCGTTGCGGAAGTAGTCGAACACTTCGCCGTGAAATTTGTTCGTTCCGGAACGCGTGGCGACGGTCACAATCGACCCATCGCTGCGCCCATACTCCGCGCTGAACGACTGGTTATCGATCTTGAACTCGGACGTCGTGCTGATGGAAGGCTGAAATGTGATCTGATTCTGGCTGATGTCGTTCAGGTTGATTCCGTTGATCTGGAAGTTCACCGAGTCTTCGCGGTTCCCTGCTGTAATGAACGAGTTCGCACCCAGACCGCGGCTTGCCGCAGTGAGACTTCCGGTGGTGGGCGCAACCACGCCGCCGGGCGTCAGCACCGTCAGGTCCAGGAAGTGGCGACCGTTCAGCGGAAGCTCCTGCACCGTTGCGCGGTCGATGACCTGACCCACGGTGATCGTGCTGGTCTCAATCTGCGATGCCGTGCTTTCGACCTGCACCGTTGCTCCGGCGGACTCAATCGCCAGCGGCAGGTTCACCGTGACCTTCTTGTCCACGTTCAGCGTCACCTTGTTCACCGTATACATGCTGAATCCGGCCGCTTTCGCCTGGACGGAATAATCTCCGGGCTGCAACGCAGGTGCAACATACAAGCCGGCGGAGTCCGTCACCAGTGTGCGGTCGATTCCAGTCGCCAGGGAGGTAATCTTCACCTGTGCATTGGGCACCACAGCACCTGTCGGATCAGTAACCGTTCCTGAGAGCGTCGCGAGCGACTGCCCCCATAAACTCGCTGAAAACATCGCCAGTAGACCTGCAAGGAAGAAGAGCTTGAGCGATTTCACAAAGACCTCCAAAAGGTAAGCAGTGAAGACGTTCCGATGAAAAGACCGTAAATCTTAGGACAGGATTGGCATAAGATATCAGATATCAGATTCGCCGCAACCCTGTTTTTGTCTGAGTTTTGTTGCGACCGTCCCGCAGCCGATCAGCTGAACAAGCCACGACCGGCCGCTGAAGTCGCCGACCGCTCCCCTGAAACACAGACCGATTCGCTCGAAAGGTTCGACTTATGTTCCCTGTTTTCTCATTGATACGCCGCTTCCAGCGTCCGGCTCTCTTACTGATTTCCGCCTCACTGGCATCGCTGATGCTAGCTCAGTCCCGCCCTGCAGGCAGCCACGTTCCCGACTTTAAGGCGGCTGGAAAGCCGCTGCCGATGGATTCCCTCGACCACCGCATCGCCGCAGACGTCGACCAGGTCTCGGCGGCAAAGATCCGAGCCAACATAGAGCACCTGGTCGCCTTCAACAACCGCGACACCATCTCCAGCACCGAAACAGATCTCGCCGCCGGCACGGGAGTACTAGCGGCAGCGGACTGGATCAAAGCGCAGTTCGAGACCTATAGCCAGGCCTGTGGTGGCTGCCTCGAAGTCAAAGTGGACGATTTCGTCGAGCCACCGGCAGCTACCAACGCCGCCTATGGCCGCCGCATCGTTAAGCCGACGCCCATCCGCAACGTGTACGCAATCCTGCACGGCTCGGATCCGGCTCAGTCCAAACGCATGTACCTCGTTACCGGGCACTACGACACTCGCGTAACCAACGTGATGGAGACGCACGCCTTCGCTCCCGGCGCGAACGACGACTCGAGCGGCACCGCCGTCAGCCTCGAGTCCGCTCGCGTTCTCAGCCAGCATCAGTTTCCGGCCACAATCGTCTTCGTCTGCTTCGCCGGAGAGGAGCAAGGCCTCAACGGCAGCCATCACCTCGCCGAACTCGCCAAACAAGAGGGCTGGCAACTCGAGGGCGTACTCAACAACGACATCGTTGGCGGCGACACCACGCCCGGCGACACGCTACAGAATAAGACGCTCGTTCGTGTCTTCTCGCAGGGCATTCTCCCCTCCGCTCCCATCGAAGCCATCCGCCGCCAGCTCACGTTGGGCATGGACAACGACACACCTTCACGCGAGCTTGCCCGCGAAGTCCTGGCCGTTGACCGAACCTACTTCGCCTCCCATAAGACCAACGCCGGGCCCACGCCAAAGCCTCTCCAGGCCATCATGGAGCTTCGCCTCGACCGCTATCTGCGCGGCGGCGATCATGAATCCTTCAGTGCCGAGGGCTTCCCCGCCGTTCGTTTCACGGAATGGCGCGAAAACTTCAACCACCAGCACCAGAATGTCCGTACGGAAAACGGCATCGAGTACGGCGACCTGCTCAAGTTCGACGATTTTCAATACATCGCACAGGTTGCGAGGCTTAACATGGCCACTCTGGCCACCTTGGCCTCATCACCCGGAGTACCGCAAAACGTCCGTATCGTCACCTCAAACCTCGACAACAACTCGACGATCCACTGGGACAGTCCGACGACCTCTGGCGCCGTCGCCCACTACCAGATCGTCTGGCGTGAAACCGTAAACAGCAACTGGCAGTTCGCCACCGATGCCGCGAAATATGGCGCTTCGCCAACTCAACTTTCTGTCACGCTCCCCATCTCCAAGGACAATGTCTTCTTCGGCGTCCGTGCCTGCGACGCAGCCGGTCACTGCAGCCAGGCCGTGAGCCCCGAACCCGAGAGGCGGCGCTAGGCCTTGGCTGCTCCGCCTTAGCAGCGTGTCTGGCGGTGCAGGGCGACAATTCGGAAATTTCGTCGACGGCTCACGCCTCGTTCGCATCGAAGTAACCATGCCGAACGAACCAGCCGGAACCAAACGTGGACTGAGCATCCTCAAGCTCCTGCATCCGTACCGCCGCCAACTGTGGCTGGGCTTGCTGGCGATCGCAGGCGAGAGCGTTGCGGACCTGCTCGAGCCGTGGCCTCTCAAAATTGTCCTGGACAATGTGCTGCGGGGAAAATCGGGCCATGGCTGGCTCAATCACCTGATTCGGAGCACCGTGGGGACGACAACCCGGGGCGTGCTGATGTTCGCCTGCGCTTCAGTACTGCTCATAGCGATACTGGACGCCGTCTGCACGTATGCGGAAAAGTACCTCACAACCAGCGTTGGCCAATGGGTCACGCATGACCTGCGCAGAACGATCTATACCCAGGTCCAAAGGCTGTCGCTGGCGTTCCACGACCAGCAACCGACGGGCGACTTGATCAGCCGCGTGACCAGCGATATCGACTCCATTCAGACCTTCATCGTCTCCGGCCTGCTGGGAATCCTGGTGAATATCGTCACGCTGGTGGGCATGATTGGCGTGATGTTTTATATCAACTGGCAGTTCACATTCATTGCGCTCGCCGTTGTTCCACTGCTCTTTTTCGTGGTCTACACCTATACGCGGCGCGTGAAGTCGGCATCGCGCGAGGTGCGGAAGAAAGAAGGCAAAATGATCTCGGTGGTGGAAGAGGTCATCTCTTCCATGCGGGTGGTGAAAGCATTCGCGCGCGAGGAGTACGAGACACACAGATTCGAAGGCGAGAGCCTGGAAGCGGTTGAAGCCGCGCTAAAGGCCCGCGCGCTCAAGGCAAAGCTCGTGCCGCTGGTCAACATCATCGTTGCAGCTGGAACGTGCGCCGTGCTCTGGTTCGGAGCACAGATGGCGATCAAGGGCGGGCTGTCGCCGGGTTCCATGGTCGTGTTCGTGTTCTATCTCGGCAAGATGTACAAGCCGATGCAGGAGATCTCGAAGACCATGGACGCCTACTCGAAGGCCGAGGTCGGCTTCGATCGCATCCAGGAGATCGTGAAGAGCGATGAGGAGATCCACGACGAACCCGGCTCACGGCCCGCGCCACCGCTGCACGGCAAGATCGACATGGAGAACATCAACTTCTGCTACAAGGAAAACGAGCAAATTCTGAAAGACGTGAATCTCCACGTTGAACCCGGAACGATGGTCGCGCTGGTGGGCCCAACTGGGTCCGGCAAGACCACGATTGTCAACCTGATGGCGCGGTTCTACGATCCCAGCTCGGGCGTCGTCAAAATCGACAACACGGACATCAAGAAGTTCACGCAGAAGTCCCTGCGCGATCAGATGAGTTTCGTCCTGCAGGGAACGGTGCTGTTCAGCGGAACGATCTGGGACAACATCGCCTACGGAAGGCCGGATGCGTCAGAAGCAGAGATTGTGCAGGCCGCGGAAACGGCCAACGCAATGGAGTTCATCGAGAAGCTTCCGCAGAAGTTCGGAACGATGGTCGGCGAACGCGGAGTGAACCTGTCGGGCGGTCAGCAACAGAGAATCGCGATTGCTCGCGCGATTGTGCGCAAGACACCGATTCTCGTGCTCGACGAGCCAACCTCCGGCCTCGACGCTGCTTCGGAAAGCCTCGTATTCGAGGCGCTCGACCGGCTAATGGAAGGCAAGACCTCCGTTGTGATCGCGCACCGGTTATCCACGATCCGGCGCGCCGCCTGCATCTTTGTGGTCGATGAAGGCGGCATCGTGGAGTCAGGAACCCACGAGGAATTGCTGCAACGCCCGGACGGCTTGTACCACAAGCTGCACGAGATACAGTTCAACGAAGGCGAAGGCGTCGTCACCACGAAGGCCCCCTACGCCACCGGCAC
>JAZKBC010000063.1:33993-38290 GCA_040388825.1 Acidobacteriota bacterium | reverse complement strand
ACACCCGGTCCCCATAATCACCCCAAAAACGACACCGAAACCCTTGGCAGCCCCATCCGTAGCCTCACTCACCGCAAAACAATTCGCATCATTCGCGCACCGAACTTCACGCGACAACGCCTCACTCAAATCCCGCTCAAAAGGCCGCCCATTCAGCCAGATCGAGTTGGCATTCTTCACCAGCCCCGTCGACCGCACAATCGTCCCCGGAATCCCCACACCAACGCTTCCCACGCGATGCGTCTCCGCCTCAACCTGCTCCACCAAACCCTTCACCGCCGCCACGGTGCCGTCATAATCCCCCCGCGGTGTAGCCACCCGAACCCGCTTCAGTTCCCGGCCCCTCGAGTCCAAACCAATCGCTTCAATCTTCGTGCCGCCCAAATCAATGCCGATTCTCATGCTCTCTCTTTACGCTCCAGGGATTCGCGTCAAGCCTATCGCGAGTGCCACACCAAAGGCCAGACATACCAACTGCAACACCACCTTCACCGGCTTCCGCTCACTGCCCAACTCCGGCAGCAGATCCACCAGCGAGATATACAGAAAGCTCCCCGCACTCACCGGAAGCAACCAGGCCACCTCACGTCCACCATGCTCTCCCAGCATCGCCACAATCGCCCACCCCAGCAAGCTCGACATCCCCGCCGCAACCGCCAGCACCGCAGCGCGCCCGCGTTTCACGCCCATGTGTACCAGCAGGGCAAAGTCCCCCAACCGATGCGGAATCTCGTGCAGTCCCACCGCCAGCGCCGTCACCCAACCCACCCGAGCATCCACGGCAAACGCCGCGGCCACACTCGTTCCATCCACCAGGCTATGCGTCACCGCCCCCAGCAGCAGCGTAGCCGGCTTAGAAGCCCCATGCGAGTGCCCATGCCCCCCATGCAGCGCCTCGCAATCATGATGCTCCGGTTCGAACTCCTGCAGCGGCTCCGCATTCACGCCGCTTACAAGATGAAACACTCGCTCAAATCCGTACAACACCAGCATCGTCAACACGACAGTCAGCCAAACACCAACACCATTGCCCAGAGCCTCCACCGCTTCAGGCAGCAGATGCGCCATTCCCGTCGCGAGCAACACGCCCACCGCAACGCTCACCACATAAGGAAGCGTGCGCTTCAGCAGCTTGTCAAAACGATGCAGCGAGCCCACCGCCACGGCTGCCAGCAACTGCACACCGACGACCGCAACCAGCGATGCCCACAACCTCGACTCCTGCCACGTGCCTGGCAAACTGCCTCCCGCTGCCCTAACTTTGCAGCAACTTCACCATAGCATCGCAGCGAGCCTGCCCGGGCTCGTCCCAGGTCATCACCAACACAATTTGCGGGTCTTTACGGGTGGGACGCCGTCGGCGTTGCATCGCTCGCCACAGGCTTCGGCGAGATCGAATAGATCACCTCGCCCGGCCGCGTGTAATGCAGCTCCTGGTGAGCCGTGCGTGCAATCGCATCGGGGTCGCTCTGCAGCTGCTCCACGTGCACGCTCAGGCGGTCATTCTCTTTTTGCAACTCATCCAACTGCTGCTGCAGCGAATGCTCCTGACCACGCTTGTGCGCATATGCGGTCAGCCCATCGTGCCCAAACACCACACCGTACGCCATCACCAGCGCCAGCGTACTCAGCACCACCGTCGCGATTCGCCGCTGCCACTTGCGATAGCGTTCACGCGGAGACAGGCCCGCGGCTGGCACTCTCCGCTGCACCTTCCTTGCGCTCGATGTTTGTTGCCGCGTCACCAACTCCGGAGCCCTCATCTGTTCACGTCAACAACAAGTATCGTCCAGCTACGAGCCAATCCTTCTACGCAATTTGTGGAGGAATCAAGCTTGCAGACAGGCCATTTCCCCATACAACCCGTAGAACGCCACCGAAGTGCTCCAACCCTTGTGCATCGGCGCGCTTCCGCAGCACTCGCTTTGTTATCCTTACCGAGGCTCCCATGCGGTTCCTATTCGCCATCTCGGTTCTTGCACTGGCAGCCCTGCTCTGGGCCTCAGCAGCCATCGTGCAGCACGTGCTCCGCTCTCGGCGTCGCCGTCGCCGGCTGCTCGAAGAGAGCGCACACCTCGCCGCCGAGCAATCCACCTCGCAAGTCAGCTTCAACGAGCTCTCACCCTTCCGAAAAACCTCGCGCGAGATCACCGAGTGGGAAGCTCCTCCTGTCCCTGCTGCGCCGCCCGTCCCTGCTGCGCCGCCCGTCCCCGATGCCGCAGCCACCATCAGCGCCTCGCTCGCTGCTGGATTCCCCGCATCACCCTCGATGCTCGAGCCTGAAACACTAGCCATCGCCGCCGCTCTCGAAGTCGCCACCCGCGCTGTAACCCAGCCTCCCGCCGACGATGCCCAGGCCGAGTCCGCAGCCATGACAGCAGAAGCAGTCCCAGCCTCCGACCAGACCGAAGCCGCGATCGACGACTCCGCCTCGCTCGCCGCAATCGCCGCAAGGCTCGCCTCCGACCCGCCTGCAAACTCCATCCGCAGCAGTTCCACCCGAATTCCCATCGCTACCATGCCGCCGCCCGCGGAACGGTCCGACTGGACCTACTTTAACAAGGACATGGGCGACATCACCGACCCCGAAGCCGCTCGCGCACGCAAGCGCGACATCAAAGCCATCAAGGAACGTCACAAGACAGCCTGATCCGCCACTAAGCCGTACCCGTCAATCCACGAGGAACCACCATGCAGACCATCTCGACATCCTCCGCTCCCGCCGCATCCCTCCAAGGCTTCAGCCGCTCCATCCCGGGACGCCTTACGCTCGGCCTCGCCGCAACCGCTGTCGTCGCTGCTTCCGCGCACGTGGTTTTCCCTCTGCCCTTCACCCCGGTGCCGTTCATCCTCACGCCACTAGCTGTGCTGGGCGTCGGCCTCGCCTTTGGCCCCATCGACGGCTTCTTCATCCTGCTCGCCTACCTCGCCGAAGGCCTCTGCGGCCTTCCCGTCTTCAGCCACACCGGCCCCGGTGGCATCGCGCAACTCCTCGGCCCCACCGGCGGGTACCTCATGGCCTACCCCTTCGTCGCCGCCATCGCCGGAGGCCTCACCCGCATGCTCGTCCGCCGCACCTCCAGCTTCCCCGCCGCTCTCGCCGGCTGTTCCGCCGCTGTCGCCTTCCTCTTCCTCTGCGGAGCCGCCTGGTTCTCGCACTACACGCACACCTTGCTCCAGGCCGCTTCACTCCATACGATTTGGCTCGGATCCGTTGCACCCTTTCTCCCGGGTGAAGCCATCAAAGTATTGGCAGCCGCGGGCATTTACAGCACGCTCACTCGCGGCCGTCATAATCAAGCTTCAGGCCGCGCCTAAACTTCCACTGATTCACTCGCTCTTTTCCCCAGTCAATACGCAAGAACAAGGAACCAATGCCTACAGCTGCAACTGAAGTCCGCGAAATCAAAATTGCCCACAGCCCCGACTCTGACGACGCCTTCATGTTCTACGGCCTCGCTACCAACAAGATCCGCGTCCCCGGCTACAAGTTCACCCACACCCTCACCGACATCGAAACGCTCAACCACAAGGCCATCAACGAGCAGTTCTACGATGTCACCGCGATCAGCTTCCACGCCTACCCCTACCTGCAGGAGCACTACACGCTCATGGCCTGCGGCGGATCGGTCGGCGAGAACTACGGCCCCATGGTCGTCGCCGCCAAGCCCTACACGCTCGACGAGATGAAGAAGCTGCGCATCGCCGTCCCCGGCACGCTCACCACCGCGTACCTCGCGCTCAAGCTCGTCGCTCCCGAAATCGAAACCACCACTGTCGACTTCGACAAGATCATCCCCGCGGTCGTCTCCGGCGAGTTCGACGCCGGCCTCATCATCCACGAAGGCCAGCTCACCTATGGCCGCGACGGACTCACCAAGATCCTCGATCTCGGCGTTTGGTGGAAAGAGCAGACCGGCCTCCCGTTGCCCCTTGGCGGCAACGCCATCCTCCGTTCGCTCGGCCACGACGTCCAGCTCATCACCACCAACGCTCTCCGTGCCAGCATCCAGCACGCGCTCGATCACCGCGAAGCCGCGCTCGAGTATGCAATGCAGTTCGCCCGCGACCTCGACGTCAACCTCGCCAACCGCTTCGTCGGCATGTACGTCAACGACCGCACCATCAACTACGGCGATGACGGCCGCGAAGCCATCCGCAAGCTGCTCGACATGGGCTACGACCGCGGCGTCATTCCAATGAAAGCCAACGTCGACTTCGTCGGCTAAGAACGGTGGAAAACGCCACAGCACCTCGCGGCTGTGGCGTTTTCCTACTCCCCGATCACTACTCCCTC
>JAZKBC010000063.1:10890-33983 GCA_040388825.1 Acidobacteriota bacterium | reverse complement strand
TGGTACACTACTCTTCGTGCGGAACCCTCCGCGCAACACCCTTGAGTGGCCTGCAACAAGCTACTCCCTGCCCTCCCCGGGCAGGATTCAAGGCCTGGACGCGTAGCTCAGCTGGTAGAGCATTCGACTCTTAATCGACTGGTCGTAGGTTCGATCCCTACCGCGTCCACCACTTCCCTCTATGCTCGGTGGTTGCGGCGCGGTACAAGCCGACGCTATGCGACTATTTTTTCCTGGGAGCTGTTCTGGTGGCTGTGACTCGGATTATTGACTCCGGGGGAATCTCCCATCGTCAGGCTTAAGCATTAGCCCTGGCCTACCGTCTCCACTTCGAACTGTTCTTCTTCGGTAGAACCTTCCATCGCGTTGATTGAGGTCTCGCCGCCAGAGATTGTCGTGGACACGAGGTCAAAGTAGCCGGTGCCGACAAAGCGCTGATGGCGTACCGCGCCGTACCCCGCGTCGCTGACGGCGAACTCGCGTTGCTGCAGCTTCGAATAAGCGAACATGCCTTCCGCGCCATACGCCTTGGCCAACTCGAACATCGAGAGGTTGAGTGCGTGAAAGCCTGCCAGTGTCACGAACTGGAATTTGTAACCCAGCTTGCCCAGCCGCTCCTGGAAAGACGCGATCTCTGAATCCCCGAGTTTCTGCTTCCAGTTGAAAGAGGGCGAACAGTTGTACGCGAGCAGCTTGCCAGGATATTTGGCGTGAATGGCCTCGGCAAAACGCTCCGCCTCGGCGAAGCTCGGCTCGGAAGTCTCACACCAAATCAGATCGCAGTGCGGCGCATAGGCCAGACCACGAGCGATCGCAATGTCCAAGCCGCCGCGAATTCGGCAAAAGCCTTCGACAGTCCTTTCGCCCGTGATGAACGGCGCATCGGCGGGATCACAGTCACTGGTCAGAAGCTGTGCGCCATTGGCATCGGTACGCGCGATCAGGATGGTGGGCACACCCAGCACGTCGGCAGCCAGGCGAGCCGCCGCGAGTTTCTGAATCGCCTCTCGTGTGGGCACCAGTACCTTGCCGCCCATGTGGCCACATTTCTTGGCGGAGGACAACTGGTCTTCGAAGTGAACACCCGCTGCTCCCGCTTCGATCATCGCTTTCATCAGCTCGAACGCGTTCAGCGTGCCGCCAAACCCTGCCTCCGCGTCAGCCACGATCGGCAGCATCCAGTCGACACTCTTGCCACCTTCGCTGTGCGCTACTTGATCGGCGCGCAGCAGAGCATTGTTGATTCCGCGGACCACCTGCGGCACGCTGTTGGCCGGGTAAAGGCTCTGGTCAGGATACATTTGCCCGCCGGTGTTCGCGTCCGCTGCAACCTGCCAGCCACTCAGGTAAATGGCCTTCAGCCCCGCTTGCGCCATTTGCACAGCCTGATTGCCGGTGAGCGCGCCTAGAGCCGCGATGTGAGCATTCGTGTGGAGCAGTTCCCAGAGCTTTTCCGCGCCTCGGCGTGCGAGAGAGTGCTCCACCCGGACCGAGCCCCGAATTCTGTACACGTCTTCCGCGGTGTAGGTTCGTTCCACGCCGGACCAGCGTGAAGCTGACCAGCCTCTCTCAATCTCTGCTATAGCTTGTTGCTTGTTCATCTCTTTTCTCCCGATACTGATTTGCGTTGCTGCTTCAGTACAGCCCACGCAATGCAACCGGGCAAGGAGAGGTAGAACGATTCGTCCCTGGGTACAACTCGTCCCGTGGGCTCGGTTATTCCGTAGCGTGCCGCACGAGCCGGCGCACCTTCTTGGGGGACGTTGTGAGCAGCGCCGCAACGTGCGCAGTACGGCGACCTTCACGCAACCAGATCTTCGTCACCACAAGTTCGGCGAACTCCGTCATAATTTGCTGCAAGCTCTTGTCGTCGACAATGCCCTGCGACCACGCCCGCAACTTGTCGTCGATGCCGGCCATGCGCAGCAACTTGCCTTTAAGCAGGTTGAGTTCATCGACGACGTAGTCCGCTTCCTGCGGATCGATCATGCGCGAAGCCGTGTCGACGCACCGCCGGGCTAGCTCGTAGTCCTTGAAGAAGCCGTTGACAGCGACTTCCCCCAGAGCCAAATGCGCGTTGATGAGGAGGCGTTTGTTCTGCGTGCTTTGGGCTAGCGCAACCGCATCCATGCACTGCTGCTTTGCGCGCTGTGCAAGCAGCGGCGCTTCCGCGGGGTGGCCGAGCAACTCCTCAACTCGCGCGTTATCGATCAAGCCGAGCAGGATTTTGCATCGAGCCATCAACACAGCGGCCTGCGAGGATTGACCGATCGCGTAGGCCTTCTGCGCCTGTTGCTCGGCCAGATCGAGCTCTCCCACATCGAGGTGAAGGTAGCCGGCGTTCAACACGGCGGCGGCAAGCCCGCCAGGGTGATCGTGAAGAACGCAGATGGATTCGGCGTGTTCGAGTTCCGCGATGGCGCTTCGATAAAGCTGCTGATATTGCTGATGAAGCGCGCGAAGGTTGCCTTTGCTGGGCGACTGACCAGCAGAGGTCGAATTTCGCCGCGTGACAGACGCGTCAATGTGTCGCTTGATTTGCAGGGCGAGCAGCCGTTTGACGAAGGCCAGGTTCGTCACGGCGCGCGCCAGGTTCTGATGCTGCGGATGGCGCGCTTCATAAAGCTTCACGGAGCAATCGAAATGCTCGAGCGCACGGGCGTAGTCCCCCTTGCGGCGAACGATCCTGCCCCGTGCTGACGCGATGTTGCCGAGCGCTATCCAGTGGTCCGTACCCTTGAGCACACCCTCGGCATCGTCAAAGACCTTGAGGGCGCCAGCCACATCGCCGCACTGGAAGACAATCCATCCTTGCTGCACTTGCAGTACAGCGCGAATAACGTCTGATTCAGGAAGAGTTGAAGCGACCTCGAGCGCGGCAAGAATATCTTTCAATGCGGCGTTGTATTCCGCGTGCTTGCGGTACGCTCTCGCTTTCCAGAGATGCGCGAGCAACTTCATCTCCGCGTCAAGCAGCTCCGTGTCCAAACGCAGGATGGTCTCGAGAGTCGCGATGGCTTCGGGTGTTTTGTCCACCGCGAGCATGTAGAACGCCTCGGCCAGGCGCAGGCGAACGTAGTCGATCACGTTCAAACACAAGCGGGCCTCAGGGCTGAGCAAGTCCAGCATCCGGCGGAGGAGCAGCGCGTCGCGATATCCGACATCGACCCATTGCGCGAGCATGAGGAGAAACTCTGCTTTGGAACGATGCGGTACATCCAGAGCAGCCCAGAGCGGTTCTGTCTCGTCCAGAAGAGCGAAGCCCTTCCCCACCTGCCGTTTTCTAAGCAGACCATCCAGCTCGGTCAGCCAGCTTGCATTGCGTGCAGCCTGCGCCGTTTCCTTGATTCGCGGCTGCTTGGCAGTACCCGTCTTCTTCATGGAGTGATGAACGTCTCCCATCATGGCCACCCGCGACTAGTCTAGATGGAGCGGAGCACCATAGCGATACCCATGCCGCCGCCGATGCACAGGCTGGCAACCCCCAGCTCCTCGTTCCGACGCCGCAGCGCGTGGGCCAGCGTCACGACGACGCGCGCGCCAGAAGCGCCGATGGGGTGACCCAAAGCGATGGCGCCGCCCGAGACGTTTACTCGCTCCACACTGATGCCGAGGTCGCGCACCACCGCCAGCGATTGCGCGGCGAAGGCTTCATTCAACTCGAAAAGATCGATATCCTGCGCCTGAAGGCCAGCCCGCTTCAGAGCGAGAGGTACGGCGGCGGCTGGCCCGATGCCCATGAATGCGGGGTCGACACCAATGGTTGCGTAACTCACAATTTCCGCCAGCGGGGCTAGCCCGTGCGCCGTCGCATACTCTTCGCTTCCGATGGTCAGCATGGCAGCACCGTCGTTCAGCCCGCTGGCATTGCCTGCGGTGACGGTGCCACCGTCGCGTTTGAACACCGGCTTGAGTTTCCCCAGCGCTTCCAGGCTGGTGTCCGGCCGGATGCTTTCGTCGTCCTCGATCCGAACAGTTCCCTTGCGACCCGGAACGTCCACATGAATGATTTCATCGGCAAATGTCTTTGCTTCGATTGCGGCTGTGGCACGACGATGACTTTCCAGGGCGAAGGCGTCCTGCTCTTCGCGCGTGATACCCCAACGTTCCGCGATGTTTTCCGCGGTGATACCCATGTGGCAGCCGTGGGTCGGGTCGGTGAGGCCGTCCTTGATTAAGCTGTCCAACAGCGTAGAGTCGCCCATCTTGCGGCCCACTCGCATGTCGAACGAAAGAAATGGAGCTCGCGACATGTTCTCTGTGCCGCCTGCCAGGTAGAGCTGCCCGTCGCCGGCAGCGATACCCTGGATCGCGCTGACGAGCGCCTGCATGCCGCTGCCGCACACACGATTGACGGTTTGTCCTGAAACACTTTGCGGCAGTCCTGAACGCAGAGCGATCTGCCTCGCTACATTCATCCCCTGCCCGGCTTGCAACACGTTTCCGACGATCACGTCAGCGAAGTCGTTGCCTTGCATTCCTTCAAGCAGCGGAGCGGCTGCAGCCATGCCGAGTTCGACAGCGGGAAGATCTTTGAACGCTCCGAGGAAGGAGCCGATGGGCGTGCGACGCGCGCCGAGGATGAGGAATTTCATCAATCTGTCCCCTTTGCGAATTCGAACCGAACAGGTGCCGCGGTGCGTTCGACGACTTGCTGTTGAGCCACTCCGGGAGCCAGTTCGCGGACAACAAAACCCTCACTCGTCACGTCCAAAACCGCGAGGTCGGTGATGATGCGCTTCACCACGCCTTTGCCTGTGAGTGGAAGCGCGCAGCGTTGAAGCAATTTCGGCTTGCCGTCCGTCGCGGTATGCTCCATCATCACTAGCACGCGGTTCACACCAGCGACGAGGTCCATCGCTCCGCCCATGCCTTTGACGCGCTTGCCCGGAATCATCCAGTTAGCGAGATCGCCAGTTTGCGAAACCTCCATCGCACCAAGGATCGCCAGGTCGATGTGGCCGCCGCGAATCATCGCAAAAGATTCAGCGCTTGAAAAGCAGGAAGCACCCGGCGCGAATGTGATTGTCTCCTTGCCAGCGTTGATGAGGTCCGGATCTACCTCGCTCTCCAGCGGGAACGGACCCATGCCCAATAGGCCGTTTTCCGACTGCAGCACGACGGTGATGCCGGGTCGTATGTAATTGGCAACGAGCGTCGGCATGCCGATGCCGAGGTTGACGTAAAACCCGTCGCGCAACTCGCTTGCAGCGCGTGCTGCCATTTCGTTTCTTGTCCAGGGCACGGTCTACTCCCCCCTCGTGGTTCTGCGCTCGATGCGGCGCTCCGGCGCGGGGTTGTGGACCATGCGATGCACATAGATTCCTGGTGTGTGAATCTCGTCGGGATCGAGTTCGCCGGGGTCGACGATGATCTCCGCTTCCGCGACGGTAACGCGCCCGCAGGTGGCAGCAACCGGATTGAAGTTGCGTGCGGTTCGCCGGAAGACCAGGTTACCGTGCGTGTCCGCCTTCCATGCTTTGACAAGCGAAAGATCGGCTCGGAGCCCGCGCTCCAGGATGTACTCTTCGCCATCGAACGTTGCGCTTGGCTTGCCTTCGGCGACGACAGTGCCCACGCCGGTACGCGTATAGAACCCCGGGATCCCTGCGCCTCCCGCCCGCATGCGCTCGGCCAGTGTGCCTTGCGGAGCAAACTCCACTTCCAACTCACCCTGAAGGAACTGTCGTTCAAACTCGGCATTCTCGCCTACGTAGCTGGAAATCATCTTCCTGACCTGCCTGGCTTCGAGGAGCACGCCCAGTCCCCATCCGTCCACGCCGGCGTTGTTGCTGGCGACGGTCAAATTGCGCACGCCTGTATGGTGCAACGCCTCAATCAATTTCTCTGGAATGCCGCACAGCCCGAAGCCGCCCACGGCGACGAGCATGCCGTCCCGCGCTATCCCGCGAAGCGCCTCTTCCGCTGACCCGAGCAGCTTGTTCATATGCCTCTTCTCATTGGTTGCAGCACTGCTAGGTGCAGCACATCAGAAATGAAACCCACCGCTGCAGATCAGTACTTCACCAGTGACATAGTCGGAGAGAGGCGAGCAGAAGAAGAGCACTGCACCGGCTGCCTCTTGCGGAGAACCAGTGCGTCCCAGCGGGCACTCCGTTACGAGAGAGTCGAGTAGCGCGGGTTGAACACCGATCGGAATGTCTTTCCCTCTTACGTTGATTTCGCCACCCGGCTTCAGTGGTTGGATCATGCGAGTCTCGATCAGACCAAAGCCCACCGCATTCACGTTGACGTTGTACCGCCCCCATTCCTTCGCGAGGGTCTTCGTCAGCCCTATGACACCGGCCTTGCCCGCGGCATAACCCGTTTGCCCGGCATTCCCATCAGTACCCGAGATGGACGTGATGTTCACTACTTTGCGCATCACCCGCCGACCGTCGGCTATCTCCTTTTTGGCGGTGTCGCGAAGATAGCCGGAAGCAGCCCGCAACAAACGAAACGGCGCCATGATGTGGATATTTAACATCGCCTGAAACTGTTCGTCCGTCGTCTTCTGGATGACGCCGTCCCAACTGAAGCCAGCGCAATTGACGACAATGTCGATCGAGCCGAAGGTCGCGAGCGCGGCGTCCACAATCTGTTGCGGAACTTCAGGCTCCATCAGGTCGCCACAGACTATTGCGACACGCTCGGAGTTCCGGACCGATGCCTTCGTATCCTGCAATGACCCTTGATCCAAATCGCATACCACCGCATTCGCTCCGGCTGATACGAGGCGCTGCACGATAGCCTTTCCGATCCCTCGGCCGCCTCCTGTAACGATCGCGGTTTTGCCGTCAAGTGTGAACGGCATCTCCATCGATACTTCATCCTGTTCCGGCATGTTGAGCGCACTCCTTGACCAAGACAGCGAGCCTCTGAACCTTGATTGAGGCCACGCGAGAACCTCGACTGTCTGGACGCAGCAAGTTCTCGGTCCAACTTGATCAATCAACGGTAATGATGCACAATTGCCCTGCACAGGTTAGATTCGGACATAACAGTGTTCTTTTAGGACAGGCCTTGCACCATGGAATTGCCTCTTTGGAACGAAAAGCGCTACGCCCCGTACAAGATAGGAGCACTTGTCGAGGTCCTCGGGGAACAGGGGATTGCTCCCGAAGCAAGTCTGTCTGGCACTGGGCTTTCGCCCGAGAATCTTGCGGATCCTGACACCCGCACCTCCGTTCGTCAGTACATTACGGCTTGCCGAAATGCGCTCCAGCTTTCGAAGACGCCGGAGACTCCGTTTCTTACTGGCAGCAGAATTCCGTTGTCTGCATACGGAATGTACGGTTTCGCCTTGGTTTGCAGTCCCACCATTCGGGATTATTTTCAATTGGCCATCAAATATCACCGGCTGGCGACACCACTTCTTTCCGTGTCATGGCGCGAAGAGGGAGACTTCGCTTCCTGGATTTTCCCAATGAATCCAGCGTTCACACATCCGGACTCATTGCTGCGTTTTCTTATGGAGCAACAACTGGCCCAACTCTCGACGCATCTGAAAGCCGTCGTGGAAACCGGCTCCTACCTTCCTGTTCGCGCCACGCTTTCGTACTCTGCCCCCCAGCACACCCATCTCTACGAACGCTATCTCGGTTGTCAGGTACGTTTCGGTCAGCCGATGTCTGAACTCGTCTACCCGAAATCGATCCTTTCTGAGAGGCCGCGAATGGCGCACCGGCTCACCTCGAAGATCCTGCAGGAGACGTGCGACCGTATTCTCGGTGAGGTAAAAACGTCGAGCGGTGTCGCCGGTGAGGTCTATCAAGTCATCGCGTCTACACCTGGCCATTCACCGAGCATGGAAGTCGTCGCTCGGCAAATTGGTACAACTGTGCGCACGCTCAACCGGAAGCTCAGCGCCGAGGGCACTTCTTTTACACATATTCTTGATGACGTCCGCTGGACGCTCGCGAGCGAGTACCTTCGTTCGACGAACTTGAGTATTGAAGATATATCTGAGCTCGTTGGATTCAGCGACGCTGCGAACTTTCGTCATGCGTTCCGTAGATGGACCGGCAGTACGCCCGCCCATTATCGTTCCTGACCGCAAGTCGTCAGTCGTGCGCTTCGATCTCACAGAGGAAAAGCATGGCGAGGTTTGGAGCCCTGATCAGCGGTCTGTCGTTCGCGGAGTGCCCGCGCTGGCACGATGAAAGGCTATTCTTCTCGGACTTTTACACTCAACGGGTGCTGGCGGTTGCGCTGGATGGCACGATGCAGACAGTAGTTGAAGTGCCGGGGCGGCCTTCCGGATTGGGCTTTCTGCCCAACGGCCAGATGCTGATTGCATCCATGCGCGACCGGAAGATCATGCGTCTTACGCCTGATTTTTCTCTCGTCGAGCATGCCGATCTGTCCAGCCTCGCCCCTTGGCATTTGAATGACATGCTTGTTGATCAGCAGGGGCGAAGCTGGGTTGGGAATTACGGATTTGATCTGATGGGTGGCGCCAGAGTCACCACTACAAACCTGATCCGCGTCGATCTAAACGGTTGTGCCACAGTTGCAGCGGTCGGACTTGGTTTTCCCAACGGGATGGCTCTGACTCCGAACGGCCGCACATTGATCGTTGCCGAGACATTCATGAATCGCCTAAGTGCTTTTGATGTCGATTCCGGTGGGCTGGGTGAGCGCAGGACCTGGGCGGCATTCGGCGATCCGCCGCGAGCAGATGTCGTCCCTCAGGCCCTCAATGAAGTGGCCGTTGCGCCGGATGGAATCTGCCTCGACGCGGAAGGCGCAGTTTGGGTGGCCGACGCCAAAGGAGGCAGGCTGCTCCGCGTCGCTGAAGGCGGAAACATCCTGGAAGAAATCGGGACCGATGGAATGTCTGTCTTCGCCTGCATGCTCGGTGGAGAGAATGGCCGAACACTGTTCGCCTGTGTCGCCCCTACGTTCCATGAGGCCGAAGCATCCGCGAAACATCGGTCGGCAATTTGGATGACCGATGTCGATGTTCCCAGGGCGGGACTGCCGTAGGGCCGGAACGAACGGAGGGAGTAAACCGGCGTTCAATCGCAAAGCTCCTCCAAAGGCAGGCTGTGTCAGAAGACGACATGAAAATGTCCGCTGCGCACCTGTCTTATGTTGTGGAATGCTTCTTATCATCGTGCCGTTAAGAAACTACCGAGACCGAAGATGGCCAAAGACAAACGCAAGATCATTCTCAGCTGTGCTGTGACCGGTTCTGTCCATACTCCGACCATGTCGGAGTATCTTCCCTTCACCCCGTCCCAAATCGTTGACAGTGCTGTCGAAGCTGCCGAGGCAGGGGCGGCCATTCTCCATATCCATGCCCGGAATCCCGAGAATGGTAAACCTTCCGGAGATCCCGCGCTCTTCAGTGAGATTTGCTCTTCGCTGGCAGAACGTACAAACGCGATCATCAATATTACGACCGGCGGCAGCACGAACATGACGATCGAGGAAAGACTCGCCTACCCCCTGCGAGCCCAGCCTGAGATGTGTTCGCTGAATATGGGGTCCATGAACTTCTCTATCCATCCCGTCGCCGAACGCATCACGGACTGGCGTTATGACTGGGAGCAACCCAAGATAGAGAGCATGAAGAGCGCTGTCTTCTCGAATACTTTCGCCGATATCGAATACATTCTTGCCAATCTTGGAGAGAGCGGAACCCGATTCGAACTCGAGTGCTACGACGTCGGGCATCTTTACAATCTCGCCTACTTCATCGATCGCAAAATCATTAAGCCTCCAATTTTTATCCAGGCTGTATTTGGCATTCTGGGAGGCCTCGGTCCGGATCCTGAAAATCTCTTCATCATGCGTTCCACGGCAGACCGCTTGTTCGGAAGAGACTCCTACCACCTTTCGGTACTGGGCGGAGGCCGCCATCAGATGGCCCTTGTCACCATGGGAGCCATCATGGGGGCCAATGTGCGCGTGGGGCTGGAGGACAATCTTTTTCTCGGTCCCGGGATAAAGGCAAAGAGCAATGCAGAGCTGGTGAGTAAGATACGCCGGATTCTTGAAGAACTGTCCTTTGAGATCGCCACACCGGCGGAAGTCAGGGAGATCCTTCACCTGAAAGGCGCGGGCAATGTCCATTTCACCTAGCTGCTACAGGCGCCATCCCGCAATCGGAAAAGAAAGGCAATGAGAGTGAAGGAATGACGTTTCAGGAGCGACTTCATCCCCCACCGGGTTTGCGAGTATTGGTGACGGCAGGTGCCTCCGGCATTGGAGTCCGCATTGCCTCCGCGTTCGCTGAAACGGGCGCCGAGGTTCACATTTGCGATATCGACGATGGAGCCCTCGCCACATTCCAGCAGAGCTTCCCTTCCTCTCGCGCGACCCATGCAGATGTTGGCGATCAAGCCCAGGTCGTATCGCTCTTTGAGACACAACGGGCCCAGTTCGGCGGTCTCGATGTCCTGGTCAATTGCGCGGGCATCGCGGGTCCGACGGCTGGAGTGGACAAGATCACCGAACAAGAGTGGACACGAACGATCGAAGTCAATTTGAGTGGGCAATATCGTTGTCTACACCATGCCGTGCCGATGCTTCGGAATTCTAAGACAGCTAACATCATCTGCATCTCGTCCATCGCTGGCCGGCTGGGTATTCCGTGGCGCACACCGTACGTGGCGACGAAATGGGCCATCGTGGGAATCGCTAAATCGCTCGCCATCGAACTCGGCCCTGACAACATCAGGGTCAACGCCTTGCTGCCTGGGATTGTCGAAGGGCCAAGAATTGACGGTGTCATCGGCGCTCGCGCCGAGCTGGAGGGCATCGATGAGACCGCGATGCGGGCGGAGTACCTCAAAAGCATTTCCCTGGGACGCATGGTGACCGCGGACGACGTGGCGCTGATGTGTTTGTTCCTATGTTCACCCGCTGGGCAGAATATTTCGGGGCAGGCGATCAGCATAGACGGCAACTACGTTTAGCTCGCGACGCGGGCATCGAACGTAAGACTTTCTGCGATGAGGATGAGGTTAAGATGGCAGGCCACGTTCTCTCGGACAAGGGGTATGAAGCATGAGCCGGGAAGCCGTCATTGTTTCCGTCGCGCGGACTCCTATCGGTCGCGCGTACAAGGGTGCGTTCAACGCTACCCCGTCCCCCACGCTGGCCGCTCATGCCATTCGCGCTGCCGTCGCCCGTGCGAAGGTTGATCCGGATGAGATCGAGGATTGCATCGTCGGATCGGCGCTGCCTCAGGGCCTCCAGCATACGATCGGACGCACGGCTGCACTGGCTGCGGGTTTGCCGGTCTCGGTCGCCGGGCAAACCGTCGACAGACAGTGTTCGTCGGGTCTGATGAGTATCTCTATGGCGTCGAAGCAGGTCGTCATGGACCGCATGGATGTGGTCGTAGCTGCTGGCATGGACTCCATTTCGATGGTGCAGACCGCCGACCTTCGCGTCGGTCCCGACCCGAACCTTCTCGCGCTTCATCCCAGCATTTACATGCCGATGATTGACACCGCCGAGGTAGTCGCGCGCCGCCACAGCATTTCGCGTGAGCGGCAGGATGAGTACGCCTTACAGTCGCAACGCCGAACGGCCGAAGCTCAGGCAGCCGGCCGCTTCGATGCGGAAATTATCACCGTTAAGACGATGAAATCGGTGACCGACAAGACCACCGGCGAGATCTCAATGCAGGAGGTAGTGCTAACGCGCGACGAAGGCAACCGGCCTGACACCACCTTGGAAGGCCTCTCCGCGCTCAAGCCAGTGCGACAGGACGGCTTTATCACTGCGGGCAATGCGAGCCAGCTATCCGATGGCGCCTCCGCCTGCGTCGTGATGGAAGCCGGCATTGCCGCTGCCCGTGGTCTCCAGCCACTCGGCCGCTACTGTGGCATGGCCGTTGTTGGCACACAGCCAGACGAGATGGGTATCGGCCCGGCTCTTGCTGTCCCCAAACTCCTGAAACGCTTCGATCTCAAAGTGGACGACATCGGGCTCTGGGAACTGAACGAAGCTTTCGCGGTCCAGGTGGTCTATTGCCGCGATCAGCTTGGGATTCCCAATGATCGTTTCAACGTCGACGGCGGCGCCATCTCCATCGGTCATCCTTACGGCATGTCTGGGAATCGTCTTGTGGCGCATGCGTTGATCGAAGGGCGTCGACGGGGCGTCCGGTACGTCGTGGTGACCATGTGCGTAGGTGGCGGCATGGGCGCGGCCGGATTGTTTGAGGTTCTTTGATGGGAAGAGGGTAAGCATGGTAACGAAAACGTCCGCGTCGTCGATGGAACCGCATGAGCAGGCCGGCCACTTGTCAAAGCCAGAAGCTGCCATGCCCGGACGACGCGCCTGGATCGCACTAACCATGCTGTGCGTCGTGTACGTCCTGAACTTTCTGTCGCGGCAGTTGCCATCCATTCTCGCGAAGCCGATTCAAGACAGTCTGCATCTCTCAGACGGCCAACTCGGCCGCATTGGCGGCCTTTATTTCGCTCTGTTTTATTGCTGTATCTCCATTCCCGTTGGGTGGCTTGCTGACAGGACGAACAGGTCGAGAGTTCTGGCAATCGCATGCACTATTTGGAGCGCGGCAACTATGTGCTGCGGCGGGGCGGGTAGCTATTTCCAATTTGCCCTGGCGTATATGACGGTCGGCTTTGGCGAAGCCGGAGGCGTCCCACCCTCCTACTCGATCATCTGTGACTATTTCCCACCCGGTCGCCGCGGTAGAGCCCTGGGCTTTTACAACATTGGACCGCCGATTGGTGCCGCGCTGGGAATTGCCTTCGGCGCATCCATCGCGGCGGCTTTCAATTGGCGCTACGCCTTTGTCTGGCTCGGCGGCGTGGGGTTTATCGCGGTGATCGGCATTATCCTTTTGGTACCTGAGCCCCAACGAGGAGGGCTCGATCGTGTGCAGGACCAGCTAAGCGCAAGCAAGGTGGGATTCATGCAGACGCTGGCGATGTTCGTTTCCCGACCGACGCTCATGCTGACCGCACTCGCCTGCGGCGCTAACCAATTCATCACCTACGGTCTGATCAACTTCGCAGTCCTCTTTCTCATGCGCGAGAAACAAATGAAGCTCCATGAAGTTGCCGTCTATTACGCGCTGGTTGTTTTGATCGGAATGGGCGGGGGAATCTTCGCCTCAGGACGCGCGGTAGACCGGTTCACACGGCGTTCGAAACAGGCATATGCCCTGCTGCCAGCGGCCTCGCTTACTCTGGCCATCCCGTTCTATCTCGCATTCGTCTGGGCCCCATCGTGGCATCTCGCTTTGGTGTTCCTCACCGGCACAATGCTTCTCAATTATTTTTATCTAACATCGGCGGTAACTCTCGTGCAGGAAGAAGTGCGGCCAGATCAGCGCGTCATGTCGGGCGCACTGCTTTTGCTGATCATGAATTTGATCGGGCTCGGTCTGGGACCCACCTTCGTGGGCGCGGCTAGCGACTTCTTCCGCACAACCCATCCCCATCATTCGTTGCAGATGGCACTTTACATGCTCGCGCCTTTGTATGTCGTCGCCATAGTGTTGTTCCTGCTGTTGGCGCGTGTGCTTAAAAATGAAAGCCGTACCACTGGAGAAACCGTCGTATGATCTCACTTTCTCGCTTGCTCGCCGGGTCTGTCATAACAACCTGCTTTGCTTTGGTGCCTTCAACTTTTGCTCAAGAAGTTACGCCTATGGCCAAACCATCCGCGAGCGAACGCGGCCCGGTCGTGAACGCTCCGGCCGGCGAGATGGAGGGGCAGCGTGAAGCTGCTCTAAGTGTATTTAAAGGCATTCCGTATGCGCTGCCGCCGGTTGGCTTGCTGCGCTGGAGTCCCCCGAAACCGCTGCCGCGGTGGACAGGCCTGAGAAAAGCAACCGAATTCGGTGCGGCATGCCTCCAGCCCACGCCCCAGCCTTCGAATATGAACGTCTACGCCGGCGATCCAATGCCATTGAGCGAGGACTGCCTCACGCTCAATATCTGGGCACCCGCCGGTGCACACAAGGCTCCGGTCTTCTTCTGGATATATGGCGGCGCGCTGTCATCGGGTGCCAGCAGGGACAAACTGTACGATGGCGCGCAACTCGCTGCCCACGGCGTCATCGTTGTCTCGATCAACTATCGATTGGGTGTTCTCGGCTGGTTGGCGCATCCGGAACTTAGCAAGGAGTCGCCTCTCGGAATATCCGGTAATTACGGATTGCTGGATCAGATCGAAGCTCTGCGATGGGTCAAGCGCAATATTGGCGCGTTCGGTGGCGACCCTTCGAATGTAACTATCGCGGGTGAGTCCGCGGGGGCTCTGAGCGTGATGTATCTCATGGCGGCGCCGCCGGCTCGCGGCCTCTTCGCCAAGGCGATCTCCGAAAGCGGGTACATGATCTCAACTCCCGAGTTGAAGACAGCCAGTTTCGGTTCACCCTCCGCTGAGGATAGAGGCGTGAAGTTAACTGCCGCGCTCCAGGTGCCGGATATCGCGGCCATGCGGGCGATGGATGCAGCCAAGCTGACTCTTGCCGCGCAAGCGGCGGGATTTGCACCCTTCGGAAACATCGACGGACATGTCATGCTGCGCCAGCTTGTGGATGTTTTTGATAGAGGCGAACAAGCCCCCGTACCGTTGCTCGCCGGCTTCAACAGCGGCGAGATCCGCTCGTTGAGAGTCCTCGCGCCCCGGCCGCCCGCAACTGCCGCTGCGTATGACGACATCATTCGCGACCGTTATCTTGATCTCGCGGACGCATTTCTACAGCTCTATCCCAGCACCAACATGGAGGAGAGTATCCTTGCCACCACGCGGGACGCCCTCTACGGTTGGACCGCGCAACGTCTCGTCAGAAAACAAACCGCACTGAAGCAGCCGGCATTTCTCTACTTCTTCGATCATGGGTACCCTGCCGCAGACTCTCGTGGTCTCCACGGTTTTCACGCGAGCGAATTGCCCTATGTCTTCGGTACGTTCTCAGGCACACCGCCACATTGGCCGAAGGTCCCGGATACGGCTCAGGAGCAAGACTTCTCGAACGCAATGATGGAGTACTGGAGTTCCTTCGCTCGCACTGGCAATCCACGGGCCGTACATCAGCCCGATTGGCATCCGTTCGGAGCAACCGGCTCATACATGGCCTTCAAGAGTACTCCGGAGCTCTCAGTCCATCTCTTGCCAGGGATGTACGAACTCGACGAAGAGGTCGTGTGTCGACGCCGAGCCGTAGGGGACATCGCCTGGAATTGGAATGTCGGCTTATATTCGCCGAAGAACCCTGCCCCGCAGCCCAAGTGTAAAGACATCCTGGGTACGTCTCGATGAACATCTGTCACTGCCGCCCGCCTTGTGAATGATGGCGCAACTTGAATCCGCCGGGAGGTTGAAATTGCATTCTCTCGAAACACCACGACGCCGTGGGTCCGCCTCGGGAGCTGGCGAGGGCGTTCGCCGCAGCGATTGCGCTGCTCGCAAAATTGAGTCATCGCGAGTGTCAGTAAATGACACAAGAATGGCCGCTTAAAACCTGTCGCGTCCTGTTTTCGTTTCATTACTATTCGCCCACTCTTGAAGATGCCAATTTATGGAGTGCGAAGAGGTAAAAGTAGATGCGTGATTCCCAGAAAGTGCAACCGGCTCGCAAATCAATTGATTCGCGCTACCGCTCGGCATTGGTGGCGTTCGTCTTCGGTGCCATCGTGGCAGTCTGCGGTCCACTGTCTGCGCAGACAGCGGGCACAGGCGCGCTGAGTGGTCTGATTACCGATCCGAGCGCGGCGGCAGTCGTCGGCGCCGAAGTCAAGGTCACAGAGGTTTCGACTGGCTACAATCAAACGGTGCGGACGAACGGTCAGGGTCAGTATCGAGCTTCTCTACTTCCGCCCGGGACTTATACCGTTCAAGTCACCAGAACCGGTTTCAAGGTGGCCGCTGCAACCGGTGTGCAGGTAGTCGTGGCGGAAAGTACGGTACAAAACGTCCAGATGGCGGTCGGAGCGATAACGGAAACTGTCACCGTTGCGTCACAGGCTCTGGAGCTACAGACCCAATCGAGTCTGCTCGGTCGCGTAACGGATGCCGAAATGGTCGAGGACCTCCCCCTCGTCACGCGGAACTATACGCAGATCGTTGCACTGAACCCAGGCGTCTCCCAGGAACTCAACAATGCAGGGCAAATGGGTAGAGGTGGTAGCAGTCAGCCAGGCAGGTCCACTGGCGGCAGCATCATCAGCCAGGGCGGTACGTCTGTTGACAATAACTTTGAGATGAACGGCTTGCCCGTTGATGACATCCAGAGTTCAGCAGGTTTCGTCCCGGGTATTCCGGTCCCAAATCCCGACACCATTGAGGAATTCAGAGTCCAGACCGCGATGTTCGATGCGACGTCAGGGCGCAATGCCGGGGCCGACGTGGACGTGATCACCAAGGGCGGCACAAACGACCTTCATGGGTCGGTATTTGAGTTCTTCCGCAACGAAGCGCTCGATGCCAACGAGTGGTTTCAGAAGAAAAACGGCCAGCGCCGTCAGGTGTTGCGGGAGAACCAGTATGGTTTTACCGCAGGCGGTCCCGTGATCAAAGACAAGCTTTTGTTTTTCGGCTCTTACCAGGGCACCAGACAAACCAATGGCGTTGACGCGAGCAACAGAAAAACCGACTATCTTCCGCCCCTTACCAACGATCGTTCCCTGGCCGGACTAGGCGCCACGTTTGCGGGCGACGCTGGATATCTGGGGGCGGCCTTTGGCACGATCGCAGCGAACGGTTCAAATATCTCACCTCAGGCCGCGGCCCTTCTGCAACTCAAGCTCCCCAACGGCCAGTACCTCGTACCGACTCCGCAGACAATTGATAAGAGCAGATCGCTGGAAATACAGGGTACTGCCTCTCTGAGCTTTCCCGGCTTCTACAATGAGAATCAGTTTGTGATCGATGGCGACTACTTGCGATCTGACCGCAATAAAATCCAGGTCCGCTATTTCGAGGCGCTCAGCAATCAGGAGTCGACCACACTCTTCAGTACAGAAGGCTTCCCGCTTTTCACGCCCCAGAGATTTGATGTGGGTTCTGTCGGCCAAACATTTGTCATTAGTCCGACGTTGGTAAACCAGCTCTTGGTGGGTATGCACCGGTCGACCTCGAGACAGAAGTACAACAATGCGTTTACTTTCTCGAGTCTGGGCATAAGTGTTCCCGCTCTCGAAGATGCTTTTCCAAATATCTATATCGCGTATACCGGCTTCGAGACCGGCACGTCGTCAGCCCTGTCGTTTTTTGAAGAAGAATACAACCTTACCGATGCCCTGTCCTGGAGCAAGGGCAAGCATCAGCTCACGTTCGGTGGCGGGTATGGGTACGGGCGTGACCATATGCAAAACTTCGACTACGAGGCTTATGTGATCCCGCTGACGTGGGCGGATCTCCTGCTTGGACAAAGTTACGCAGCCTATGGGGTCCCTTACAGCAATATCTACGAGTCAGCGGACAGTGTGGGCGACAAGACCCGCGACTGGCGTTACAAGGATGCCGATGCTTACGTGCAGGACAATTACGCCATTCTTAAGCGTCTTACACTGAATCTAGGTCTACGCTACGAGCACCTCGGCGACCTCGGCGACGCCAAGGGTTTATCGGCGGACGTCAATTCGGCGAATATTAACCCCAATCCAGGCGCCGGTGGCAGTTACAACGGGTATGAAGTTGCCTCAAACTATTCGGGTGGTATTGGTCTCCCAACCGGAGTGGTGAAAACAGGCAATACGTTCGGTATGTCGGGCCAGGGGCAGGACTTGATCAACCCACGTCTGGGCTTTGCCTACATTCTACCCGGCAGCCAGAATGTGGTTTTTCGCGGCGGCGCAGGACTCTATCACTCGACGACCGTAGGGCAGTTGAATGTGCAACTGGCAGCAGAACAGCCCTTTGGGGAGTTCCGTACACTTATCGGTTCGCAGAACGGTTTCGCCACCATCGCAAAGCCCTTTGCGGATCCCCCGCCAATTCCTGGGTTTACTCCGTACACCTCTTCGACGACACAGACCATGGATACACTCAGGTCGGATTTCCGCCCTGGTTCAACCTATCACTACAGCCTCGGGGTGCAGGCCAAGATTCCAGGCGGGGCTGTTCTCGACGTCGCCTACTCGGGTGCCCGCGCGCTGCACTTGGTTCTAGGTAGAACAATCAACCAGGCAAATCTTGCTTCGCCATCGAACCCCATCCGGGGACAAACGAAAAATACAGTTGCCAACGTTCCTCTTCGTTCTCCGTATCTCGGCTGGACGACAGCCACAATGTACGAGTTCGGAAGTCAAGGTCAAGCCTGGTACAACTCTATGCAGGCATCCCTCTCGCAACACTACAAGGATAAGCTGCAATATCAAGCGGCCTATACCTGGACAAGGCTGTTGACACCCGTACCCGGATATACGATTGGAACGAATGCGTATGGTCCGGCCGGCGACCAGAACCATTGGCATACCCACGACCCCGGCTATGGTCCAGAGCCGTTTATCCGCCCGAATCGCTTCGTGCTCTCCGCGCTGTATCACCTGCCAAGCCCGAGAAACGCACACTCGTTCCTCGGCGAGACGCTGGGTGGATGGGTTGCTTCAACTGTATTTGTAGCCCAGGACGGCCCGCAGTTGAGCATCGGCTACACCAACACCAATAGCGTGTACGGCATCAGCAGCGACCGCGCTAGTTATGCAGTCGGTTGCGACAAGAATGGAGTTGCAACCCCCGGCAACGTAGAGCAGCGGCTTAACAACTACATCAACGCGAAGTGTTTCACGGCTCCGGCTGCGGCCATGTTCAATTCCAATGACGACCCGACCGCGCTTGGCTTCGGCAATACACCCACCGGGATACTCAAGGGACCCGGCCAATACAATGCCGATATCTCCGTGATCAAAGCGTGGCAACTGACATGGCCTAAGGATGGTGCGAACGTGCAATTCCGGACGGACTTCTTCAATGCAACCAATCATCCTAACTTCGCTAGTCCCTCTACTGGATTCGCGGTGGGCAGCTCGTCCTTCGGAGTAATATCGTCTACCCTCGGGAACCCGAGAATCATGCAGTTTGCGTTGAGGCTTGCTTTCTAAGGTCAAGGCGGTGAAAGCTTGTTGGGACCTTCGTGCCCATGTGACCGAAAATGAAGTGAAGAGAAAGTCACATCAAATTCACCGCCAACCGACTCCAGGTACGCACGCACCTCCGGCAAAGCACAGGGTAGTCTGCTCAAGGGCCTTGAAAGAGGTGAAGATGCCATCGAAACTTGGCCGCGCTTTGCTGACTTCGGCTGTGTTCACCTTCGGTGTGGGGACTTCGTATGTCGCTCACGCCGGGACCTGCGCGGAACTGCTCGCGCTCAAGCTGCCTGATACACGGATCAACAGTGCCGTGCTTGTGCCGGCCGGCTCCTTTATCGGTCCCGGCACGGCGAAGCATCCGGACATGCCGGCATTCTGCCGTGTAATCGCGTCAGTGAGTGCTGACATTGATTCCGAGATCGGCGTGGAGATATGGTTACCCGCCGAGCATTGGGCCGGTGTATTCCATGGCAATGGCAGCGGAGGCTATGGTGGTTCGCTGGCCGCGGGTTATGCAGGTATGGAGGAAGGACTGCGCCGCGGCTATGCCTCCGCCGTCACCGACACCGGAACATCTCCGGCAACATCGCTCAATGGCGATCCACTGATGGGCCATCCGCGTAAGTGGAAAGACTGGGGAATGCTCTCGACCCACGTCATGACGGTGACCGGCAAAGCCCTGGTCAAGGCCTTCTATGGCACAGACCCCACGCGCTCCTACTACACTGGCTGCTCGACCGGCGGACAGCAGGGTCTGATCGAAGCTCAATACTTCCCCAAAGATTATGACGGCATTCTCGTGGGCGCCCCGGTCATCGATCGCACCTGGGGACATGCCATGGCGGTCTGGGATTGGCAGTCGGCCAATCGCTCGCCGGATAGCAAGTTGTCCAATGCCAAGCTGGGGTTTCTGAACAAGGCAGCGGTGGCGGCCTGCGGCGGAAAAGGAATTGGTCTCGCGTCCGATCCCTTCATCGCAGATGCCTTGGCCTGCAAATTCGATCCCGCCGAACTCACCTGCAAGAAGGGCACATCCGAAAACTGTCTGACGCCGGCGGAAGTGCAAACGGCGAAGGACTTCTACTCGGGTCCAACCGACGAGCATGGTCATGCGCTTTACTATGGCTGGCTGCCGGGCAGCGAGGCGCCCGGCCGTTTCGGCTGGACCTTCCTGGAATCACCGCCGAACAACCAGCCTGCCTTCGATGGGCTCTTCAAGTGGGTCTTTGGCGCAGACTGGGACTGGACCCGCTTCAACGTCACTCGCGACATGCCCAGGGTCAACGCCATGCTCGCGACATCGGTCAACGGCGCAACGAAGGGCGATCTAACGGCATTTCGTGCGCGGGGCGGCAAGCTGGTGATCTATCAGGGCCTGGCTGACACGCTGGTGGCGCCGGGGCAGACGTTAGCCTTCTATCGGGCGCAGGAGAAGAAATTCGGTTCAGCCCAAACGGAAGAGTTCGCCCGTTTGTTCCTAGCGCCTGGGGTACAGCATTGCGGCGGTGGCAACGGCCCAAACGTCTTCAATTCCGCCAACGGTGGAGCCCGCAGAGCGACCGGCGAAGGGCCGGACCAGGATATCTTTTCCGCCATGATCTACTGGGTCGAGACAGGCACAGCGCCAGCGCGCGTGATTGCCACAAAATATATCGAAGACAACTCCGCCACCGGCATCGCCATGAGACGACCGCTGTGCGCGTGGCCACAGAAAGCCTGGTACACCGGCGGAGACGCAAGTGACCCGGACAACTTCACCTGCTCGGTGCAGGCTCCGAAGCGCTAACAGCGAGCATCCTCGGTCGTTCGAGCAGTGCCTCAGTCACGATAGCAACACGCAGAATCGCTCCCACGTTGGCCACTGCACCCTCTCGGAAACATGCGCCCTGCAACTCCGTACGATTGCCCCGCTCTATTTCGACTTGCGTTTGGATGCGAGGTAGGCATTCTCTTGCTTCGTAACAACGTCGATCAGCGATCCCATGGAGTGATCGACGTCCAGGATGTGGAGGCCCCAGCGCAGATCCGGTCCGGTAGCGCGGATCACCTCTCCGGCCAAAGTATCCGTCCGAGGATCGCTCGGCACGGCGTTTACTTTGAAAGATAGGTAAGTAAACTCTCCCTGATGGGTGCAGGTGGTGGTGACCAGGCCCGGCGTCGTTACGAACGGCGTTGTGATGTCCTTATGAGGCGTGAGCCAGTCGGGCTGGTTGGGTCCTCCGGCGTCGTTAAGAAAACCCTTCGTCATGAAATAGCTTTTCGGCTCTCCCGTGCCCGAAGAGAGATTCGCCGGATTAGTGCATGCGACCTGCAACCCGTTACGCGACCTGCCGAACAGCGCATCCGGCGGCGGCGGATTCGTGTCGCGGTATGTCGAATAGGCGATGACGCAGCCGGTTTGACCGTCCCTGCGGCACAGCGGAATGGCCTTGAAGCTGCCCCCAACATCAGCGCCTTCTGGCACCAGCACCTGCCCGCCAATGACCAGCGCAGACACCAGTTGCCTCTGCACCGGCTTCCCGTCAATCTCGTTGGCGAGCAGGCGGGTCACCATGGCCGCGCCTTGGCTGTGACCGATGAGGACGATGCCGCGGCCTTTATTTTCGTGGCTCAAATAGTAATTCCACGCATCCAGCACATCGTTGTAGCCGCCGACACCCGCGGGCAGACGTTCGCCCACGGCCTGCCGTCCTCCCGCCGATGACCGTAATGCGGTTAGCGTGGCCTGACGATACATCGGCGCGAACTGACGGCACACAGCACCGAAGCGCGCGAACTGATCTCTGATGTCGTCAATTTCTTCATGCGCGCCCGGAACGAAATCGCTCTGGAAGCCGGGGTCCAATGACACTGTGGGATAGACAAAGAAGCAGTCGATCTTGGGATCCTTGGCTGCAACGAATTTTTCGATCGAAATCTTGCCGTCGCCCGGGATGACCGTGGTCGTCAGATCGACCTTGCACTTGTTGTCCTTAAGGTCCGGGCGGCATAGCCATAGCGCCGGATTTGCATAAGCCGCATGGGGAATTTTCGGATCAGGTACGTCAGCCGGAGCGCTCACGCCGGCCATCGCCGCGAAAAACAAACTTGCTGTCAAAATGAACATCACGGATCGTTTCCTCTGCTTGAAGTTCTCTGACCGAGTGCTAACATCCATCTCTTTGTCTCGACAATCACGATGAGGTCAATCACACTGTGGCCATCGGGAGTTCGTGCACTGAAAATTACATTTCGCTTGTTTCGGCATCTCTGAATTGTTCCTGACAAGACCGCATGATCATAAGAAGCGCCGGAACTTGTAGCACAGGTCGACAGCGGACATTCTCGTGTCGCTTTCGGACACCGTTTCGCAAACGGTAGCGCGACAGACAAATGGAGCAATGCGGAGTCATAAGTTTCGAGATGAGGCACTCTACCAGCCGTCGCATCCTGTGGCCGGACCGCGTCCAGTTTCTGTGCCAATTTGTACTTGCGCTACCCGCAAGCAGCCTCCCCAGCGTCAGTGTCGTCCTCTGAAATCTGCAAGTTACCTGTTTTCAATCTCACCTCACCGTTCGATCCCAACTCGGCCACCACCTCCCTGCTCTCCGACAAAATTCGCCGAACCGTTCGCCATCGCACAGGCAACCCCCTAGCCAGCCTCCGCGTCAGAATCTCCCAGCCCAAAGCGTGTCAAAATCCAAGCTGTGCCCGAGTTCCCTTCTATGCCTGCAAAAGACTCCGTCCTCATCGTCGACGACGATCCAATGCACCTGAAGATCTATGGGTGGATTGTCGAAGGTGCGGGCTATCGCGCGCTCCCTGTCGTCGTCCGGGCGACTACCTTCGAACTCCCCGACGAGCCTGCCAGCATGGCTCTACTCGATTACCACCTCGGCGGCCAACGCGCAAAGACCGGAGAGCGCGATCGAAATCAGTACCGGCGAAATGGATTTCGTCGCAGCCGGAGCGTCGGAGGTGGAAACGTCGCTGGCGGACGGCGTGTAAGGCGCGAAGTGGGAAACGACCACGGCGATCAGCGCCACCCCCAGATTGATCCCGACCGCGCACCAAGTGGCCGTG
>JAZKBC010000063.1:4456-10880 GCA_040388825.1 Acidobacteriota bacterium | reverse complement strand
ACGACGCCAATGACTCGCGAGTCTGTACGCTTACGCCATCCCGGCATCCCCATCGTCGTCCTCTCCGACCGCTGGGACCTGCCCGACGACATCGCTCCCCACGTCCAGGGCTTCGTCCGTAAAGGTGAGCCCGCCAAGCTCGTCGCCAAGCTCACCGAACTTCTGCCCCAGTCACCCTAGTCTCTCCGCTGCATCAGGGTTCTTGCGACAAATCCGCAGTCTGTTATGGCCATCTCGATCCTCTCGAAGACAAGTCGCCATCGCCAATCACCCCTGACCCTCCGCAGGCTCGCCTCTCCGTCACAAGCCATCGTTCTGTTGCTCGCAATCGCTCTCCTTCCCACCCGCGCGGTCCCGCAAACCTCTGCAGCCTCCCAGTTCGACATCCAGGCCGTCTACCTCTTCAACTTCGCCAAGTTCGTCCGCTGGCCGCCAGCCCCCGACAGCGGCCCCGTCACCATCTGCGTCGCCGGCGACAAAAAATACAACGACATCCTCGCCCACGTCGTAAAAGGCGAGCAGATCGATTCGCGCCCGGTCCTTGCCCGCTCCATCCAGACACCCGATGACGAAGCCGGCTGCGGCATAGTCTTCGTCAGCGCAAGCGCCAAAGACCGCCTCGCCCCCCTGCTCGCGGCCACCACCGGCAAACCCATCCTCACCGTCAGCGACATCCCCGGCTTCCTCGACCACGGCGGCATGATCCAGTTCGAGGTCATCGCCAACCGCGTTCGCTTCGCCGTCAATCTGCGCCCCACCGTCCCCAGCGGCATCTCACTCAGCTCCGAGCTCCTCAAAGTCGCCGTCACCGTGACCGGCGCCCCCACCAGCGGAGGCACTCAATGATCCGCCTCAACAACTCCTCACTCTCCGCCCGCCTCACCCGCATGAACCTGCTGGTCAGCGGCACGGTCCTGCTCATCGCTTCACTCGCCTTCTTCTCGTACGATCTCTTCTCCTTCCGCCAAACCCTCATCCACAACCTCGACGCCGAAGCGCAGATCGTCGGCGAAAACACCATCTCCGCCCTCACCTTCGACGACCAGCAAAGCGCCTCCACCACCCTCAGCGGCCTCGAGCGCTCCCACGACGTCCTCGCCGCACGGCTCGTCACCAGCGACAACCGCGAGTTCGCGACCTACGGCCCGTCAATCGACGACCAAACCCAATCGCATCGCCTGCTCGCCAGCGAAACCGACCACGTCTGGGCCTCCGGCACCCACGTCCTCATCGCCCACCGCATCGTACTCCAGGGCAAAACCCTCGGCGTCGTCTACATCTCCGCGCGCCTCACTGAAATCGGTCAACGCGCCCGCGAGTACCTCCTCATCGCCGCGCTGATCATGATCCTCTGCATGGCCGCAGCCCTCGCCATCAGCTCCATCTCTCGCCGCCTCATCGCCAAGCCCATCATCACCCTCGCCGACACCGCCCTGCTCGTCTCCCAGGACCAGGACTACACCGTCCGCGCCAACATCGAATCCAACAGCACCGAGATCACCGTGCTCGTCGACGCCTTCAACACCATGCTCACCCAGATCCAGGCGCGCGACACCACCATTAGCGAAGCCCGCGCTCACCTCGAAGCCCGCGTCGCCGAGCGCACCTCGGAGCTGCAGGCCGCCAACCGTGAGCTCGAAGCCTTCTCCTACACCGTCGCCCACGACCTCCGCGGCCCGCTCGACGCCATCACCAGCCTCGTTTATCTGCTCACCCAAACCTGCGACACAGCCGAAAACGCAGCCGTTCCCCCCATGCTCGATCAGCTCAAGGCCTCCACGATCAACATGGGCTCGCTCATCGACGATCTCCTCAACTTCGCCCGCGCCACCACCACCCCGGTCAACACCGGTCCGCTCAATCTCAGCACCATCGCTCGCGACATCACCGCCGAGCTGGCCTTCTCCAACCCCCACCGCCAGGTCACCTTCTCCATCGCCAACACCGCCGACGTCATCGCCGACCCCGGCCTCGTCCGCATCGTGCTCGACAACCTCCTGCGCAACTCCTGGAAGTACACCTCCCACCACCCCCACGCCTGCATCGAGTTCGGCGTCCATTACACCGCCACCAGGGCCCGTCGCGACGGCCGAACCGTCTACTTCATCCGCGACGACGGCGCCGGCTTCGACCCCGCGCAACAACAGAAGCTCTTCCAACCCTTCCAGCGCCTCCACGGCCGCAGCGAGTTCCCCGGAACCGGCATCGGCCTCGCCACCGTCCAGCGCATCCTCTCCCGCCAGGGCGGCTCCATCTGGGCCGAAGGCGCCGTAGAAAAAGGCGCCACCTTCTACTTCACCCTCGACTAATACAAACTGCGGCGCAGGTATCCCTACACAACCTTCATCCTGAGCAAAGCGAAGGATCTCTGTATTGGCTGTTGCTGTTGCCTTTGCTGTTGCACTTGCTTTTCTTGCTTGTCATCCTCGGAGAGGACCTGCTTCACCCCCGCCCCAACCGCGAGCACCCACACCCCAGCCTTCAACTAAAAGTTGAACGCCAACCCACCCTGAATCCCCCGCGGCACCTGCGCCAGGAACAGCGTCCGTCCATCCGGCGCCAGCACTGGCTGATACCCCTGCTCCAGCAGGTTCGTCGCTTCTACCACCGCATCCACACCCTGCGGCAGAATATGCCCACACCACAACCGCTGCCGCACGTAGAACGTCAGGTACGCCTCATTGCTGGCCGCGTTGAACGCGTTCACCTGCGTCAGCGTCCGTACCGGCTGCCAGCGATACTCCGCCTTCAGCGCTGTCCCTGAGTGCAGAATCTTGCCCCGCACCGCCAGGCTCGCCGCCGGCTCGATCTTGCGCGTCACGCTGCTGTCGAGGTCGGAAATCGTCGGCAACCCGCCATCGCTCACCAGCGCCGTGCCCAGGTCATACTCCGCCCATGCGGAAAGCACCTGCGTCAGCGGCTGCATCAGCGTCACGCTCATCCCGCGGCCCGAGTAGCCAGCCCCCGCCAGCCGGAACGTCCCCGTCGTCGGATCGGCGACCATCGGTGCACTCTCCACCGCGCTGCGGTCCAGCACGCCACTGCCCTGGATCGTCGCATGCTGCATGCTGTCGTGGAACGCCGCGAACGTCAGCACGCGATCCCCCAGCTTGCGGCTCACCGAAATCTCATTGTGCCGCGCCCCCGGGCTCAGCGGCCTTCCCTGCGCATCCGAAAGCACGCTCACCGCCGGCTTCAGCCGATCGAGGTCCTCGGAGCTCTGCAACTGCCGTCCACCGGCATACCGGTACTCCACCACAACGTTCTCGCCCGGCCGCATCGTCACGCGCGCAAACGGCTCGGACAGAATTCTGTTGTACTCCAGCCGCTCCGCCTCCAGCAGCGTGCCTACGTCGATCTGCACCAGGTCGCCCAGCTCAAATTGCTGCGTACTCGCCAGCTGCAATACCTGGAACCCCGGCGATCCACCATCCATCACCTCCGGATGCGACTGCACGCTCGACACCAGCCGCGTGCTTCCACCCAGCGGCGACCTCCGCTCATACCCCGCCGTCACCGTGACCGATGCCCCCGCAGGGTACGGGCTCTTCGGATCGCCAACATCCGCGCGCAGGACCGCGCTGTCACCGTTCTCAATCGTGCGATTCAGCACCAGCACCTGGTGCGTTCCACCCTGCCCAAACGCTCCATCGCCACTCATCATGGCCACCTGGCCCTGCGACGTATTCTTGTGTGCCTGCTCGCCGCTCGACGAGATCGGCGCTCCCGTCTCGGGATCAACCAGCCGCAGCAGCGGCCGATTCGCCGTCGAACGCAGCGTCCACTTCCAGTCGTCGGTCGGCTCGTCGGCGCGGCGGCGCTGTGCCGGCAGCCACGTCTCGGCCTCGAACAGCGTGCTCATCGTCAGGTCCACGATGGCCTGCGCTCCAGCCATCAGCCTCACATTGGCGCGAGTTACAGGAACAAAAAATGCCGCGGTCGCCCGCAGCTGATACTTCCCCGGAGCCACCGACGGCATAATGTACCGTCCGTGATCGTCCGTAAACGCCGTCGCCACCGCCGACGCACTTGCACCCAGCAACTGCACCAGCGCACCCATCTGGGGCGTTCCGTGAATGTCCTTCACGACGCCGGAGACCGCAGCATCTGGTGACGCAGCAAAAGACTGGCTCGAAAGTACGAGCACAGCCATTGCCAGCATCAGACCTGGTACAACTCGTTTCACCGCGCTTGGTAACCTCATGCGCGCTACGGCTCTCCAAAAGCAAAACCAGCTCGAAAAGATCTCGAACGCTGATTCGGTCTATGGTTCACAGCCGCCGGTGCGTTACTGTCCTGCACCCGGCGTGCCTGCCTATTGCTACGATCGTACTCTTTCGGCCCATTCGACGCCACAAACTCTACCCTTGCGTCTGGTCCCGACTTGCTGCAAAAACTACTGCTCAACGTTGAACGGCGCGCTCTCGCTGATCGTCTGGTTATCCACTCCGTCGTTCACCTTGATGATGACCTTGTACTTGCCCGGGGCGAAGCTCGCCAGCGCCATCGTCTTTTCCAGCGTCAACTGATCCGCGTTCGGATTCAGCGAAACCGTCGATTCCTGCTTGCTCAGAATCTGCTGGTTGGTTGCCATATCCAGGATCGAGTACTCGATCGTCGCGTTATTCCGCTTGTTGTCGCCGATGCCGAGATTGTATACCTGCATCCAGAAGTTCAAATTCTGGCCGCGGTGGAAAATTACCGGCGTCGAAACCGTCGCCGCAACCCGTGGAACCACCTTCGTATTGCCGATCACGAAGTTACCCGCGCCGACATCCTTCGAAGGAACCCGCTCCATCGATGTCGCCAGGATCAGCGACGACGAAGCCAGACGGTCATCGTCATACTTCGGAACATCCAGGCTGCGCTTCCACGCCCCGATATGATCCGGGTTATTGACGTCCTTGATCGCGATCTCCACCTTGTAGCGTCCCGGAGATAGCGGCAGCGCCTTCCAGTAGATGTGGCTTCCGCTCTTGGTCTGAGCCAGCAGGTCGGTCGGCGTCTCGAGCTTCACCGTGTCTTCAAACGTCTGCACGATCTTGCCCGTGATATTGCTTACCCGGCCCAGGATATTGACCACCCCGGTCGAGTCGCCATCCTTGCTCACATACGTCACATCGCCATTGCGAATCTGCAGCGTCACCGGCACCAGCACCGTGTCGTTGGTCAGCTTCACATAATCCGTGCGCACGTCGAACACAAACGGCGGTCCGCTCAGGATCTTCGTCCCGGCCAGGAACTCGTTCAGGTCCGTGTACTTGATCGGCGGCGGAGCAAAAATTTTCGCAAACTGATCCAGCCGGTCGAACTCCTTGCCCTGCTGCTCGCTGGACATCGGCCCCGTTCCCAGTTGCTCCAGACCACCACCGCTGAACCGGTCCGCCTGCTTGGCCATACCCATCTGTTCATACAGAGTCTGGCCGGCGCCCGGCGTATGCTTCAGCGCGTCCTTCTCGGAGCGATCCATCGTCGCGTGGTAATCGCCGCACATGCACGTATCCACGAACTCGATGTCGATGTTGTCGCCAACCGACGGTAGATACCGGTAGTGCCACGTCTCGAACGGGAACGTCGACGTATTGCCGCCGCCCTCATCGATCGGACGCTCATAATTTCCGCCCGAAGGATGCGAGTCGATCGAGTCCGGCTTGCCGAACGCAATATAGATGTGCCCGCGATCCGTCATCCACCCCGGACGACCCGCCGCAAAGTGTTCGTTCGCATACGCGATGCGCGCATAGTGCTCGTCGCGATATTCGTTGTCCGGCGAATCCGGGTTCGGATTGCGTCGTGCCCAGAACTGCTCGATGAACTGGTCCCGCTCTTCGTCGTTGCCCAGACTCTTGAACGCGCGCTCTTCTTCCGGAGTAATAATCCAGCGGACGTCTTCGTCCAGCCACTTCTTGTACTCGCCCTTAAGCTCTTTAATGGTCTCTTTGTGCTGCCGCTGGACCTCGCGATCGCTGAGCCGCCGCTTCGTCGGGTCCGGCTTCTCCGGAGTCACCGGAACCTTCACCACCGTGCCGTCATCGTGAATCGTCTGCGGCTGCTGCGCAGCACCCGCTCCCGTTCCCTCCTGACCGTATGCCGCCGAAACCGAAAAACCAATCGCCAGCAACGCAACACTGGGAAGGACAAAATGCATCTTCATAAGAGCCTGACTCCTGCAACGAGAACCTCTTTATTCTAAGCCCCGCTGGGGCGGCGCACAAGGCCGCCGCTGGTATCATTTAGTCTGCGTCTCGTAATGTTTCGTTAGCGTTCCGCGTAATTTTTTTTACGCTCCCGGGTTCCCTTGCGGCCCAGCGGAACCGCAGACCAGTCCTCTGCGTACTACACCCCAGGACCCAACCGGCATAGAGCCCCTGCCCCACGGCACGCTCATCATAAAAAGTCCGAAGGATTTAGAAGAGTTCGAATG
>JAZKBC010000063.1:0-4433 GCA_040388825.1 Acidobacteriota bacterium | reverse complement strand
ATCATCGTTGGTGTCATCGTCGTCGTGGCAGGAATCATCACAGCGACTGTCATCTTCAGCCACTCCAACGTCCAGCCCGTCACCACCGCCAAGGCCCTGCGCGGCGATCTCGTCTCCACCGTCAGTGGAACCGGACAGATCAAGCCCAAGACCTACGTCAACGTCGGTGCCACCAGCTTCGGACGTATCACCCACCTCAACGTTAAAGAGGGTGACCACGTCCACAAGGGCGACATCCTCGCCAGCGTCGAAAACGTCCAGCCCACGGCCACCGTCGCCGCCCAGCAGGCCGCCATAGCCGCCTCCAAAACCGACGTCAGCTCGTACGTCGCCGCCGAGAAAACCGCCGACGCCAACGTCGCCCAGGCCAAGGCTGACCTTGAGCAGAAGACCCTCGACTACCACCGCTCCCAGGAGCTCTACAACAGCAAGCTGATCGCCCGCCAGGATTACGACGCCAAGAAGGCCGCCTTCGACATGGCCGTCGCCACCCTCGCTCAGCGCCAGGCTGCCGTAGCCCAGTCCAAGGCCCAGACCGCCTCCGCTCAGGGCCACGTCAACCAGGCCGTCGCCTCCCAGCGCGCCAACTACGACGCCCTCGACAAGACCGTCTCCCGCGCTCCCTTCGACGGCCTCGTCACCAACGTCCCCGTCCGCGAGGGCGAAACCGTCGTCGTCGGCATCCAGAACGCCGAGGGATCAACCTTGATGACCCTCGCAGACATGAGCGTCATCACCGCCGAGGTCAAAGTCGACGAGACCGACATCGTCAACGTCGCCATGAACCAGGTCGTCGACGTCACCGTTGACGCCTTCCCCGGCAAGACCTTCAAGGGCCACGTCACCGAAGTCGGCGACCAGGCTCTGCTCCGCACCACCGGCGTGGCCACCTCGCAGTCCACCACCGGAACCGAAGAAGCCAAGGACTTCAAGGTCGTCGTCACTCTTGACAACACCGACGAAAACCTCCGCCCCGGCCTCTCCTGCACCGCCAAGATCACCACGGCCAACAAGCCCAACACCCTCACCATCCCCATCCAGGCCCTCGTTGAACGCGACGCCAAGGCCGAAGACGACCTCTGGAAGAATCACGGCAAGATGTCCCACTCCAGCAGCAGCTCCACCGCTTCGCTGCAGAAGCCGGTCCTTGTCCAGGGCGTCTATCTCCTCACCCGCGACCAGGGCACCCTCCGCGCAAAGTTCGTTCCCGTCACCACCGGAATCACCGGCGCTACCGACATCGAATCCCTCACCGGCCTCAAACCCGGCGATGAGATCGTAACCGGCCGCTACCAGATCCTGCGCACACTCAAGAGCGGAACCGCCGTCAAACGCGATACATCCTTCGTGCCCGCCAGCGGCAACCAGGACGACTCAAGCAGCTAACCTTCGCGCAACGCGGCGCTCCCTCGCGCCCGTTGCGCCAGCTTTTGCAGTTTCGGAGACTGAATCTCGATGGCCACCAACACCATGCCCGAACCCGCCGCAACCCGCATCGGCGCCAACGCCGACGGCCCCCACCCCGGCGACGTCATCGTCACCAACACTCTCTGGAAGACCTACGAGATGGGCGACCAGCAGGTCCACGCCCTCCGCGGCGTCGACATCCGCATCCGCCACAACGAGTACGTCGCCATCATGGGACCCTCAGGCTCCGGCAAGTCCACGCTCATGAACCTCATCGGCTGCCTCGACTCCCCCACCCAGGGCCAGTACTGGCTCAACGGCCACGACGTCTCCGAGCTCAACGACGACGAACTCGCCCGCATCCGCAACAAGGAAATCGGCTTCGTCTTCCAGACCTTCAACCTGCTCGCCCGAGCCACCTCCCTCCACAACGTCGAGCTCCCCCTCATCTACAACGGCACCCCGCAGGCCGCCCGCATCGCCCGCGCCAAGGAGGTCCTCACCTCCGTCGGCCTCGAATCCCGCATGGACCACAAGCCCAACGAGCTCTCCGGCGGCCAGCGCCAGCGCGTAGCCATCGCCCGCGCCCTGGTCAACAAGCCCTCCATCATCCTCGCCGACGAACCCACCGGCAACCTCGACTCCAAAACCTCGGTCGAAATCATGGCCCTCTTCGACGACCTCCACGCCCAGGGCAACACCATCGTCCTCGTCACCCACGAGCCCGACATCGCCGACTTCGCCCACCGCGTCATCAGCATCCGCGACGGCTCAGTCGAATCCGATGGCCCCAGCAAGCGAGTCATCGGCGGCGCCCTCCCCGAAGCCAAAACCTCCCACTACGCCTAAGCACTGCCCCTCACCCTTTGTCCCCGCCGGGTGGCCCATTCATGCCCAAGCACTTGGGGCATGAGTGGGAACCTCTGCCGCCCGCACCCTGCCCCTACATCTAAACTCAACCCATGGCCCTGCGCGCCCCACGGCTGCTCCTGCTCCCTCTCCTGCTCCTCGCCGGATGCGGCCACGGCCTCCAACACTCACCCGTCATCGGCAACATCGCGCCCAGCTCTTCCTACGAACTCGACGCCTTCGACATCCAGGGCAACTACGCCTACATCCTCGGAGACAACGGCAACCAGGGCTCAGGCTCCTCGGCCGCGCAACTCTACATTGTCGACATCACGAACCCAACCAGCATGTCCGTCGTCAGCACAACGCCCATCACGGGATATGAAGCGTACGCACAATCCGGCATCCGAGTGCAGGGCCACTACGTCTATCTGGAGTCTTCGACAGGCGCGGCCAGTACCAACCTCTTGCAGATCTACGACGTCTCCAATCCATCCGCTCCCGCGTTTGTAGGAAGCGTTCAAATCCCCCTGTATTCCCTCGGTCTTTGGGTATCAGGGCAGTACGCCTACGCCATATCCTATGTGGACACCTCTGGCGTCAGCAATTCTTCCGCAGGCATCCTCAGTATCGTTGACATCTCCAATCCAGCGTCGCCAGCGATCGTCGGATCGGCCACCACGGGAACCGCCGGCGTCCATGTATCCGACATCAAGGTAGTCGGAAGCTACGCCTATGTGGCCGGTCAGAGCATCGCCCAGTCCTACGTTCTGGTCTTCGACATCTCCAATCCCGCATCGCCGCATCTGCTCAGCAGCTTGCCAGCAGAACATAGTCCGCAGGGCTTGGACGTCGCAGGAAATTTCTGGTACCAGACAATCTACGATTCCCCCACGGCTTCCGGTGACACCACGATCTTAAACATCTACGACATATCCCATCCGGCCAGTTTTTATGAGGTAGGCACAGCCTCCTTAACCGGAACCTGCCACCCACAGGACGTTACCGTGGAAGCATCCACAGCGTATGTCGCCTGTTACAAAAATTCATCAGTGGCGGTCGTCGACGTTTCCAATCCAGCCTCTCCCAAAGTGGATGGATACATCGCTCTTCCCGCAACTTCGTATCCCGTATTCCTGGAGGCCAAGGGCAGATATGTGTATTCGATCTCCAACGCCCCAGGTGGAATGTTGTCAGTGATAGACACGGGGCACTAGTCGAAATTCCACAACCGTTCGGGTGCAATCCCACAGCGGCGCAACGGCATCCATTCGTCGGCGCCGACTCCCTGAGTGCTCACCGCCGTACACTCGACACAATGATTCCGGTCGGATACATTGCAAAGAGAATCGCCGCCCAACCGCCTGACTGGCTACGTGCGCCATCGGTGCGCGATGTGTACTCCGTAAGCTGCTGCGTGAACAACGATCTCGTCGACTGCACTCCAGACCTGCCGATCAATGGCTACTGGCTCTTCGACTCCCCTGAGAAGCTCCGCGCGGCAGCCGATGCGAAAGGCGTTGATTGCGCTGGCTCGCGTCTCTTCTACTACGAAGCCTGTGATCTCGAGTTCGATGAGGGTGAATGGACTCCCTTCGCACGCGACCAGTCCTTCGAAACATCTGTCGCCCCTCCATCCGCCAAACACCTCGAAGGCTTCGATATCGTCAGCTTCTGCGATGGTCCGAACTCTCACTCTCCGCTCTCATGCAACAGCATCGCCCAAGACGTGAAGACCAACGAGCACTGCCTGTTCGAAACAGAAGATGAGGCACGGCAGAGTCTCAACGCCCAGGCGTTTTCTGAAGGAGAACCCGGCCCATACAGGATCTATGCCGTCTACTCCGTGGCCTGGCCTCGATCGAAAGTCTGATCACGTTAGCAAATCGCCGGGTGGCCCATTCATGCCCTCGCACTTGGGGCATGAGTGGGAACCGCAGCCACTCGGAGCTGCTCGGACACGGCCACAACGATACCATTCGCACTAAGCCGCACCCTTACCAAACCACTTCCCCACCGCCTCCTCCAGCCCCACCTCGCTCCCTTCCCCCACCCACCCCACATACCCATCCGGCCGCACCAGCACCGCCGTCGGAGCCGCCACCACTCCCACCACCGGCAACTCGAAATCCCCGCCATACTCCGCCCGCACCACCCGTACCCGATCCCCCCACGCT
>JAZKBC010000062.1:1846-4981 GCA_040388825.1 Acidobacteriota bacterium | reverse complement strand
CGGGTCTCACAACACATCGCTCATGAGCAGCGTCGTCGTCACGGGCACCGGTGCCTGCACGATGGCACCGTATCTGGTCTTCCCCGGCCAGCAATACCCTCCACTCTCCGGCACCTACACCGCAGCTCTCACGTCAGGCACGGGAACCGCGAGCCTCGCCGGCACTCTCACCGCCGCCGCACCCAACGCCGACGGCCAGTTCCCCGAATCCGGAATGATCACCCTCACCACCCCCGGATGCACCACCGCCTTTACGTTCAGCGGCATAGCCACCGGCAGCTCGCTCACCGGAACGATCACCGCCGCCAACAACACTGCCACCTTCTCCGGCCAACTCAGCCCGACAGCCAGCCTTGTTCCACTCACCCTCACCGTGACAGGTTCCGGCTGCGCCATCGGCACCTACACCGGCAACCTGCAGTAAAGCGGCCAACAGCTACTCGAGCGACACATCCACCTTCAGCGGCAGCTCCGCCGACGACCCGCCCGCCATCAACTCAAACTTCCCAACCGGCCGCACAAACTTCTTCCCGGCCACATCCCAAACCGCCATAGCCAGCCCATTGAGCTTCACCTTAACCACGCGGCTCTCCCCCGCCTCCAGTTCCACTTTCTGCCAGCCCACCAGGCGCTTCCACGACTCACCCGATTTCGCCGGCAGCATCGCATAAACCTCCGCCACCTCCGCTCCCTTCCTCTTCCCGGTATTCGCGAGCGTGAACGTAGCCTCCGACCCATCCGCGGCAACCTTCAATCCGGAGTAAGCAAACGTCGTATACGACAACCCGAACCCAAATGGGAACAGCACCGGCTTCTTCTCAGTCTCGTACCACTTGTACCCAACCTCCGCTCCTTCGCTGTAATCCACCTTGAAGCTCAGCACTCCATTCACGACCGGCTGCGGAGGCTTCGCCACTGTCGCTCTCGGCAGATCGCTCTCACTCACCGGGAACGTGAGCGGTAGCTTCCCACTCGGATTCACATCTCCAAACAACAAGTTCGCCACGGCGTCGGCGCCCTTCACGCCACCATACCAAGCCTCCAGCACAGCTCCCGTGCGATCCAGCCACGGCATCGTCACCGCACTCCCCGTCTCCAGCACAACCACGGTCCGCGGATTCGCATCAGTCACCGCAGCAATCAACTTATCCTGCCCTTCCGGCAGCGACAAGCTCGGTAGGTCCATATCCTCCGACTCCCATTGCCACGCAAACACCACCGCCACATCCGACTGCTTCGCCAACGCCACCGCCTCGGCGATATTCGCTCCCGACGCAAACCCCATCCGCGCTCCTGGCGCCTTCGCCCGTAGCGCCTCCAGCGGAGACGTCGGAAACCAAACCTTGCTCTGCCACGGCGCTCCACTCGCCTCGCCCGGAGCATCCACCTGGGCCGACCCTCCCCCCGAAATCATCCCCGTATCCGCGTGCATCCCAATCACCGCAACCGACTTCACCTCGCGCGACAGTGGCAGCAACCCACTCCCATTCTTCAGCAGCACCGCACTCTGCTCTTCAATCCTCCGCGACGTATCAAAACCCTTCTGGGGATCAACCTCGCTCTTCTTCACCGGATCGTCAATCATTCCGGACGCAAACTCCGCCCACAACACCCGTTTCACATGCTCATCCAGCTCCGCCTGCGAAACCTCACCCTTCTCCACGGCTTCTTTCAGCTTCGCTCCATAAAACAGATCCAGCGGCTGCTCCTGATCAAGCCCCGCGTGCGAAGCCTTCGCCGTGCTGTGCGTACCCTCCCAGTCCGAAACCACGAATCCCTTAAACCCCCACTCCTTCTTCAGCACGTCGGTCAGCAGCATCGGATTTTCGCACGCATACACGCCGTTCACGCCGTTGTAGCTGCACATCACCGCCTTCGGACTCCCAATCTCATATGCCAGTTGAAATGCCAGCAAATCGCTCTCCCGCAGCGCCCGTTCGCCAATCAGTGAGTCCACCTCCTGCCGCCCGCTCTCCTGGTCGTTAACCGCATAGTGCTTCATGTCCGAGATCACATGCTGCGCCCCCTCGCACTTGATGCGGTTCCCGTCCATCGTTCCCGCCAGCACCGGATCCTCGCCCAGGTACTCAAATGTCCGCCCGTTCCGCGGCTCCCGCGCCAGGTTCGTCCCTCCACCGAGCGTCATGTTGTATCCTTGCGCCCGCAGCTCGCTTCCAATCAGCGCTCCGTACGCACAGGCCGCCTGCACATCCCAGCTCGCCGCCGCTCCCAGATCCGAAGGCAGCGCCGTCGAGTAGCGTCCGTTCTCCGCACTCGATCGCACACCATACGCCGCATCGCTCATCTGGATCATCGGAATTCCCAGCCGCTTCACCCCCAGCACAAAGCCAGCTCCACCATTGCTCAATCCCTGCAACGCGATAATGTGCTCGGGCATCTTGTTCCACCCCGGCATGCCTTCCCCATGCAGCATCCCGATCTTCTCGTCGAGCGTCATCTCTTTCACCACCATCTCCGCCCGCTGCTCCGCCGTCAGCTTCGGATTCATCCACGGCCGCGCCTGCGCCACCGCCACGCTCCCACTCATCGCCACCATCGCCAAAGCCAGACCGCCAACCATCTTCATGCGCGCAATCTCCCGTACAAAGCTCTCCAAGCCTTCGAAAACCGGAGCCAGTCTAGCATCCCAAGCGCAAAGAAAGAAGGCCGGCGCATAGCGCCAGCCTTCTAGTAAAACGTTTGTCTCTATTTCCTGTCTTACTGGTTAACACCGCTCGCCAGGAATCCGCCATCCACAACCAGGATCTCTCCCGTCACAAACGAGCTCGCATCCGACGCCAGATAAATCGCCGAACCCACCAGCTCCTCCGTCTTCCCAAACCGCGCCATCGGAGTCCGCATCAACAACTCCTTGCCACGATCGCTCTCATCCAGCAGCTTCGTATTCAGTGCGGTCCGGAAAACTCCCGGAGCAATCGCATTCACCGTAACGCCGTGCGACGACCACTCCACGGCCAGCGATTTCGTCAGGGCACCAACAGCGGCCTTCGAGCACGCATACGCCGTCACTTCCTTCAGGCTCACAAACGTATTCAACGAAGCGATGTTGATGATCTTCCCCGCGCCCTTCTCGAGCATGTGCGTCGCTAGCGAATGGCGTAGCCAATACGTCGT
>JAZKBC010000062.1:0-1836 GCA_040388825.1 Acidobacteriota bacterium | reverse complement strand
TCTCGAGCATGTGCTTGCCGAAGATCTGGCACGCCCGCAGCGTTCCGGTTACGTTCGTGTCCATGATCGACTGCCACTCTTCTTCCGGGAAATCGAGCGTTGGTGCCCGCTTGATCTTGCCCGCGCAGTTGATCAGAATGTCGACCTTCCCAAACTCCTTGATCACGCCGTCACAAAGCGCTTCGAGGCTCGCGCGATCAGCCACATCCGAAGTCAGCCGCAACGTCTTGCCGCCCGCAGCCTCAATGGCCTTAGCCGCCTCGTCCACCTGCTCGGCTCGCCGCGACGAAGCCACAACCGCCGCTCCAGCCTCAGCCAGCCCTATCGACATCGCGAGCCCAATGCCCGACGTCCCACCCACAACAACCGCAACCTTGCCTGTCAAATCAAACAATTTCGTCGCCATATTCAATCTCCGCCTTCCACACTAACAACTAAGAACTAAGAACTAGCCAGCCACTGCTTCCAAAATCTCATCCACAATAACCGCAGGGTCCTTATCATTGGCCACCCGCACGGCATCCTTTGGCTGCTCCAGGGTAGCAATCTGGCTATCCAGCAGCGCCGGATTCATGTACTCATGCTTCCGCGCCGCCAGCCGCTGCTCAAGCGTCTCCTTGGAGTTCTCCAGCAGCACAAACTTCACCGCGCCCTCCGGCATCCCGCTCGCCAGCGTCGCGCGATACCTCTCTTTCAACGCCGAGCAGGCCAGCACACCACCTTTTCCGCTCTCGTGCCATCCGCGCATTACGCCGTTCAGCGTCTCTAACCACGGCTGCCGGTCATCATCGTTCAACGGATGCCCCGCCGCCATCTTCGCCTTGTTCGCCTCTGGATGATAGTCGTCCGCGTCCGCAAACACGGTCCCCATCCGCTTGGCCAGCAGCGTGCCGATCGTCGACTTCCCCGATCCCGTCACACCCATCAGAACAACAATCATTCCAACTCCGAACTATCCCCAACAAACCTACGCGATTCAACCTCAAACGCACAAGGCGCGAGCCCGAAAGCCCGCGCCCCGCTCGAAACCTTACTGCCCCAGAAAAATCGGCTTGATATGCCGGTCCCAGAGATTCGCGGTCACATTCTTCGCAACGACGGCTTCGTTCTCCTCAAGCGCCTTCAGATACTTGTCGCCCATCTTCGCCGCCACCTTGAACCCCACATGTAGCAGCTGCCGGAAGCTCGCGTTATATGCCGGATTCGACTGGTCATGCCGCAACGCCGAAGTGTACTGCTCGCTCGTCCATCCGTTCACTTCCTCCGGCGACGGCAGCTTCGCATAATCAATATCGATCACCGTTGCATACGGCTGGCAAAGTTCTTCAGCATGCGCAAACGCCTCGCTGTAGACCTCCTTCGCAATGTCCAGCCCAGTCCCACCCGACTCAGCCAACCCGATCAACTCCTCCAGCCATGTCGTCCCGGCCGTCTTCACATGCACGCCGGCGTCGAACTTCTTCACCGCATCATGGATCGACTTGTAGATCGAAAACTTGTCCGACCCCGAGTGCACGCTCAGCTTCAAGTTGTCCGGCAGACCATACGTCTTGATCGCACACGCAATCGTCGCCAGGACTTCCTCGAACTCCTTGGCGAACTGCGCCACATCGCCCACGTAGTCCACGCCCTTGTTGAAACGGCCGGTAAACTTCGGCGCAATCGTCTGGATCGGAATCTTCTCATCTGCAATCGCAGCCAGGATAATCAGCAGCTCCACCGGAGTCTGCGGAGCGTCGGTCTCATCCATCGAAACCTCTGGCACAAAGTTCCCTTCGCCCTTCTGTTCCACCAGGTACCGATAAATCTTCCCTGCATCCTGCACCGCCGCAAGAA
>JAZKBC010000061.1:11768-13619 GCA_040388825.1 Acidobacteriota bacterium | reverse complement strand
CTTCTGGGTCTACATCATGGCCAGCCGCTCCCTGCAACTCTACATTGGGTTCACGAACAGCCTCCGCCGCCGTGTCGCCGAACACAAGGATCTTCACGACGGCACCTACACCGCCCGCTACAACATCACCCGCCTCGTCTACTTCGAACACTTCCAGTACGTTCACAACGCCATCGCCCGCGAAAAAGAACTCAAAGACTGGAACCGCGAAAAGAAGCTGGCCCTCATCCGATCGCAGAACCCAACTTGGCAAGACCTCTCCGAAACCCTTCTCGGTCATTAGCCATCTTTTGTCATTCCGTAGCGCAGCAAAGGAATCTGCAGTTGGAGCGCCACCAGTTCCCACGCATTGCATACGGCGTTGCATTGATATCCTCCACCTATGCTCCACCTCCGCCCCATCCTCACGCTCGCACTTCTTCTCCTCCTCGCCACGCACCTCCCCGCCCAAACACCCCAATCCCCCTCCCCCATGGTCGAGCACACGCGCCCCCACCCGCGCCTCACCAAAACCGAACCCGCCGGCGCCCGCAAACCCCTCGAACTAGGCACCCTCTTCATCCCCACCAAGCTCCCCCACAAGCACACCGCCCGCCTCCTCTTCTTCTTCCACCGCGGAGACTGGCTCCCCCAACTCGCCGCCACCGAAAACAACGTCGCCGTCATCACCATCCAGGCCGGCGCGGGCTCCGGAACCTACGTCAAGCTCTTCGCAGACCCCAACCGTTTCCCCGCCCTCATCGCCTCCGCCGAGTACGCCTCTGGCCTCACCTTCACCGACATCTCCCTCGCCGGCTGGAGCGCCGGCTGCGGAGCCCTCCGCCAGATCCTCTCCGACCCCACCTCCTACGCCCGCGTCCACCGCGTCCTCTGCATCGACGGCGTCCACGCCGGCTACACCACCGACACCCCCGACCGCCTCAACCCGCAGCTCGTCCCCGAGAACCTCGCCCCTTGGCTCCACTTCGGCCGCGACGCCATCGCCGGCAACAAGCGCCTCATCATCACCCACTCCGAAATCTTCCCCGGCACTTACGCCAGCACCACCGAAACCGCCGACGAGCTCCTCCGCGAATGGAACCTCACCCCGCACGCCGTCGTCCGCTGGGGCCCCATGAAGACCCAGATGCTCAGCGAAACCCGCGCGCATGGCATACTCGTCGTAGGCTTCGCCGGCAACTCCGCCCCCGACCACGTCGACCAGTTCCAGTCGCTGCCACAGTATCTCCACTGGCTCTACAAAAACAACTAGCCGCCAGCGCGTAAAATCAAACCGTGCCTATCACCTATCGCGCCGCCCAAACCCTCATCAAGCGTGGCGACGAACCCGCCCTCCGCACCGCCCTCACCCAGGGCCTCGACCCCAACCTCGTCAACCAGAACGGCTGGTCGCTGCTCATGCTCGCCGCCGTCGAAGGCGACCTCCCCATCACCCGTGCACTGCTCGACCACGGCGCGAACCCCGCGCTCCAGAACAACAAGCACGAGACCGCACTCAACCTCGCCACCAACCGCGGCTACGCTCTCCTCGTCGCGCTGCTTACCGACCTGCCCTAACGGCAACCAACCCACGCCGCCGCGCCCATAGTCCCAGCATCGCCACCATCCCCGTCCCCAGCAGCAGCACGCCTGACGGCTCCGGAAGCGCCGTCTGCACGCTCACGTCGTCCAGCGCGAAGTAGTTGTTGTCGTTCCTGCCACCGAACTGCAGCGTGTCGCTTCCCGTCCCCGTGAAGTGGAACGTGTACTGCGAATAGCTCGACAGGTTCGCACCCACCAGGCTCAGCAGTGGCACACCATTGCTGGACACGTTGAAGTCATTGATCTCCGGCGGCGTCGACCCGCCATTTA
>JAZKBC010000061.1:1664-11758 GCA_040388825.1 Acidobacteriota bacterium | reverse complement strand
CATTTAAAAAGAAGGTCAGCGTCAGATACTCGCCCACGGTATCGGTGAACGTCTGGCTCACCGTCGCGTCCGAGCCCTGCGTGCCAAACTCCGCAAAGTACGTCCCGCCGGTCGGCACAAAAATCCCATCCGCCGCCGTCACCGTGGTGAACGAGTCGTTGTTCGCAACCGTCCATCCGGTGAAGTCGCCGGTCTCGAACCCGCCATTCACCAGCAGCTCATCCGCCCGCGCGGAACCGCACACCGCTGCAAAAAGTGCAGCAAAAACTAACAGAGATCGACCGCAAACGTTCACTCAGCGCTCCCATGGACAACAAATTATATTGATTCAAGTCCCACACTAGGAAACACCTTTGCCCGTGTCAACGCGATTCTCCCCTCGCGCTATTACCTTTGAGTACCCTTTTTGATTCTCCCGGGCAACTCAATCGCCAGCCGATAGCACTGCGTCCGCTCGCGGCTCCCCAGCGCTCGCCATCGGCAGCCGGATCGTCAACCGCGCTCCGCCTTCCTCCCGATTCACCGCTGTCACCTCGCCGTTGTGCGCGCCCGCCACCGCCTGCACAAACGCCAGCCCCAGCCCATGCCCCGCCGAGTCCCTCCCCTTCACCCGCGCCTCAAACAAGCTCGACCGTATCTCCGACGCAAACCCCGGACCATCGTCCTCCAGCATCAGCACCGCGCAGCCGTCTTGTTCCGTCAGTGAAATCGTCACGGTGCACGATGCCGGCAGATGCTTCATCTCGTTGTCGAAAAGATTCGCCACCACTCGATGCAGCAGCGCCGCATCCGCTCTCACCACCAGCGGCCCGCTGCTGCGCAACTGAATCCGCAACCCCGTCTCGCTCATGCACGGCTCGTACAGCTCAACCATCACCCGCACCAGCTCATCGAGGTCCACGCGAGTCCGTTCCAGCCGCAGCGCATCCACCTCCGCCTCCGCCACGTCCAGGCTCTTGTTCAGAATCTCCGTCAGCCGGTCCACCTCATCGATCGCCGCCACGATCGCATCCGCATCTTGCGGCCTCTGTCCTGCGCCCAGCGACATCTCCAGCTTCGCCCGGATCGCCGTCAGCGGACTCCGCAGGTCATGCGCCAGCGAATCCGTAATCGTATGCAGTTGATGAATCGAGCGCTCAATCCGGTCCAGCATCCGGTTCAGTGTCGAAGCCAGCTGCCCCACCTCGTCATTGCGTCCGCTGCTCGGCACCCGCTCGCTCAGGTCCGATTCCCCAATCCGCGAAGCCGCCTGCGTAATATTGCGCACGGCATACAGCATCCGCCGCGTAATGTAGAACACGATCCCAAAGCCCAGCAGAACATTCAGCAGCCAAAGCAGCAGAAACCGGATCTGCAGCTTCCGCAGCACATGCAGTTGGTCTCTCTCCGAAACACCCAGGTACAAGCGGCCCCCATCGTCCATCGGAACCATGGCCACGCGAAACGGCGTCTTAACTCCCTGCACCTGCAGGTCGAACGGCGTATCCACCTCCTGCGCGTTGCCCCGAATCGCCGCCATCTCGGGCGCCCCATTGCCTTCGCCCACCCACAGGCCCGGCTCTCCATTCGCCGACGTCTGCAGAAAGAACACCGCGGTATTCGGTGCTCCCGGAGTACGCTGCCGGTCCGGAACCTCACGCGTAGCCAGCTCGGCAATCTCCCCCACCACGCGCCCATACAGCCGGTCCTTCGGAGTCCTCTCGGCCACATCGCTCATGGTTTCCACTTCGCCCGAGAGCCACGCATCCGTCCGCCGCTGAATATCGTGAGCCACGAACGCGTTCAGGAACGCGAACACCACCATGCTTCCGCACGCAAACGCCAGCGTCCCCCAAAGAGAGATCCCCCACGCCGCACTCCGCGTCTTGGTGCTATCGGTCCCGAAGGACATAGCCAACCCCTCGCAACGTCTTGATCATCGGCGGCTGCCCCGGTGCATCCACCTTCCCGCGCAGCCTGTAGATGTGCACGTCCACAACATTCGTGTCCGGCTGAATCCGCATTCCCCAAACCTTGTCCAGGATCATCGACCGCGTCACCACGCGACCTGTATTGCGGCACAGATACTCCAGCAGCGTAAACTCCTGCGGCGTCAGGTTCAGCGTCTCTCCATTCCGAGTCGCCTCGCGCCGCAACAGATCCAGCTCCAGGTCCAGCACTCGCAGCTTCGTCACCTCGGCCGCCGAGCTCCGCTTCAGCAGATTCCGCAACCGTGCCAGCAGCTCCGCCAGAGCAAAAGGCTTGGTCAGGTAATCGTCGCCACCCTGCTCCAGCCCGCGCACACGATCATCCACCGAGCGCCGCGCCGACAAAATCAGCACCGGCGCGCTCACACCCGTCTGCCGCAAATGCAGAATCAGGTTGATCCCATCCATATCCGGCAGTCCAAGGTCCACAACCAGCAAGTCGAACTTGCTCTCGGCCGCCAGCCGCTCCGCAGTCTTGCCATCCGAAGCCGCTTCCACTTCATACCCAGCCTCAGTCAACGACCGCTTCAGAAACCCCTGAATCTCCAGCTCGTCTTCCACCAGCAACAATCGCATGACGCGATCTTAGCCCATTCGCCACTTACGTTTCCGCATCATCGCGCACCACTTTCGCAAGATGAACACATCGTCACGAAGCCTCTACGATCGCCCGGCCGTATCGTCCAGAACCGTCTCCGCGGGGTTCGGCAGAATACCCATCTCCTGGTAGATCGGCCGCATCACCGCTCGCATCGCTGGCAACTGAGTCGCATACCATCCCGCCGCCACCACACACGCCGCTCCCGTCAGCATGACCGTATGCGGCGCTCCAAAGCGATGCGCCAGGGCGCCATCTATCAAGCTCCCCAGCGGTGCCGATCCCATGAACGCCATCGTGTAGTAGCTCATCACGCGTCCCCGCTTGTCCTCCGGCGACAACGTCTGCACCAGCGTATTGCAAGCCGCCGCCGCCTGGATCATCCCAAAGCCCACCACCGCCATCAGCGCCAGCGACAACCACAACGCCTGCGACAGACCCAGCGCAATCAATCCTCCGCCAAACATCGCCCCCGCCACCGCAATCATCCGCAGCAAACCACGCACCGACCGCCGCAGCGTCAACGTAATTGCGGAAACCAGCGCACCCAACCCTGACGCCCCCGTCAACCACCCCAGCGTATTCGCTCCTCCATGCAGCACCGTCTTCGCGAACACCGGCATCAGCACCATGTACGGCGCACCCAGCAAGCTCAACAGAGCAAACAGCAGAAGGATCGTCCGGATCGGACGGAACGTCCTCACAAACGTCCATCCCTCCTTCATCTGCTCAAACATCGACGCCGTTGCACGCTCCATCGAACTCTTCGGCAGCCGCATCATCAGCAGAGAAGCGATCACGGCGAAGTAGCTCAGCCCATCGATCAGAAAGCACTGTCCCTCACCCACCCACGCAATCACAAATCCGGCAAGCGCCGGCCCCACCAGCCGCGCCAGGTTCACAATCGACGAGCTCAGCGCGATCGCGTTCCCCAGGTCCGCCTTGTCCGCCACCATCTGCGCCGTAAACGCCTGCCGGCCCGGCATATCGAACCCGTTGACCACCCCCTGCAGCACACTCAGCCCGATAATCTCGTGCACCGTAATCACGCCTGCCAGCGTCAACCCCGCCAACGCCAGCGACTGCGCCGCAGCCGCCACCTGCGTCCACACCAGCAGCTTCCGCCGGTCCATCCGCTCCACCCACACGCCCGCAAACGGAGCCACCACAAACGTCAGAATCTGTCCCGAAAATCCCACCACGCCCAGCAGCAGCGCCGACCCCGTCAGCCGATACACCAGCCAGCTCGTCGCCAGCCGCGTCATCCACGTCCCAATCAGCGAAACACTCTGCCCCACAAAAAACAGCCGGAAGTTCCTATGCCGCAGCGCCCTCCACGCATGCGAGAACCTCCCACTCGTCTTCGCTTCCTTCATCTCTCTTCTGATGCGCTCAGCTCCCTGCTCGACTCCGCTCACTTCGCTGCCGCTGGAACCTTCGCCGCATCCACGCTCATCGTCCGCAACCGCTCATCTGCCGTCAGCACCGTCACCGTCGAAGCTCCCGCACCAAACGCCGCAAACCGAATCGGGCTCCCCATCTCATAATGCGCCAGCTCTTTGCCGGAAGAATCGTAGACGAAGCACTCCCCAATCCGATTTGCCGTAAAGATCTTCCCCGTATCCGTATCCACGGCCCGCAGGTACCCAATCAAGTCGCGCACCTGTTTGCCGGTCGACATCGCATACACCGCCGTCCGGTCGTCCACGCCCAGCACATACAGCAGATCCCCAGCGCGATTCAGGCCATCGATGCCCGCGTAGTTCGGAGGCAGCTCCACCACCAGCTCGCCCACGTCCCCTCCAGTGGTTCCATCCAGCACCCGAATCAACCTTGCCGCCTTCTTGTTCTTCACTGCCTGCAACTCCACACTCAGCGCAGCGTTCGCCTTCAGCGCATCCTTCGCCGTATGCGTACCCATATCGAAGTTAAAGATCAGGTCCCGGCTCCCATAGCTCGACGTATACGAGAAGTACCGGTCCGGAAACACCCGCGACCATGTCACCTTCTGCGTCGCCGGGTCATACATCGAAACCGTCCACAGCTTCTTCTTCTCATCCTGCTTCCAGTCCGTCAGTCGCCCATAGCGCATGTGCGTCTCATCAGTCAGCTTGAACGGCAGCACCGTCTGCACCAGTTTGTCGATGGAAACCTGAGCCAAATGCCGCTCCTCGTTTCCATCCTTCGGAAAATCAGCGAATAGCACGCCATCATTGCTCCACACCGCATCCGTGAACCCATGCAGTGCGGCCAGTTGCTTGCCTGTCTTCACATCCCACACACCTCCGCGCCGGCTCACTGACAGCGCCAGGTAGCGTCCATCTCCGGACAGCGCCACGCGCGGCGAAAACGGCAGTGGACTCAGCGGAAGCGCCACATGCGTCTGCTCCGTCTTCGTTCCTCCCAGCCGCCCCAGCACCACCGCTCCGCCCGTAGCCTCTCCCACTATCGCTCCGTCATACTCATCCAGCCCGGCGGTCTTCAACGTCATCGCGAAGTTTTGATGCGTCAGATCCTCGATCCCAATCGCATAGTCCTTCAGCCCCAGCGCCAGCACATGCACATCCGTTCCTGAGCTCGTCACCGACTTCAACGCCGTCGGCGGAATCCAGACCTTGTTCAACAGCCGCCCATCCGGAAAGCTATAGATCCCCGAAGACTTCGGATCGAAGTACTTCTCGCCCGCCACCTTGTCGTTGCCCACAAACGCATACTCCCCGCTGATGGCATCGCGAATCGCTCCTCCTGTCTTGATCACGCTCCGCTGCCGCAGATCCAGCGCAACCTTGTCCCCCGCAGGCCCGAACAACAGCACGTTCCCATCCGACGAGTAGCTCGAGGGAAAAAATTGCCGCGTGTTATCGAACTCCTGCGAAAACAGCAGCGCCCCCATCATGTACCAGTTCCTCTCCCAGCCTTTCTTCTCCCAAACCACCTGCGAGTTCGTCGTATCCAGCAGCGCCAGCTCAATCTCTTCAGCATCCAGATTCACCTGCACGCACACCAGCGTCCGTCCATCCGGAGACAACCGCGTGTCGTAGCAGTCATCCTTCAACAGCAGCTCATGGGCCTCCTTTAGCTTCTTCTCCGCCACGCTCCACTGCTCCGTATGCAGCCCCGGAGTACTGAACGTCACGCTCTGCGAATCCGGGCTGAAGTTCGCCGGCAGCGCTCCGTCCGCGTCAATCCGAAACCGCACTGCCAGCGGCTCGCGATCGATCACAAAGATCGAGCTCGCATCCTGCGCCAGGATCTCCTTCCCATTCGGGCTGAACTTCAACTGCGCCAGCTCCATCCGCAACGGAGGCGTCAGCGTCACCTCGGCCAGCGCCGCCGATCGCACCTTCTCCGCTCCCGCCTGGTTCGCTACCACCGCATCGTGCCAGGCCGCAAACCCCGCCTCATCCGGAGAAATCCCCTTCCCGCAATCCGCCGGAACTGCCGCCACCATCGCATCGATGGAACGCAGCCGCTTCTGCGAAGGCTTCGTCGTCCCAAAGAAATCTCCCAGCCGGCTCCCCGTCTTCCCACCCACAAAAAACGATCTGTCCCAGAAATCCGCGTACGCCTGCGGCCTGTATCCCGCTGCGGACATCACATACAGCCCAATGTGATCAGCCTCCGCCTGCTCCTGGTCCGTCTCATGCGACTCCGGATGCTTGTCGTGATACTCCGCGTCCAGCATCAGCTCGAACTTTTTGCGAATATCCTCTTCATCGCTCACGCTGCTCACATTCAGCAGACGCCGCATCTCCCGAGTCGTCTCAAACGCAAACTGGTGCGACAAAATGTGCCCCAGCTCATGCCCAATCACACCCGCCAGCTCATCATCGTTCTTCGCCGTCGCCGCCAACTTGCGCAAAATGTACACATGCCCGCCGGCCAGGCTGAACCCGTTGATGTCCTCTGCGTCCACCATCGTCACGCGAAACTTCAGGCCTGTCGCCGGCAGCGTCGCCAGCAGCCGATCCGTAATCCGCTGCAGCCGATCCTGCAGAGCAGCATCCCGCACCGGCCGTATCTGCGACTCCAGAACGTCCGCCTCCACCTGCCCCAGCCACATCTCCTGCTGTTCGCTAAAGATGTTCGTCTGCGAATCCCGCGCCACCACCGGAGCCACGCCGCAGTTCTTTATCGCTGCCTCACGCAACCCATCGTTCCCCTGCGCACCACAAACTGCACCGCACCCAACCAACGCAACGAACGCAACCCACCGCACACCAACCATGACCCATAAACCTCTGCGAAAGATGCCGGAAGAATATCACCACTTGCCTACCCCGAGGCATACTGGAACGTATGCCCGTCAAGCCCCTGCCGCCCGAAGACCTGGAACACATCCTCGCGCACACCCGCGACCTCTTCCCGTCCCTCTCCGGCGCCCGCATCTTCATCACCGGCGGCACCGGCCTCTTCGGCCACTGGCTCCTCGAATCCCTCCTCCGCGCCAACCGCGAACTCGGCCTCAACATCCGCGCCACCGTCCTCACCCGCAACCCCGCAGCCTTCCGCGGCCGCTCCCCGCACATCGCCGACGACCGCGCCATCACTCTCCTCCAGGGCGACATCCGCAACTTCAACTTCCCCGCCCCTCCCTTCACCCACATCCTCCACGCCGCCACCGACTCCTCCACCCGCGTCGTCGGCGCTGCTCCCGCCTGGGAGCTCTCCGAGTCCATCCTCAACGGCACCCGCCGCGTCCTGCACTTCGCCCGCGAATCCGGTGCCACCCGCATGCTCTTCACCTCCAGCGGAGCCATCTACGGCCGCTCCTCCACCCTCCTCCGCATCGCCGAAACCACCAACACCGGCCCCGACCCACTCCTCCTCTCCTCCGCCTACGACGAGGCCAAACGCATGGCCGAGCACCTCTGCATCGCCTACTCCAACGACACCGTCCTCGAAGCCGTCATCGCCCGCTGCTTCGCCTTCGTCGGCCCGCATCTTCCCCTCGACAAGCACTTCGCCATCGGCAACTTCCTCTCCTCCGCCATCTCCGGCCAGCCCATCCACATCAAGGGCGACGGCACCCCCCGCCGTTCCTGGCTCTACATGGCCGACCTCGCCATCTGGCTCTGGACGCTCCTCGTCCGCGGCGAACCCAACCGCGCCTACAACGTAGGCTCCGACGAAGGCATGTCCATCGCCGAAGCCGCCCGCCTCACCGCCTCCACTCTCCGTCCCGATCTCCCCATCCAGATCGACGGCACCCCAGACCTCAACAACCCCCTCAACAGCTACGTCCCCTCCATCGACCGCGCCCGCACCGAGCTCAACCTCCAGGTCAACATCCCCTTAGAAGAAGCCCTCCGCCGCACCGCCGCCTGGCACGGCTACCTAGCCACCGACTGGCCAGTAGGCAACGCCGTAGTCAACTAACAACCGCTGCCACCGCGCTTTTGCTCTTGCCTTTCTTGCTTGTCATCCTCGGAGAGGACCTGCTTCACCCAGGACCACCACAACTGCCTACGCCACCACCAACCCCACCTTCGCCTTCTCCACAAACCCCACCACCACCCCCACCACAAAATCCAGCATCTCCCGCGTCAGCCCCGGATACACCCCAATCCAAAACACCCGATCCATCACAAAATCCGTATTCGTCAACTCGCCCGACACCCGATACTCCCAACCCTCATAAGCCGGCTGCCGCGTCAGATTCCCCGCAAACAGCAGCCGCGTCCCAATCTTCTCCGCCTCTAGCGCCTTCGTCAGCTGATCCCGCTTGAACGGCGCGCCCTCCCGCACCCCAATCGGAAACCCAAACCAGCTAGGATCGCTCCCCGGAGTAGCCTCCGGCAGAATCAACACATCCTCCACCGGCTTCAACGCTTCCTTCAAATACGCAAAGTTCGCCTTCCGTTTCGCAATAAACTCCTCCAGCTTATCCATCTGCGAAACCCCCAGCGCCGCCTGCATATCCGTCGCCTTCAGGTTGTACCCCACATGCGAGTACGTGTACTTGTGGTCATACCCGCAAGGCAGCGTCCCCAGCTGCCAGTCAAACCTCTTGCCGCAAGTATTGTCCACCCCCGGCTCACACCAGCAATCCCTACCCCAGTCCCGGAACGAATCAATCAACACCTGCAACTGCGGCCGATCCGTCAGCACGGCCCCACCCTCGCCCATCGTGATGTGGTGCGCCGGATAAAAACTCACGGTAGCAATATCCCCAAACGTCCCCACGCGCCGCCCCTTCCACTCCGACCCCAGCGCGTCGCAGCAATCTTCCACTAGCCACAAATTGTATTTGCGACAAAACGCCCCCACGGCGTCCAGGTCGAAAACGTTCCCCAGCGTATGCGCAATCATCACCGCCCGAGTCTTCTCACTCCGCGCCGCTTCCAGCTTCGTCACATCGACTTCATACGTCCCCAGCGCCACATCCACAAACACGGGAATGAGCCGGTTCTGAAAGATCGGATTCACCGTAGTCGGAAACCCCGCCGCCACGGTAATCACTTCATCCCCCGGCTTCAGCGCCCTCGCTCCAAGCTTCGGACTCGTCAGCGCACTCAGCGCCACCAGATTCGCACTCGACCCCGAGTTCACCAGCGACGCCGACCTCACCCCCACAAACCGCGCCAGCTTCTTCTCAAACTCCTTCGCCCACCGCCCGGTCGTAAACCATCCATCCAGCGACGCGTCCACCACGGCACTCATATCCGCCGCATCAATCACCTTACCCGACACCGGCACCACCGACGCCCCCGCCACAAACGCCTTCGCCCCAAACGCCTCGGCATGAAACTCCGCCGTCAACTCCAAAATCTGCTTCCGCAACAACTCCGTCCGCTCACTCATATCTCCCGAGAATACCAAAGCCCCACAGCTCTCTTCGCGCACCGTAGCGCCCCGTGGCGTCCTTCGCGTCAAAGCTTTTCCCACCGCCCGCCCCACCAAGTATCATGAACCGGAAGCCTCACCCAAGGAACCCGCAGATGAAAGCAGTCATCCTCGCCGGCGGTCTCGGCACCCGCATCTCCGAAGAAACCACCCTCCGCCCCAAGCCCATGGTCGAAATCGGCGGCCGCCCTATCCTCTGGCACATCCTCAAGATCTACTCCCAGCACGGCATCAACGACTTCATCATCTGCTGCGGATACAAGGGCTACGTCATCAAGGAGTTCTTCGCCAACTACTTCCTCCACACCTCCGACGTCACCTTCGACATGACCGCCAACAAGATGGAAGTCCACAACTCCATCGCCGAACCCTGGCGCGTCACCCTCGTCGACACCGGCGAATCCACAGGCACCGGCGGCCGCCTCCGCCGCGTCTCCCAGTACCTCACCCCCAACGAACCCTTCTGCATGACCTACGGCGACGGCGTAGCCGACGTCGACATCACCGCCTCCATCGCCTTCCACAAGCAGCACGGCAAAGCCGTCACCCTAACCTCGGTCCAACCCGTAGCCCGCTTCGGCGCCCTCGGCCTCAAGGACACCCAGATCTACTCCTTCCAGGAAAAACCCCACGACGAAGGCGGCTGGATCAACGGCGGCTTCTTCGTCCTCAACCCCTCCGTC
>JAZKBC010000061.1:0-1654 GCA_040388825.1 Acidobacteriota bacterium | reverse complement strand
CGACGATCTAACGCCGACAAAGATCAAGGAAATCGTCCTCGAAGCCGTAACCGACGACGCCCAGATGTTCGAACGCGAGCCCATCGAAAAACTCGTAGCCGAAAAACAGGTCCACGCCTTCCAGCACCACGGCTTCTGGCAAGCCATGGACACCCTCCGCGACAAACAACAACTGGAATCCCTCTGGGCCACCAACAAAGCCCCTTGGAAGACGTGGTGAACAAAAGGCGGAAAGATTGGTGACTGGCGTGCGCATTCAATCAACTTCGAAATATTCCGCAACCTGTTCGGATATTCTTGTCCGCGATGGCGAACAGGTGAGACTGTTCTTTCGACCTGAGATAGTGGAAGACCCGACGGAGCCACGTGCAGCGGTTCACGGTCGCTTTGTGTATCAAAGAAAGTCAAGAAACGATAGATGGACCGACGTAGATAAGATCCAGTTGTCCACGCTGAAGAAGGATGAAGGGTACCAACTCAGGCTGTCCGCCGACGAACTGTACACACTGCTCCATGAACTCGTGCCCCTGTACCGATTTAAGCAGCGAGAGGGCATTCCCACTGGCGCTTTCGATCTAGTAAAAGTGGACCGTTCCGTCACCCAACTCCTTGCTAATACCGAGCCTGACATTCTTGCTTTCCTGTCTAACCATTCGCACAATCCGGCAGAGGCACTCCGGGCAGTCCTTCGATGGATCACGAGTCACTCATCGACGAATGCACCAATGAGCGATGGCCAACTACCCGAGTTAAACCTTTTAGTTGGATTGACGAATCTACGTTCGTTGCTTGGCATATGGAGTTCAAACGCAGGCAAGAAGGACGAGGAGTACTGGCAAAAGCTATTCGCCGATCACTCTTACGTCCTTTCGCAGATCTTCGCCCACCCGGTCGTGATGATCGCAGGAAAGGCGTACGTGGGCGGCAAAGATATCTCGAATAGCGGCGGCAATCTAGTCGATTTTCTCTATCGCACTGAATCGGCGGGAGCAGCTGTCCTCGTGGAGATCAAGACACCCGAAACTGCGCTACTTGGTCCCGAATATCGTAACGGGGCTTATCGGATGTCAGGCGAACTTAGCGGCGCCATCTCTCAAGTCCTTGAGTACGCCGACTCATTCTCTCGGGACTTTCATGCCATTAGGACGGCAGAGAGCGGCCTCAGTGCCGTGCAACCCTACTCCGTAATAGTGATCGGCAACGCCTCAAAAGAACTTGCAGACGAAAAGCGCAAATGCTCATTCGAACGCTTCCGCGAGAGACTCATTGGCGTTCGGATCATCACCTTCGACGAGGTCTTTCGCAGACTAGAGATGATGATTGACCTCCTAGAAGGAAAGTAGTGCGGGTGGCCCACCCATAGTCTTTCAACCCCTCCTGACCCACCACCAAAGCTCGGGTGCCCCATCCGTACGCGGCACTTTGCGGACGGGTGGGAACCACTGCAGCCAGCCCGCCACTCTCCCGCCCCCTGCAAAAATCTGTCATCTCGACCGAAGCATCACGCCTCTGTTTTTGTGATGCGCAGCGGAGAGACCTGCAGCCCTGCCCGCACCCAGCACACCGCCCGCCCCTTTCAGCCACAAAATCCAACGCTTAGGGTGCCCCGTTCATGACGCGGCTTCATGCGGCATGAGCGGGCTCCGCGCTGCCG
>JAZKBC010000060.1:15166-40053 GCA_040388825.1 Acidobacteriota bacterium | reverse complement strand
CAAGGCAAAGCAGACGCCAACCCACCAGCCAGGACGGCCCCGTCAGCATGGTGAGATCGGCGTTCGATTGCGCGAGGATGGCGAAGCTGCTTCCAGTGGCGGCATCCGGCACGATGGTACATATGCCACGCACGCGAACGCTGCTGCCTGCCTGCCAGTCGTCCTCAGAGGAACCGAAGGGATCACTTGGAAGTATCGTTTCAAAGCTCTGGCCTTCGGCTGTAAGTGTGAGGACCGTCGAGCCGTCGCGAAGACGGCTGCGCGCAATGATCTGGCCCGTGATTTCGACCAGCGAGCCCTCGTAAGCTCCACTGACGGCCTGCGCAGGGGTGATGGAAAGCGGCGTCAACGGAGCACGTGCGGCTGGTCCCTCGATACGATTGGCGACGAAGACGAGTCCGCGCCCCTCTCCGATGGAGTGCCCGATGGCATCCACCTCATCGCCGATGCACAGCGTTCCGGGATCGGGAGGACGCAACTCCACGCCACCGGTGGTGTCCTGAATATAGAACGGCGAGATTGAAGTGATTACCCCGTGAACGCGGACCTCCTGAGCGGTGCCGGGTTGCGTTCGCAACGCAAGCGCGGTGGCAAGCGGCACGGCCTGAATATTTGGAAGGCCTTTGTCGCTGATTGAATCCACAACGTCGGTAGTTTCGTCGGAAAACGGATAGTTCCGCGGGAAATACTTTGCTCGCATGCGCGCAAAGTCGTCTTCACGAATGGGGAAGTCCGGGTGCAGAATCTCAGGCGCACGGGACAGGATCTGCTGCAGATCGGCACTGGTAGCGTCAGCGATCCGCACATTTTTCCAGGCGCTGCTCGTATCTGTGGAGCGCAGACCGATCTGCCCATTGTGAATACAGTGACGCGGATCGTCGCGGAGTGCAGAGTAGCCGCGCACCCCAGTGACAGTATCCAGGGCTTCCACGGCAATCGTGCAGCCGACCGCGACGACATGCAAGCGGTACCACCGTCCGGCCTGAATCGATTCACCCAGAGGCACAGGACGATCGGTCAGCCAGGAGTGATCGGCGCGTCCCATGACAATGGCCGAGTCGCTTGAGCGCAGGCCGATGTAGTAGCCCTTATAGGAGTTCGTTCCGATCTCTGCTTCGTTGACTCGCAGGATCAGGCCGATGTCTCCCGCATGCGCAAGCAGCCGCAAGTCGGAGGTCACCTGATAGTCCGACCATTGCGGGGAGCCTGTTATGAGCTTCGATCCCTGAGCATCAGACCAGTTGATGACGGCACCATCCTGGATGCGCCACGAACCCCCCATAGGGGTCCACTCACGCGCGGAATGCTGCGCGAAGGAATCATGATAAGGCAGCCTCGGCGAAGACGCGCACGAGATGAATATAAGAGCAAAGCACCCGACAAAGAGCGTCCGTAGTCCCGCACTTTTCCCTGAGAACCGATGTCGCCTCATGGTTGGACCCAGTTCATCAGAAGAATCTGTTGCACGGCTTCGGTATCAATATTGTCCCGCGTGACGAGCAAGGGAGTGACGTATGTGACGTTAGTGACTGGCTGATGTTTGCGATCGCTTAGAATGTTCGCGATCGCAAGCCGTCCAATTGCGCGCATATTCTGCACGACAACTGCGTCGACGCCACCGCGACGCAGGGAGGCGAGCACCTCGGTGTTCTGATCGAACGAAAGAACGTGGACTCCGTTCTGTGCCTCGCTGCGATGCACTATCGAAGCAGCAGCATAGCCGGCATGATTGTCGAGCGCAATAATAGCGCGAATGTTGGGGTTAGCCGACAATGCGTCAGCGATGGCGGACTGAAACGCATTTATCGATGGGGGTTCGACGATCCGGGCGGCGATGCGGACGGTCGGATCGACCTCGTGTATCGCTTGTTCCATCGCAGTAAAGCGATCCTGGCCACCTGCGCTTAGAGAATCGAGGCCAGCGAGCATCACAGAGGAACCTTCGGGGAGAGTTTCTCGAAGGCGCGTGGCCACGAGCATTGCCCCTGCACGCAGGTCCTCGAGTACAAAGGAGAGGTGTGCCTGAGGCGTGAGCGGGAGGCGATGTTCAAGAATGACGACAGGGATATCATTTGCGAGCGCGTCGCGAATTACACCGTTAGCGGCGTAAAGGCTCGGCGGATTGATCGCTATGCCGTAGACATGCCTTTGTACAGCGTCGCCGATCAGGTCAATTTGCCGTTGGGCGTCACCATCGGAAGGGCCATTCCACTCCAAGTGCAGATTCGTCCCCGCGATCGCTTCATCCATGCCGACATGCTCGCAGGAAGCGAGGCTCTCGGTCGAGAAGAGAGGGATCCCGACGATCTCGTGTCTGGATTTGTCCGTTTGACAACTGGACAGTAACGAAATCGCCAAAGATCCCACCAGGAGACGTAGAAGCCATGAGCACCGCGCCGGTAACGTCACCTCTTCAGACGGCATAGAATGTGCGCGAAGCCTCCTCATTGCACTGTACCTTGCTAAAAGAACGAGTGGCGATCCAAGTCGAAATAGATGCGATAGGGCATGCGCTCGCGCAATGTGTAGAACGGCACGAACGGTCCGATCTTTTCGCCGTTCGCCATGTTGACATCGGAGGAGATGGCCTCAGGGTTGTATATCGCCCCGTTCACCGGCCCCATGTGCAACTCCGGCAGCGTGGATGTCCTGGAAAGGCCGGACAGCACCGAAGCCTGGTCGCCGCGGATGGGAAACGTATAACGGGCATCCTGCGCCATCAATAAAGGTCCGTACTTCACGGCGATTCGATTCGGATGACGGCGATCCACTGCAACGGCGCGGGGGGCCATCGGGAAGCGAAGGATCACCTTGTCTGCGTGCCAGCTTCTGCTAATACGCAGCCACTGACCCGGTGACGCGGTTTCGTGAGATCGCTCACCATTAACATCTACTTCCAGACGGCTGCACCAGGATGGCACGCGTACAGACAACGAAAACTCGACGGGGCGGTCCGTCACAATGTTGACTTGGGATTCTTCGGTGCCCGGATAGTTCGTCTGCTGCGTCAGTTGCACCTTTACGCCCTGTACCTGCCACTCCAACTCCGAAGGCAATAGAAGGTTGATGTAGAGACCACCCTCATCGTGGTAGTAGACGATGTTGTGGTAGTCAGCGACATCCTGAAGATAAGTTCCTGAACAACAAGGCCACTGGCTGAAGTAATAAATCTTCGTGGCCATTCCGAGGTGATAGTCCGCATAGTAATAGGTGGCTCCGTCCGGCTGTGTGAGCAATGCCGCGCCGATGCCGTTGTAGAGGAGGTCTTCCATCCAATCTCCGAAGCGTGCTTCGCCGGTGAACTCCATGAGGTGACGTGAGAGCTTAAATCCGGCCCAGGTGCCGCAAGGAATCTCAGCGTGGTCATTGCGTACATCAAGGGCGTCGCCAAGCGAGCCGTCTGCGGCGACAGTCCACTCGCCAGGACCATAACCGCCGGAGGCATAGGCTTGAGTGGAGCGGACCCAGTCATACCCGTTGCGGAGGATCGTGAGGTACTCGGGCTTCTGCAAAACGGCGTAGGCCATGGCCGCGCTGTTGAAGCTGTTGACGTGACTATAGGCGTGAAGGAATGCGACTCCCTCCGGCGTGCTGGTGGATGCAAACTTGTTCCAGAAATCTGGGTAGAGCCAGACAGCCGCGAAATCGAGAAACTGCTTATTACCTGACATCTCATAGGCGCGATAGAGATTCTCGGCGAGGGTATACCACTCGTTGGTATTGCCGGGCCCGCGGCCGGCACGATCTTTATAGCCAGCCGGGACGCGCGAACGGTCAAAATTACGCGAGGCCCACGAGGTAATCCGGTCAAGTATCTCGATGGCGTGAGGAAAATCGGCATATCGAGCTGCGTCAACCAGGCCGCAGGCCAGCTTTTCCCAACCATATACGCCCCGAATGCGCGGATTACCGTCAGCTCCAATCGTTTTCTCGTATTCACTGATGAGATAGAGGCATTTGTTGTGCAACGCCGAATCCTGCAGCGCGCAGCCTAGCCGGGCATATCCACTCAGCCACTGTCCAAAGGTAGCTGAAGTGCTCCTGGCCGCCCACCCGGCCATGTCATGACCAGGTGCCGGCAGGCCGGCGTTCCGACGAAAGCCCTTCAGCATATCGTCATTGTTCATGTTGTAATACATGTCGCGAGTAGCCATCATCTGCTGTCGCCAGGGACTGTCGAGCAGGCGGACGCCGCGATAGTCGAAAGCTCGCAGACGCCTGACATCGTTCTTTCCGAGACTGGCTGCCGCGGGTGTTTGGGCAAAGACCTGGGCGAAGGGCTGCGAACTGGCGAGCGACAGGCCAGCGGTGCTCAAGGCGATCCCCGAGAGGAGTCTCCGGCGTGTGAGCGGCTCGGATACGGGTGAGTCGTCGTTGAGTTTTGCTTCGGACATCTGTAGTCTCCGGGGGCTGTGGATGAAGGGTGTGATCGCTATGGTCAGCGATACACTTCGTCTCGGTGAACGTGGGGGCAACTTACCAACCCACCTGCGAGCTGTCAACGAGCATGTCCGCGGTTACCAACAAGCACACTCCATCGGATGCCGTGCATGCGAACCGCGCAAATGCCTGACGTTGCAGTAGTTATCCATTTGGCGGGCGTTCCGCGGACGAGAACATCTTCGCCTCTCTACTAGCTGCAATTGAGTAATTTGCACCATCGCACGTGAGCCTTTTCAGTCCCTATTGTCCAAGGGTCGGACTGGATCGAAGAGCATCACTACTCGCCGGTTGTACTCAAACATGAGCTACGACGTGCCCTTCGTTCGCGCTGCATTGAATTAGCAGTACCCAAGAGGGAGTTGTTGATGGAGCATTGGTAATAGCTATGCTCTTCTCCGCATTCCATCTCGATGCGAGTGGTGAATTTCTACTAGCCGAATTTGGCAACGTTTCACTATTGCGCCTTATACGGGTGCTCTCTAGGATTCTCTGGTTCTTGAAACCACCACTCTTCCCTCCGTACAGCCGAGTCACTTTTGACCGAAGAGGAAGAGCACACGAGGAAACGCATGAAACTTCTGGAGGCTGTAAGAAGCACGAACTCGGCTCGGGCAGTGGCTGTGATGGCATTGTTGATGGCGCTTGGTGTGTCCACGATGACAGCTCGCGCACAAGAACTTACAGGCGAGATCGACGGTCGGATAGCCGACCCGTCGGGAGCGGTTGTTCCGAACATCAGTGTGGTGATCAAGAATGAAGACCAGAACATCGTGGCTCGCACAGTTCAGACGAATGGCCAGGGACAGTTCACCGTTCCACTGCTTCCGCTCGGGCGTTACTCGGTATCAGTGAAGGCAACCGGCTTCCGCCCCGCTATCTCGGTGATTGAAGTCCATACCGGGAGCGATTCCACGGTGAATCTTGTGCTGGTGCCCGGCGCGGTTACCGAAGCGGTGACAGTGAGCGCGGACTCGCTCATTGCTCCGCAGACCGATAGCTCGGCCGCCGGCACCCTGATCCCATCGCGCAAGATGACGGAGCTTTCGCTCAGCAGTCGCAATTTCGTACAGCTTGTCGCGATTCAGCCAGGAGTGAGCGGAGGAATCCCGGGCGGCACGCAGGATCGCGGCGCCATTGCGGCGACTGGCGGAGTGAATTCCGCCACCTACGAGGTCAATGGAATCCCCGCACAGTACAACGGCTACTTCCTCGATGGCCAGGACCTGCAGCGCCGCTCGGCCGGCGGCACCCAGATCGGTGCCTATCCTGGTATCGACTTCATCCAGGAGATTAACCTGCTGCGGAGCACCTTCGGCGCACAATATGGCGGCTCCGGCAGTGCCTATGTGAGTATTGCTTCGAAGTCGGGCAACAGCAGCTTCCACGGCTCGATATATTCCTTCTACCGCAGCCAGCTGTTCAATGCGAACAGCTACTTCAATAACCTCGCAGGGGTCCCCAAGCCGCTTACGCGTTACAACGACTTCGGCTATGAGATCGATGGTCCGCTCTGGCTTCCACATCTCACCAGCCGCAAGAGCGCAACGACGTTTTTCTCCTTTGGCCAGGAGTTCCTGCGCAGCGAGAGCAGCGTCCAGGCGACTCTCTCCAACGTACCCACTGCAGCGCAACGGTTGGGCAACTTCACGCAACCGGTATGCGCGCTCTATACCAGTGCTGGCGCGTGCGCTACATCCTCGACGCAGATAACCGCCATCGATCCGGTCGCGCAGGCGTACCTGACCGACGTGATCAACAAGGTGCCGCTGCCCAATAGTCCCACTGACACCCAGGGACTCATCTCTCCCGAGCCCGGCACTAACAACGAGACACAGACCTTCGCTCGGATTGATCATCACTTCAATGACAAGTTCAGCGTAATGTTCCGGTTCTTCAACGACCCCTTCAGCCTCATCGTTCCTTACGGCTTGCGCCAGGGCACCCAGGCTCCGGGCGTGGGTACTGGAGCGGTCACTGACGGTGACCGGGCGTACTATGCGATCGGCACTTATGTGATCAGCCCGACGAACGTGCTCCAGGCTGGCGGCGGATACCTGCGCAGCTATGTAACGGCGACGGCGATCGGATCTCTTCTCGCCGCGAACTCGCCGGATGTCCACGTGAAGCTGCCGTATGCCAATACAACCGGGCGCATCTCCGATCTTGCGATCGGCGGATCCACCTATGCGACGATCAGCCCATACACCAACGGCGAACCGCAGACGCAGATCTTTGCCAACGACACGCAGACAATCGGCCGGCACACGCTCTCGGCAGGCTTCAACCTCGAGTGGCAAAAGGCCGGCAATAACACGGCTACGACCAACGCGGGCTCCTTCAACTTCAAGGCTACGACTGTACCGAAGGGATCGACGGCAACACAGTTTCAGCAGGCGTTCGCCAACTTCCTCGTCGGTAACGTGGGCACGTTTACCCAGGTCAGTCCAGATCCTTCCGTCTACCTGCATGCCAACGTTTACGAAGGCTACGTGCAGGACGACTTCCACGCATCGCGAGTGCTCACTCTCAATCTGGGTCTGCGCTACGAATATATCGTTTCGCCTTCCTCAGGCACGCTCAAAGGACATCCCTACCTGCCGTTCGTGAATTTTCTGCCCAGCCACTACAAAACTTCTACCGCGGGTCCCATCGATACGTCCGGTCTCGTCTGTGTAACCGCTCCCTGCAACGGAGGTGTTCAACCCAACCCGAGCTATGACCCGCTGGACGGTATCGTCATCGCGAACCTCACATCGCCCTATGGCAGCAAGGTCTACACGCAGCCTAAGACCGAGTTCGCACCACGCTTCGGTTTCGCCTATGACGTAGGCGGCCGCGGCAAGACGGCGATCCGTGGCGGCTTCGGCATCTACTATCTGCAATCCACCACAGCCCCTTATGGTGGCCTCGGCTCCAATAATCAGCCCAACATCAACAATCTCCAGGTCAACAACACGAATTTTTCGAATCCCGGATCGGCAATCGTCGCCGGCAACCCAACACCGCAGGTTGTCACGGCCGCCCAGGAAATCTGGAAATCACCCTACATGGAGGTTTACTCGCTCGACCTGCAGCACACGTTCTGGTCGTCGGTTCTCTTCGACGTGGGGTACTTCGGCAACCACGGCGTGCACTTGCCTGTGAGCGAGGATATCAACCAACCTCTGCCGGGTGCGTACGCGACCAAGGGCATCATTCCCAACAATGTGGTGACGAGCGCGAATACGCCGAATCTCAACCAGATTCGCCCGTACCTGGGTTACGGGCCCATCAGTTCGACCGTTCAGGGATTCAGTTCGAACTACAACGGCCTGCAAACCTCGCTGACCAAGCGGTTCCAGTCGGGGTCGCTTGTCACGGTGAATTACACCTATTCTCGAGCGTTGACCAACGCCTTTTCCCCTAGGAACATCTACGATCCCGGAGCTGAGTACGGACCAGATGCGACGGGACGTACGAACCTGCTAAACCTGAACTTCGTCTACGAGGTTCCGTTCTTCGCTCACGAACGTTCCGTGCGCGGATACACGCTCGGCGGCTGGGAGTTCTCTGGAATTGTCGGCTTCGGGTCTGGCCAGTTCCTCACAGTTACCACGTCGGCGGTAGATCCCGCTGGTCAAGGCCTCCTCGCCACTGGCGCGTCTCAGACCTCTGGGCGCCCTGACTACGTTTCCAACCCGAACACCAACGCACCGCACACGCTCAAGCAATGGTTCAATACGGCCGCGTTCAGCGCTGTTCCTGCCGGACAGTATCGTCAGGGAAACTCGCGCAATGGTTCGGTCATTGGTCCCGGCTATGAGGACCTCGATCTCAGCCTTTTCAAGAACTTCTCTTTCACCGAGTCCTGGAAGGGACAATTCCGTTTCGAGACTTTCAATGTGCTCAATCACACTAATTTCGCTGCACTCTCGACCACTACAAGTGCGACGAATTACGGGCAAGTCACATCCACGGGTGCCTCGCGCGTGCTTCAGCTCGCCGCCAAAATCACCTTTTGAGTGCGCAGTGCATACGATTTGTGCGAGGTGTTCAACGCAGGCGCCGTTTGATCAAGGCAGAGTCTTCACGCTGCTGATCTGCGGCGGGATCATGTTTGCGAGCGTCCCATCGATCGTGCAATCCTGGCAAAGAACAAGAGGGGCGATCCCATGAAACTGCTTGCTGCCGTACTCGCGCGTGCCTGCGCATCGTGTAGTGCCGAAGCAGCGCTGATCGCCGTCGATGTGTCAGCGATCAAGCCTGGGCCCATCTCGGTCCAGTCCTCTGATTGATCGCTCACTATAACGTGGAGAGACACCGCTCATCATCAGTGGCAAGCAGTCTTCTCGCTAAATTCGCGGACCCGCTGATCACCGCAATTACCAGTGATGGCCATACGATCGTGGAATCGGCCCGACCATACTTTCGCTGCACGACCGGCAAACGTACCGGCGGATGGTACGCTTTCTTCGACTTTCCTGCCGGTAATCCTGAGGGGACCCGTCAGTTCGTGGATCAGTTCCAGCCTGAGCACGTTGCCGCGCGTACAGTGGGCGATTGGGTCGAGGTCAACTTCGACGGGATGAAGATGGGCATTTTTACCGGCCCACGGAACCGTGGCCTGTCAGCTGCCGCAGCAACTCCACCTCATGCTTACGATACGGTTCGTCATTCTGACGGAATACCTCGTGAAACCAAACTGTAGGCTGAATATTGACGTAAGGACGCTGCCATGAATCCCACGGTAAGTAGGTTTGCATCTTGCCTGCAACAAGACCCCAGTTGATTGCAGCCACATGGTATTTCCTGGCGAGCGGCAAAGAATTATCAAACGTCGAGCCAGCTCCGCGGGCCATATATTCGGTGCAGAGGACTGGGCGATGGAATGGAGCTCTTTTATTCGCGTCTCGAATCCTTCAGGCCATCCGTAGTTGTGAAACGAAATGACGTCGGACTCCGCGAGCTGGATCATTACAGTATCGCTCTGTCGTTCGGGATCGCTCCACGTGCCATGCCAGAGGCCGCTGGTGAGAGGCTGAGATGGATTGGCCGCTCGGGCCCATGCAAAGGCGAGTGGCAACAAATGATCTACATGCTTGATCTTGTCGGGATCCTCGTCGGTCGCGAATGCACCCACAACGCCTTCTACATAGGCACGAAGCTTTCGTTCGTAAGAAGGGTCTGAGAGCTCACGTCGGCCTGGGCTCTGCACCCATGTGGTGCTTGGAAGCAATTGTGAGAAACTCATTCAGACGTTCTGTGAGCCCAGCCGAATCCTGCGACCAGAGCTGGTCTTGTAGGAAAACGCGCACTGTATTCATGCCCACACTTTCAGCGAGTTCCAGCTCCTTGTCATTGAGCTTGGGGTTCCAGGTCGCAGCCTGAAACATCTCCAACTGGTTGACTGCGTCGGAAGGGACATAGTTTGCGCCAACAAGCCATGGTTGTTCCGCGTACCACTCGTTTGCCCGAGCCTCACTCCATCGCTTCGGCTGAGCGGGTAGCCCAACGGCGATCAGGATGTAGGCGGAAAGAACTAATACAGGCTTCAACATCATGAGCACTCAAATGGGATGGGTAGCTGGAATAGATGGAATGACAAAGAAATTTTGCGTGCAATCTATCGCGGTCTGGGGCCATCGCCTACGACAGTAGTGAAGGGAAGGCGGTCACACGAAGTTTCGCCGCTGCGTAAGGCACGAGTGCGAGCTCCTCTTCCTCAGTCGCTGAGTGCACGGGACTCAACGGCGGTGGAGCAGCAACCCCCTCGACTCTCTTCCATCCGTCAAGCCTGCGCGCCTTAACGGTCAACGTGACGGCCGACCTATCCGAACAGAATGGTTTCTCTTCCACCGCAAATTCCTCTACTCCAATCGAGGGCGCGGTGCCCTCATCGACTGCCAATGCATAATTCCACGCTCGCTTCGGATGAACCTCCCAATCTGCTGTCGGTGGCCGATCGCGTAACTTCACCCACTCTTCTCCGGGCGAGTACGAGAAAACCAGCGGTCCTCGTTCGACGGCAATCGAGCGATTGAACCAACGAGTCACTCGCGGCAGCATTTCGAACGTGATTTCGACCACATCCCCAGGTTGCCAAAGTCGGCGGAGCTTTGCAAAGGTTCCTGGCCTGGCCTCGAGGCCATGTGCTTTGCCATTCACGGTCAGCTTTGTCTTCGTTGACCACTCTGGAATTCGCAGTGCTAACTCAAAGGTGGCGGGCACTTCCGGATGGATCATAAGCTTGACTGAGTTCCGGAAAGGATAGTCCGTCTCTTCAACTATGCGAACGTTTGTTCCTGCCAACGCAACTCGAACTTCGGATGGAGCATACAGCGCGGCTACAATTCCGTTGTCGCCCTGCGACATCCAGAGCGAGGTCGTGAACTTCGGCCAGCCCTGGTGAAAGTTCGCAGTGCAACATCCAAAGTTTGGCTCCAGCCCGTAAAGATTGGATTCCGGTCCGTTCGTTGACCATGGGCGCTTCAACAAACTCGCCTCTATCTGGTTCGACTGCTGATCATACTGGTGGGCCCACATATCGTTTGTAAATGTTCCAGGAAGCGCATTGAAAGCCAGCTTCTCGATTCGGTCGCCAATCCATCCATCGCCGAACGCAGCCAGCGCAATTTCGAGCGAGAACATCGTCTCCACCACACTACAAAGCTCCGAGCCATGCTGCGGCTCACGCCCAGCAAGATGCTCATCGCAAGAGAACATGCCATTGGGTACACCATGATAAGTATCGAGCGCCGTGATCTGTCGTGTGAACGCTGCATGCTCCCGTCGGTCGCCGGAATATAAATACTTGATAGCCGGAGCTTTTAGCGCTTGAGAATTGTTCACGCCGTGCCGTTGCATCGCCTCATCCCTCAGCTTTTTCACGGGGAAGCCAGTAGGTGTCGCTTGCTCGTAAGGAAAGTGCGCGAACTCAGCATCCCAGTCGAACCCCTGCTCCTGCAAGAGAGAAATCAGCGACAGCAGTTTCGGGTCGCGCGTTAGGATAAACAGCCATTCCACCACAAGCGCCTCGTCTTGCCAGCGATACTTGCCCCACGACGTCAGCGGCCGCGCGGGCATTGCTTGCAACTGATAGTGGAAATACTTTGTCAAGACAGGAAGCACTCGTGCATCGTGCGTCACTTCGAAATACTGCGCCAGCGCTTTCACCATTGCCATGCGTGGCCACCAGTCATCGTTCGCTGCCGGACCGATCATCCCATCTGCGCGCTGGTGATCCAACGTCCAATCAACAAACCGTTGCGCCTTAGCCTTGAGCAATGGGTCATCCAGCAAATATGCCAACGGTACCAGGCCATCGAGGAAATAGGGCCCTCGCTCCCAACTTTCACCTGTGCCGCCAAGCCAGCCGCTGTTCGATCCCACATCCGGCCAAAACTCATCAAGATGACCGCCCATGCCATCGGCTTGCAGGCGCAATTGACGCGCGAGCCAACCCCTAGGCCGCACCGCTCCGAGTGGCAGCAAACGCATCGCTCCAAGGGGCAACGGAGCGGGCACACCTCCTGCATTGCCTTCACGAGAGGATAAAGTTGTTGCGCAAATGGCACCACCCAACATTTTCAGTGCAGTGCGACGATTCAGATGCGACATGCGAGCCCTCAGAAGATAAGTTCCCGATTCGGTCGGCCGGCCTTGTTAGGCTGTGATCATGTGGACGCTCGCAATACTGCTCGGCAAACCATGAACACCGCAACCATGCGGGCGGATTTCATTGGGCCAAGTGAATCGCAACTGCGGTTTGCAACGGCACTGTTCAGTTTCGTTAGGCAATGCGGCGGCGACAACCCGACAGCCAGATGATATGGATCACAAAAGCACCGGGGCAATGGTGCAAATTACTCAATTCTGAATAGTAGCCTGAAATAAGTTGCGCTCTTCTCCCGCCTTTCCTCAGTGGACCGATGCCGACCGCATTCTCTTCTGCCTTAGCCGAGCCGCCGCAGGTATCCGACGCCCATCGAGCGCGTTGCACCAGGACCTTTGGCAACAACATACGCTGCGAATGTGAAATGTGGATCTCAATGCGCAGGCCATCCAAACGTAAAGCTGGTGTGCTGCTGGCAATACAGTCAATGAAGGCCGGCGATTCCACAGCACCAACATGCTGGTCGTGCCTTTTTTCCCTGTCAGAATCAGTGGATTTGGACTATTCCCAAACTGAAGGTTTTACGGAAGTCTTAAGATAGCTGCGCACACATGCAGCTTGCGCGTTCGGAGGATCATCAGAAATGCAACATTTGAGCTCTCATCGTTCAGCTCGCGTCCCGTCCGCTGCGATCATCACGGTCATCGTTCTCATGACAGTGTTCGGTCGTATGAGTGCACAGAACGACACTTTTCCAACTCCAACTCAGACTCTCCAGATCACAACTCAACTGGTGGTTCTGGACGTGCGTGTTGTTGATTCTTCCAGACACTTTGTATCGGGACTCGATCGCTCTCAGTTCGGTGTTTATGAAGATGGCACACCTCAAACCATCCTTGACTTCGAGGCTCCATCGTCCCCTGCCTCAGCCCGCGCCGACATCGCTTCTGAAGTGCACAGCACCGCCGATCTCTTGAGGCAAGATGTTCCCTCTGTCAATGTCCTCGTCGTCGACGAACTTAATACACCCCTCTCTGAGATCTCACGTGCAAGGAATGCGCTGGTCGAGTACCTGCTGCACCAGCCGCCTATCCTGCCAGTTCCTACCCTTTTCGTCGCCTCTGGAGCCTCCCGTCTCACTGTTTTGAGAGACTTCACGCAAGATCGGGATTCCCTGCTCGCGGTCCTCAAAGCGCACGTTTCAGATGTCGATTTCCGCGCACTATCGGACCAACTCGCAGGGGGAAACACAAGCCCGTCCGAGGGTTTCGCAAAGACTCTTGGAGCCCTATCGCAGCTGGCAAGCAGTTTGAGGGGTATTCATAGCCACAAGAACGTCATATGGGTTGGTAGCGGCTTTGATAAAGCGTTTGATCTCACTTCGGCCGGGAGTAACGATTCAGAGGCAATCGAGAGCGCCACGCGCACGGTCACGACTCGCATGCTGGATGCACGCATATCGCTATCAACACTCGATCCTGCGGGCATGGATGCTCAGGACCGTCAGGAGAATATCGACGCGGAGGCTACAAACGGTGGTGGTGGAAATGCGCTGACGAATTTCGCCCAGGGCATATCTTTCGACGAGCTCGCCCAGACCACCGGAGGTAGCGTTGTGCACGGTCGCAATGATCTCTTCACGCTGGTGATGCAGACCTCTGGTGCAGCTAACGAGTTCTATACCATTGCCTACCGGCCTGCAGCGCTCTCTGATGCATCTCCCGATTTCCTCAAAATCCATGTCCTCATGAAGAACGCATCCCTCAAAGCCATCACCCGCACCGGGTACCTCTCAACGCGTGGGAACGCAAATCCTACATCTGCGGAAGCCACTCGACAGACGCGCCAATATCGATTCGATCTCCTTAGCGCGGCATCATCGCGGTTGGACTATACGGGTCTGCAGGTTGCGGCGCAAAAAAACGGACGTGACCGTTTCCTTGTTGCGGTCGGCGCAAATGATCTCACCTGGGCGCCGGCGGGGGACCATCGTACGGCCGACATATCTCTGATGGCAGTTGCCTTCGATGCAAAGGACAATATCGTCTCACAATCGGCCAGCACCTTTCATGAGCAGATCAAGGAGACCGACCGCACGTTTGGGACACATGTTACGTTGACCGTTGCTCTCAATACCCCGAGAGCGGCAAAGCGGGTACGTTTTGTTGTCCGTGATGCGGGGACGGGCAACGTTGGATCGTTCGAACTGGCGCCATGATTGTGGCTGGCTCAGAAGATGAACCTTACTCCGAACTGCAGTTGACGAGGGGGACCTGCGGCTTGAAGTTGAACAAACGATGGATTGTTGAGGTTGGCTGCACTTGCAATCGTGTTTAGCACCGTTCTCGGCGTAGTGAGATTTACATTTCCGATCACGTTGAAAGCCTCGGCGCGGAATTGAAAGCGCGTCTGGTGCGACAGGGAGAATTCCTTGAACATCGACACATTGGTTTGCGTTGTGGCCGGGAGGTAAAGCTGGTTACGCTGCTCGTTGCCGTGAAACGTGCCAGCAGCGGGTACGGAAAACGCCGTCGGGTTAATGTATTCCCGGATTCGTCCCTGCCGAGTTCCAGCGTGAGTATACGGATCACCTATCACGTTCGGATGATCGTTATTCGTTCCATCATAGTTTGAGTCAGTTCCACTGGAGAGTGTGAACGGGGTTCCCGATTGGATATAGGTAATATCGTTGAACCTCCAACCGTTGATCACCTGCCGGCCGAAGGTGCCGAAGTGTGTCGTTCCCGGCAGAGCGAATAGACCCGAGACAACGAAGCGGTGGCGCAGGTCAAGCGGCGAAGCCCCATAGCCGGACCGAATGTTCGTCTGGTCTACAGGTGTCTCGTAGTCCAGGGCCTTGCTCCATGTATAGCTGGCGTTCAGATCGATCTTGCGCCCGAGCTTTCCGCGCAGAATCACCTGCAAACTGTTGTAGTGGAGATTGTTGGCGTTTGCCTGATTCAGAATTTGTCCAAAGTAGAAAGTTGGGTTGTTCAGACCATAGGGCTCGTAAGGCCGCCGCTGGAGAACAGTGGGCACCTGATTTGCCTGCGCTTGTGCTACCGTTGGCGGCACAGGCGTGTTGATGTCCAGGCTGATCAACTGCTTCATGTAATTATCCCCGACATAACTGATCCGGAGGCCGAAGGTCTTGCTCAACTGCTGCTCCACGCTCAGGTTGAATTCCTCGGCATAGGGGCTGATATTTCCGCCAGGCGGTTGAGCATAGACTGTGGCGCCCGGGGTGAACACCGGATTGGCAAGGTTCGAGTTGTAGGGAAATGGACTAGTGCCTAACGTCGAAGCATACGGATTCACAAAACTGGGTGGAGAGTTCACGGTGATGGTTAAGCCATATGGCTGCTGAATACGCAGCCCCTCATCGTCCTCGATCTGCTGATAGTCAAATATGCCGAAACCGCCTCGCAGGCTCGTACGGCCATTTCCGAAAACATCGAAGGCAAAGCCGACGCGCGGAACGAATTTGATGAGCGAGATATTGGAGATTCCCACCGGCACTCCCGGGTCTCCTTGATAGAGAATTCCCAGCGGCGCGGTCGGGAAGCGATGCGACTGCACGCCGGCGCGAAACGTGCCGCTGTTCCCATAAATTCCGTCCCCGATGAAGGGCGCAAAGATCTCCCAGCGCAAGCCGAGGTTCAATGTCAGACTCTTCGCAATTCTCCAGTTATCCTGCGCAAATAGCGCCGGATCGTAGTTGTGTTTGCGTTGCACCGCCGTATTGGTCTGAACGAACGTGCTGGAGTGGCCGAGCAGAAAGTCTGCGTAAAAGTTCCCGGTCGTATTGCTGATCGTGAAGGTTCCACCCGCCTGGTTGCCGCCGTTCTCCATGTATCTGTCCCACACATAAGAGCCGCCGAGCTTTATCGAATGGCGTCCTTTGCTCAGGGTAGCTACATCTACTACGCCTATGGCCTGCTGCGTGATGTCTGTTGGTCCCGATGTCAGCGGTCCAATGATCAGGTTGCCACTTCCCAGGTTGAAATAGGGTGGCGCCGCGACCGGGCCGCCTTCCGGTATCTGCGATCCCAGGTTGGCGAGGAAATGGTTCGAGTATTCATTGCTAGCCACATTGCGGTTATCGGTGTAGTACAAGCGTACCGAGTTTACAGCGTTGTTCGAAATTATCCAGTTATCGGCGACGATTCCGTTGATTTGATTCTCGTAGCTATTCATTCCAGAATAGCCAAATAGTTGGTTTCCGCCCGCCGCGGGGTTCACACTTGTCCCTCGTGAATTAAAGTACGTTGCTTCGATGGCATGTCTTGCGATGCCGTTGTAGTCCACACGCGCAAGCCCCATATTGTTGAGGTTATTGGCCATGGCGCTCTGGGTAGGCGACAGTCCGGTCACCGGGTCTGCCAGCGGAATCATCGCGAGCAAGTTCGTCGCGACGGGATCGAAGTCTGACGGGCAAATCGTCATGTCCACACCATTGCAGGAAACGGCGCCGCCCTTCACAGGAACCGCGGCATTGCGAAAATCTCCCTTCGCCTCGGCGGGTGTGAATGCCGTGTATTGTGTCGGGAAGATGTAAACGTTCTGGTGCAATTGCAGGTGCTCGAAGGAAGCGAAGAAGAACGTCTTCGGTAAATGCGGGAGCGGGCCACCCACCGCAGCACCATACTGATGCTGCTTGAAGTTATTGATCGTTCCGGGCGTGGAGAAATAGTTCTTTGCATCAAAGGCATTGTTGCGCAAAAACTCATATGCCTCGCCGTGATATCTATCCGTTCCGGACTTCGTGATCAGGTTCACCACCGCTCCAGGAGAACGGCCGAATTCAGCATCGAAGTTACTGGTGAGAATGCGAAACTCTTGCAAAGCGCTAGGGTTGGGAGCTTTATTGCCGCCACCGCTTTTCATCGCGTTGTTCTGTGCACCATCCAAATAAAAGCTCGACGTGGTCGCGGGCAGCCCGTTCACGGCGACATTCACTCCGCCACGCGAACCGATAATCGTATCGCTCGTGAAACTGCTCACGCCAGGTACGGTGATCAACAACGAATACGGGTCGCGGTTGAGAGTGGGCAGCTCTTCGATTCTTTGCTCGTTGATCGTCTCACCGATTTGGGACTCACGCGTGTCGACCATCGTAGTCCCCGCGGTTACTTCAACCTGCTCATCCGTGCTTCCGATTGTGAGTTGGAACGAAACGTTAACGTTCTGGTTCGCGTCGACTGTGACACCTGTTTGCGTCTCCGTTTTGAAGCCTTTGGCGTTTACCGCGACCGTGTAGTCGCTCGGATTCACCGCAACGAATGCGTAGTCGCCGCTGGTGGTTGTGGTCATCGTCTGCGTCAGTTTGGTCTTGGTATCGGTGATCGTGACGGTAGCAGCGGAGATCTTTGCCGCACTGGCGTCAGTCACTGTTCCGTAGATTGTGCCTACAGTAGTCTGCGTGTGTGCGGCGAGAGTCGCGACAAAGAACGACGTTGCAACAACCAAACGCTTCGAAAACTTCATTCCATCTCCTTCAGTGCGCACCGCTTGTTTCGTCCATACCTCAACATAAACGACTTGCAAGAGGCAGCGGAATCGCTGTCTGCGCGCCAACGCGCAGAAAATGTTCACCGCGCTTCTGGCACAATTTTCGCTAGATAGCAGACGGTCGAATCATAGGTATGTCTCTGTTCAACGAGCAATGGTGACGAAGGCGTGTTTCGGATTAGTAGAAAAGGACTAATTGCGCGAACGCCCCGTGTTTACTGGCGTTTCTGCTTGACAAGGCGCAGGGCCGTTTCGTATTCATAGCTCCATTGTCTGTCGTTGAAAGAGCACTTTCTCGTCAACGGTCGGCGCTCTCACTACAGGTCGGGCGGTATTTCCGTCAAGGTGAAGATGCGTCGCAGATTGCCCTGTGGCTCAGTGAACGGAACCAAAAACGACAGATGACTTCGAGCAACGCAGTGAAACAAGGAGCAAAGGTTGCAAGGAACACTATGATAAGCAGGCGTACACCGTCACGAAACCTCCATCCGTTCTTCCGCAGGATGCTCCTGGCTACTTTCCTGACACCCATTGCTTCCTGTGCTGCCGTCGCACAGACGCCGGCGTTCCTCCCCTCCATTTCGACCGTTGCAGGTACGCACGTGGCGGGCAATTCCTGCAACGGCGGTCCTGCCACCAATTCAGCGTTCAGCGCGTTGATTTCCAATGCGACGGCCGACCCTGATGGCAACATCTACATCACTGACACATCCAACAATATTGTCTGCCGTGTCGATGCTGTCACTGGCATCGCCTCTATCGTCGCCGGCACAGGAGTTGCAGGCTACTCCGCGTCACAGGATGGTGGCCCTGCGAATGCCGCGATGCTCAACAAGCCCGTTTCAGCCCGTTATTACCGTGGCTCGATTTACATCACCGACGCGACCAACAATCGTATCCGAGCTGTGAATCTCACAACGGGGATCATCACAACCTTTGCCGGAGGCGGATCTACCGCTCTCACTACGAAGCCCTTAAGCCCGATTACATCGGTCAGTATTCCCGCTCCTCAGGACATTGCCTTTGATAACGCCGGAAATATGTATTACACAACGCAGGGCGGCAAGCCGACAGTCGGCAGGATCGTCCTCGGCGCAAGTCCGATGACTGTGAGTCTCTTTGCTGGCTCAACCTCCGGCGGTGGCTATGCCGGCGATGGGGGACCTGCGACGAGCGCTCTAATGAGCGGACCGATCGGTCTCGCTGTGGATGCACAGAACAATCTTTACATTGGCGACGGCGGCAACAAGGCGATTCGGCGGATCAACGTCTCAACCGGAATCATCACCACCTACATGGGAGGACCGTCCGTAACGGTATGCGCTGCTGCGACGGACTCTGTTGGAGATGGCTGTCCCGCTGCCCAGGCGGCTTTTGTAGGCCTTGGCCATATCAGCTTCGATGGCGCCGGCGGCCTGTTAGCTGCGGACCCCCTTAATCACCGCGTCCGGCGTATTGCCCCTGGGAACGGAGCAACGGCGGGCATTGTTACGGCCATCGCAGGGGCAGGTGTAACACCGAGTACTGCCGACGGCAGCTATGCCCTGAACACCGCGTTTGGCGGAGTCAACGATGTGGAGCTCACACCCGGCGGCGATCTCCTCGTCGTCGAACGGAGCATCGAGTCTGTGCGCATCATTCGGGTAGCCTCGATATTTCCGGCTACCGCTCTCAGCAGTACATCAAATCCCGCAACGGTCCTGATACAAACACAGTCTGCCTCTGGAACGTTTTCTCTGCCGGGATCCACTGATTTCACCGGCTCCTCCACTCCCATCTGCGCTGCTGGTGTAAATATCTCTGGGAATGTGTGCTCCTACACCGTGTTGTTTAGTCCAACGCTGGCTGGCCTCCGCCAATCTCCGCTTGTTTTTACGGACACTAACGGCTCCGTGCGCTCCGGACTCGCCGGAGTCGGCGTTGCACCGGCTGCATCTCTCCTTCCGGGGCTGATGGGGACATATGCGGGAACAGGCACTGCGGGCGCTGCTGGAGACAACGCTGCCGCCGTCAGCGCTCAATTGAACACGCCTTCCGGCGTTGCCTTCGATGGCCAGGGTAACCTCTTCGTCGCCGATACAGCCAACAACGAAGTGCGCGAGATTTCCAGAAGTGGTTCAATTACTCGTGTTGCTGGAAACGTGAATGCCGGTTCGAGCGGTGACGGCGGGGCCGCTTTGGTCGCTCTGCTCAATGCGCCGCGAAGTGTCGCCGTCGACAGTGCGGGAAACCTTTACATCGCGGACACCGGGAACAACAAGATCCGCTTTGTGGACAATTTGACGGGCCTGATCTCCACATATGCAGGCACGGGCACCGCAGGTTACACAGGAGACGAAGGCCCTGCAGCGTCCGCAAGCTTCAGTGCTCCGAGCGGCATCTTCCTGACGCCGCAAGGCGTGCTATACATCGCCGACACGGGCAACAACGTAATTCGTACCATCGCCACACACACAGGCCTCGTGGCGACCTTTGCTGGTTCATCTACGGCGGGATTTAGCGGTGATGGCAGCAGCGCGCTTGGTGCTCAACTGACGGCGCCCTCTGCGGTCGCGGTCGATCCCACGGGAAATGTGTACATCTCGGACTCGGGAAATAACCGGATCCGCATGGTGAATACTGTCGGCATCATTTCAACGATCGCCGGGCAACAGAGTGGCGGCTACACCGGCGATGGTAGCGCTGCATCGACCGAACTCGATAGCCCTGCGGGCCTTGCAGTCGATGCCGCCGGCATGCTTTACATTGCGGACTCTCTCAATCAGCGTGTACGAATTATTGTGGGGGGACAAATCGCGACCATCGCGGGCACGGGAAATGCTGCAGCGATGGGAGACGGTGGCAGTTCGACCGTGGCCGCCGTGAGCAAACCGCTCGGCATAGCTCTCGACGGTGTTGGGAATGTTCTCATTGCCGATTCCGGCAACAACAAGATTCGCAAGATTGATGTCTCCCAAAACGCGCTGGCGTTTCCAAAGACCAATCCGGGAGACACTACTCAGGCTCAGGCTGTTTCGCTTTACAACAGTGGCAACAAGCAACTTGCTCTCGCCAGCGTCACCATCCCACCCGGTTATATCGAACAGGCCAGCTCAACACTGACCAACTGCAGCGCGGCGCCGCTATCCTTGTCCGCTGGAACGAACTGTGTGTTGCAAACGGAATTTCAGCCTGCAGCCACTGGCAGCTACAACGGAACGATCACTCTGGCCGATAATGCAGAAAGTGCCGCTGCGACGCAGTCGATCAGCGTTTCGGCCATCAGCGCGTATGTATTCACACCAACCGTCACTCTCCCCAACAGCTCCGTCTCTGGAACCGCTTTCAGCGGGACAGTCTCTGTCACGAACCCTCAGGCTACTTACACGGGCACGCTTCACTTCACGAGCACTGATCCCAAGGCAGTCCTGCCCTCGGATTACACTTTCACGACTGCGGACAAAAGTTCGCGCAATTTCTCCTTCACGCTCCGTACGGCAGGCTCGCAATGCATCAGGGTAACGGACGCTGCCGACAGTACCGTGAGTGCGGCCGGCTGCACAGTCGTCGCCCCCGGCGCACCCTCTTCCATCGCCATCTATAGCGGGAACAATCAGTCGGCCAATGTCAGCACAATCTACTCTGGCCGGTTAGCGGTGGAAGTGACGGATGCGTATGGCAACCCGGTTCCGAAAGCACAGGTTACGTTTACCGCTCCACCTTCCACCTCCATCGTGTATGGAACTTTCCCTGGATCCTCCGGACCTCAGGCAACGGACGCGGAAGCGACCGATCTCTCCGGATTTGCAAGTTCCGCTGCGCTCACATCTGGTCCTAATATCGGTTCCTTCCAGGTGACAGCATCGGTTCCGGGTGTCTCGTCTACTGTAACGTTCAATTTCTCTATCGTGATCCTCGGCAGCTTCGCGCTCTCTCCCGTCGCTCCGCAAGTGGGACCGTTGCCGCCCGGAATCAGCAATACTGAAACCATCAACGTCATTCCATCGGGAGGCTTCTCCGCTCCCATCACGATGACTTGCACAGCACCGTCGACCATCACGTGCACTCTCACGCCCGTTGTCGTTCCGTTTGCGAATGGACAGCCGGTTAGCCAGCCCCAGGTTTCTTTCCAAAGCCAGGGGCCGATAGGCACAACGAGCGGAATGAATTCGAGTGTCGCAGGAGTTCTCACCGTCTTTGCACTCGGCGTAGCTCTTCTCAGCAAGCGCCGTTCATTGCGCGTGGTGACGCTCACCGTCGCTGCGGTTTTTGCATCGGTTAGCATCAGTGGGTGCGGCAGTCCTGCCTATGCTCCAACTACGCCGAACGGCACATACACTGTCACTGTCACTGGGACCGCGCAAACAATTTCGGCAACCACTTCCGTCACCTACACCATCCAGAGATAATCTAAGGGCAGTATGAAGAGACCTAATCGGCGAGACTTTCTTAAGATAGGTGCAGGCGCCTCCGCGGCCAGCCTGCTCGCGACTGCTGTACCGGCGGCCACGTCTTCGGGAACGTCGACCGCTCATGAGCCACGGCCGAACATCGTTCTCATCCTCGCCGACGACATGGGCTTTTCTGACATTGGTTGCTTTGGGTCCGAAGTCCACACGCCTCACCTCGATGACCTGGCCAAGCGCGGGATGATTCTGTCGCAGTTTTATAACAATCCGCGCTGTTGCCCGTCCCGGGCTTCGATAATGACGGGCCTGTATTCACAACAGGCGGGGATGGGCATGATGGTGAGCGATCACGGGCGCTACCCTTACCCCGGCTACGCTGGAATCCTTCGCACCGATACACCAACGATCCCGGAGTTGCTGAAGTCCGTGGGGTACAACACGGCGATGGTAGGCAAGTGGCATCTCGCTCCGGAGACGGATGAAGGCAGGCATTGCTGGCCTTTACAGCGGGGATTCGACAAGTTCTGGGGCATGATTTCGGGCGCATCTCCGTACTACGAATCGCCGCACCTGATGGATGGCAATAATCCAATTCCACCACCGCCGGCAGATCAATACCTCACAGACCTTTGGGCAACACATGCAGCCGGGTTCGTCACCGAGCTCGCCCAAAAGCACGACCCATTCTTTCTCTACGCCGCATTCAACGCACCTCATTGGCCCATTCAGGCTCCAGAGGAAGAGGTCAAGAAGTATGCAGGCCGTTACCGCGAAGGCTGGGACGCACTGCGCGAAGAACGCCACAAGAGGCAGATCGAAAGCGGACTGTTGTCGGCCGACTGGAAACTCACTCCGCGCGATCCGCGCGTTCCTGCATGGGAAAAGATCGACAACAAGGAATGGGAAGTCCGCCGCATGGCCGTTTATGCCGCAATGATTGACAAGCTTGATCAAGGCATCGGTCGTATCGTTGATGCCATCAACAAAGCTGGCATCGCCGATAACACGTTGATTGTCTTCCTCTCAGACAATGGCGGCAATGCCGAGGAAATCGGACGTGGCCACAGCAATATACCGGTGGACATGCACGAAGGGCCATCTCATACTCCGGCCGGAGCAACAAGCATCGCCTGCGAAATTGGCATGACTTGCGCTGGGAACGTCCCTGGCGTAGCGCCTGGCGGCGAAAATACATTCCAGAGTATCGGCATTCCGTGGGGGAACTGCGCAAATACGCCGTTCCGCCTCTACAAGCATTATGCGCACGAAGGTGGTATCGCCACACCTTTCGTTGCCTGCTGGCCAAACGGTATCAAGCCACCACGAAGTCCGGTCAGCTCAATTGGGCACGAAACAGATCTGATGCCAACATTCCTCGAACTTGCCGGCCTTCAATATCCTCCGATTGCGAAGCATCCTGATATCAGGCCCGTCGGTGAGAGCCTCGCACCCGTCTTTGCAGGGAAGTCGCGCACACGCTCGCCGATCTTCTGGGAGCATGAAGGCCATAAAGCCGTTCGCGATGGCAAATGGAAGCTCGTTTCGCGATTTCCCGATGCTTGGGAGCTCTTTGATATGGATTCAGACCGCACCGAACTCCACGACCTCTCGAAAGCACAACCTGCTCGCGTAAAGGCCATGTCTGTGATGTGGAATGAGTGGGCCGGCCGCGTCGGTGTCCAACCTTGGCCCATGCCGCAAACTCCTCCAGCGGCCAGCACAGGCGAATTGAGTGTTCCGCCCTATCTAAAAACATTCAACAAATGAGCCAGCCGATTGAGTCGAATATCAACGCTCGCGAGAGTCTCCAGCGGTGTTGCCTCTCAGGTTGGTGGCGACCGACGTGATACACCTTCGACGCGACTCCGTGATCTCTGTCGTTGCGCCGCGTTTGTTTTCTTAGGCGATCAAGTCAGCCTCTAGAATGTGGCTTTGTGAGGATCTCATAAGGACTGGGTGGCTTTGACCGCCTCAAAATCGCCTTCCATGTAGCTGTCGTGTCAAGGACGTTTTTTCGATCTTGCTGGAACCGCCTGTCACCAACACCTGAGACCGCTTGCAAGTTTCGTCATCAAAGAAGCTCTCCCAGTCACCTCCAAGCATGCCTCATTCGGTTCAGCTCAATACAAATTGGCACGAGAAGTCGCGTGAATCATAGGGGCGGACTGTATGCAATCAATGGTGACCAGATCTCAATTCCTGGTAGTCCTCAGGTACTGCTCCCGTTGGGAGAATGCACACGGAAGCTTTGCCTGACGGTAATCATGTCAACATTACGCCGAGGTTTGCTGCTTCCAGGTTCTTGAGTTATGACGCTGCCGACCTGTTACGCTGTAATGCTTAAAGGCCGTACCCGAGGTTCCAATGCTTCGCACATCCATGCTTGTCGCTTTGTTGTTGGGCGGTTCTATGAGTTGCTCCGGCCAGTTGCTTCCTGTGGACTTGAGTGCGTTGCGCCCGGGGCCGATAGCTGTCGCGCAGTCTGGAGCGGAGCTGTCCTTCGCTTGGAGAGATTCGACGAACCAGGTGTGGCGGGCCGAATTTTCTCTGAACCCTGCGCAGCCGCTGCTGCACGAAATCACCGTGGATGGTCGAGTTGTCGTCCATGATGCGCGCCCTGTTTATCGCGGTGCCGTCGGTATACGCAAAGGTGGCTGGGACGCGTTCTTCGACGATCCTTCCGGAGAGCCGGATGGGACGCAGCGATATGTCGCAAAATTTGCGCCAACTGGAGTCGCTGTGAGATCAGTCGGCAACCGTATTGAGTTGAGCTTTCGTGGAATGAAGATGGGGCCATTCGAGGGTGAACTTCGCTATGACTTCTATCCCGGGACTTCCCTGATGCAGCAGGTCGCCGTGATGAAGACAAGCGAGCCAAACGTCGCGTACTACTACGACGCCGGCCTGGAATGGACTGCAGACGAGGATCGCACCCCCGGCCTGAATATGGCTTC
>JAZKBC010000060.1:6556-15156 GCA_040388825.1 Acidobacteriota bacterium | reverse complement strand
GATCACGTACTATGTCCCAACGCATGAGCTGAAGACCATCACACCGCCGTATGGCTCGGAGCGCCACACTGTGCAGGCTGCCTACCGCGCAGTGGCGGCACGCTCCGGCGGGGGGAGTATTGCCGTTTTCCCATCTCCGCATCGATACTTCTTTGCACGCGACTACAGCACAAATCTTGGCTACAACTGGTACTCGTCATGGCGTGGTCGCGTCAGCCTGGGTATTCAGCAGCAGCCGGACGACAACACTGCGATCTATCCATGGATGAACGCACCGCCAGGCACAGAGCAGGAAATGGGTGTGTTCGTGCTTCTGAGCGGTGGGGTCGCGTCATCCGCGCTGGAGATGGCGAAGGAGTTTACGCACGCCGACCGCTTTCCTTACCTTCCCGGTTACATCACCTTCGCTCCCCACTGGCACTTCGCCTATACGGTGCAGGCGATGGCCAATGGGAAAGATTGGACTCCGCCGTTCAAACCTACGCTGGAGCAACACGGAATTGACGCGGCGATGATCATGGATTTTCACATCGACGGACATCCCGGGGCGCTGACCGATGTGCGTCTCAAGGAACTCGATGCGTATTACAAAGCCTGTCGGGAGCAATCGGATTCCAGGTTCCTCATCATTCCCGCTGAAGAGGCGGACATTCTGCTGGGCGGACATTGGGGGCTTGTGTTTCCGTCGCCAGTGATGTGGTTTGAAGGGCGCAAAGCCGGTGAGCCCTTTGTCACTGAGGATCCGCGGTATGGCAAGGTTTATCGCATCAGTAACCCGGAGGAGATGTGGAAGATGATCACCTCTGAGCACGGGATCGCTTACGAAACCCATCCGCGGACGAAAGGATCGACGGGATATCCGGATAAAATTCTCGACACGTTCTACTTCCGCGCGCCACAGTACATTGGCGTTGGTTGGAAGGCGATGCCAACGGACCTCTCGTCTCCGCGGCTCGGGGAGCGCGGCTTCAAGGTGCTCGACGACTTGAACAATCTTGGCCTGCAAAAGATCATGCTTGGAGAAGATGACCTGTTCCAGGTCTTTCCTACCGATGAGCTCTACGCGCATCTGAACGCGAATTACGTGAAGATGGACAAGCTGCCGGACTTCAATCACTATGGTGATCTTCTGGATAGTGTCAGGCGCGGCGATGGCTTCATTTCGACGGGCGAAGTGCTCTTGCCGGAGGTCAGTTTTTCATCCTCGAAGGACGCGGTGAGTTTCAACGCCGTGGTCGATTCGACCTTTCCGCTGCGAGTTGCCGAGATCGTATGGGGCGATGGTAAAGAGACGCATCATGAGATGATCCCGTTGGATTCAACCGGCGCGTTCGAACATCACAAGTATCAGTGGAGTGCGAAAACGCCGGGGTGGACGTTCGCCCGGCTGGCTATATGGGACATTGCTGGCGACGGCGGATTTACCAATCCGCGATGGAAGACCGCCGACCGGTAAATCCTGTGGGGCACAGTGACTCGCGCGGGGCTGGAAGATGCGAGTACTAGTCATGCAGGTCAGTCCGGCGGCAAGGCGTTGGCCGGAGCCTGCTTCTCGTTCGGATAAATGCCTGGTGGTGCGCGCTGTCCTAAATTACATACTGCCAAAATTAGTCTCTTCGGACTATTGCGCGTGAACAATTTGCAAACGTACCATCAGCCAGCCTCAAGGAAGAGCTGAGACTTCAGAGGGAACATCAGTGATGTGGCATTGAGCACGCAAACTGGTTCGAATTCGGTGAATCTTACCGGCGAGTTTACCGATACCAAATTCAAGCGCTAGATCAGAAAGAAGCAGTATGAGGATGAGTGCGGCGCAGACATTCCCATGTAAGCGATTGCATCTGCTTCTCGCCGACCGGCTGCTCACAGCACAAAGTTGAATGTCGTTTAGAGGTCACTGGATCGCTGGGAAGCATCCCAGCCGGTCGATTTGGAGGAGCATGATGAAAAATCTTAGGTTGCGAATCGTAGCGCTTATGCTGGCGCTTTTTACGCTAGGGATAGCAGCATCGTCGATGGCACAATCCACGACGGGCAGCATTTACGGCACGGTAGTTGACTCGAGCGGTGCGGTTGTCCCGGGCGCCACGGTCACCGTGAAAGAGTCGCATACCGGACTATCGCAGTCAGTCGTGTCGAACGGGAGTGGTGAATATCTGTTCCCGACGTTGAATCCGGGCGATTACAACGTGACGGGCAGTGCTTCGGGTTTCAAGTCATTGACGCAAACCGCAGTGGCGGTGGCCTCCAACCAGAACGTCCATGTTGTCTTCCAACTGATCGCCGGCGGAACCAGGGAGACTGTCGAGGTGGAAGCCAACAACACGCAGGTGGATACCCGCGAATCACAGGTCGGAACCACAATCGAGCAGGCACGCGTTCAGGACCTGCCCACGCTGAACCGCAACCCCTACGATCTTGTTCTGATTACTCCGGGCGTCACATCCTATACCGCCGATCAGCAAACCGGCAGCCGCGATGGGTCGAAGTTCGTGGTCAACGGGTTGCCGTCGGACATGGTGTCGAACTATTTAGACGGAGCCTATATCAACGCCTATAAACAGGGAGGCGGAGATAAGATTCCGAATCCGGATGCGATCCAGGAGTTTCGTATTCTGACGTCGAACTTTGACGCCGAGTTTGGCCGTTCTCCCGGAGCCGTGGTCAACGTGATCTCTCGGGGAGGCGGCGTCCAGTTCCACGGCAGCGCGTACGACTATGTACGCAATGATCGACTCAGGGCGCAGGACTGGTTTACCCAGCCGGGCCAGGCGATTCAACCTTACAAGCAGAACCAGTTCGGAGGAACCTTCGGCGGTCCGATGCCGATGTTGAAGGACACCTTCTTCTTCGCGTCGTATGAGCAGCTGATCCTGCATCAGTCCGCGTCAGTGACGGGTGTTCTGGGACCGACGGACCTGGAGCGAGGCGGCGATTTCAGCCAGAGCGCGGTGAAACCGAACCTCGCTTCACTGGACACCTACAATGCGACCACCAACCCGACCGGAACGGGGGTTTGCCCCGGAGCTTCCACCTCGTACAAGATCTGCGCTGCCGCACAGGACCTGGTCGCTCAAAACATTCTCGCGTTCATACCGCACGATCTCCCCAACTCTCAGACCCTGACACAACAGAACGGTAACAACAACATCAGCAACCACCAGGGCCTGGGTCGCATCGACTACAGCGCCATCCCGCATCACTCGATTGAAGCGATGTTCTTCAACGATCAGGGTGTAACGCTCGCCCCGACTACTGGCGGCAATCAGGTGATCGGCTACTCGGGAATGACGCAGACAGAGAACCAGATCGATGGTGTGGTTGCCGATACATGGACGCTCAGCGAGCGCACGGTGAACACGTTCCGAGCTTTCTATGTCGACAACAAATACGTCCTCGCGAATGAGTTCAGCAACCACTTCCTTGCCGACCTGGGCAGTAAGGCTGGCGAAGGTGGCCCAATCGCCGCGCCTCCTAAAATCAACATCACCGGGTACGTCAGCGCGGGCACAGCCGGGGCAGGTCCGAGCAACATCTCACAGGATGAATATGGTGTGGTGGACACCGCGATACTCACGCGCGGCCATCACTCCATCAAGCTTGGAGGCTCCTATGTGTGGAACCGCTACTCCGAAGATGGCGGGAACACTGCGGGAGGAACGTTTAACTTTACGGGCTCGCAAACGCAATTTGTAGTCAATGGCAAAACCACCAACGGCAACCCGATCGCCGATTTCATTCTTGGCCGCGCCAACGTGCTCAATCAGTCGTCGAGCGTCACTCACCGCACTCACAACTACGACCCTGCCTTGTATGCCCAGGACGATTGGCAGATCACCAGGCAACTCAACTTGAACGGAGGCATCCGCTGGGAGATGTTCCCGCCGCAGTGCTGTGAGCCGACCACTGTCGGTACGTTCTATGCCGGGCAGCAATCGACGGTCCTGCCCAAAGCCCCGGTCGGTATCATCTACCAGGGCGATGCAGGAGTTCCACCAGGGCTCATCAATACGTCGATGCTGAACTTTTCACCGCGGCTCGGCTTCGCCTATGACGTCTTTGGCGACGGAAAAACCAGCTTGCGCGGTGGTTTTGGTATTTTTTTCCAGACGATCGAGCAGTACAACAACGGCACGGCCAACCAACTCCCCTTCTCCCTTAACACCAGCACGAACAGCATTCCGAGCCTGGTTTGTCCCTATGGCGGATGCACAGTCAGTAATCCTTCAGGCAACGATCCCTACCCCTTCGTGTACAACGCGGCCAATCCCAGATTCGCCGACAACGCGACGACGCAGGCGTTCACACGCGGCGCCGGCACGCCCTATGTCTACGAGTACAGCCTGAACGTCGAGCAGCAGCTTGGACCGCGATACGCCCTTCATCTCGGCTACGTGGGGAATGCGACCCGGCGCAACCTGATCATGATCGACACGAACGCGCCGATCTATTTCCCCAACGCGGACGTTACCGTGAACGGGTTGGATTGCCGCCGTCCGTACCAACCGTATCGAAATGGCGGCGTCGTGAGTTCCACGACGTGCACTTACCAGGGTTATCAGGGTTCTCCGGCAATCGCAGGACCCACGGGGAACGCATCGAATGCCCTTACCACCACGTATGCGGGAGAGCGCTTTGGCGGATTCAATGAACGCACCCCTGCGCTTGATGGCAACTACAACAGCCTTCAGGCCACGTTGCGCGGAAAGATTGGCGAAAGGCTCGATATCTTTGCGACGTACGTTTTCTCAAAGACCCTGACCTATGACGGGCCCACGGTCGATAACCACGACCTGAAAAAGAACTATGGCGTCGCCGACTCCGATCTCCGCAATCGTTTTACGTTTTCGGCGATCACTCACTTGCCGGATCCGTCCTTTGGGGGCGCTGCGGCGAAGGCGGTTCTGGGTGGATGGCAGGCAAACGTCGTGTATATCCTCCAGTCCGGCTCTCCGTTCACAGTAACCTCCGGCTCCGATACGAACCGCGACGGCACGACGAATGATCGCGTCAATATTGTCGGCGCACCTTATTCGTCTTCGCAGAGCCGCCACGACAAAATCTACAGCGGCATACTCAACAACGCGGCGTTTGCCGTTCCCGCCTTTGCCCTGGCCACCGACAATCCCTATGGTAATGAGCAACGCGACCAACTCTACGGACCGATCTTCACCAATACCAACCTCTCGATCTTCAAAGACTTTCCAATTTACAAACGGATGAAGTTCCAGTTTCGTGCCGAGGCATTCAACGTAATTGGCAATCTTAATTTATCAACGCCGCGCACCGTATACAGCACCTTCAGCACGTTGAAGGCGGGGAACCAGTACATCACTTCGGATGTGAATGGTCCCCGCATCTTTCAGTTGGCGGGAAAGCTGTCCTTCTGAGCCCAGAACCACAGTGTGTTCGAGAGCGCAGGAGGCGACCACCTTCCAACGACTCGAAGCATGAATGGCCATTGACGCCGAGCCGCATCGCGGCTCGGCGAGCTAGACTGTTGAGGTCTTGATCGGGTTAAACTCAGGTTCGTGGATGAAGCGCTCGCGGTTCTGTGCGGTCTTTCTGGCCGGGATATTATCGGGGTTGTCCGGCTGTGATCGTGGGACGGACTCGCGGACGATCTGTGCGATCCCGCAATTGGCGTCGCAGGAACTGTATCTGACCGAGAGGGCAGGTATGGAGGAGACAGCCGCCGGCCGGCATCTGTATGTGGATTGGGATGGCCCGAGCGATTCTGACCCGCAACGGCAGATTGATATCGTTGCGGCGGCAACAGCAGAAAATCGCTATGGCATCGCGATCAATCCAGTAGGATCGAATACGACGGACTCCGCGATTCTGGCAGCCCTGGCTAAGGGAATGCCGGTAGCGGTTCTGCGGGATCCGATCGACCTTAAGTCTCAGCCGCACCTTTCCTTTCTTTTAGAAAACTATGCGGCGGATGCGAAGCTGATCGCGCAGCGCTTAACGCAGGTGTTTGGAACGCATGGCGAGGTCGCGATTCTAGGGGTTGATCCCTATTCTGCGAGCGGTCTGGCACGGCTCGATGCCACGGAAAAGGTGCTGCGAGAGGAATCTCCCGGAATCCGCGTTGTGGACCGCGTGATTGCACCATACAGCAGTGGCCTGGCGCAGATTGGAGCGGAGAAAGCGCTCGATCAACATCCGCATCTGGGAGCGTTTATCGCGCTGAACAACCGCGCAGGTCTAGGAGCTGCGGCAGCGATTGCGACGAAGGCGCCGGCACATCCCGTGCGCGTGCTGGTATTCGACCAGTCTTTGCCGCTGCTGCTGCGGCTGCGCAGGGGACAGATCGACTCAATCGTCGCCCAAAATATGCGGCTGATCGGAAGGCTCGCGGTCGAGAACATCGATGCGGACCGGCAGGGAAAGCCGTACGAACATTTTCGGCAACTCGAGCCGATGCTGGTGACAGGCGACAATATAGATGATGAGAAGACGCAGGAAGCGCTGCTACTCAACTGGGAGAAACCATGAGAGGCATTCGGCCCTGGCGTTGGGGAATAGCGGCCGCGGTGCTGCTTGCGGCGGTCGCCGGAGGGTTGATCATTTGGCGCGAACGAGCGAGCCGAGCGTTGCCTTATGCCGATTCCTTCGCGAAGCGCGATGTGCGCGGGTGGACTCCGTATGGAGGAGCGTGGCGGATTGAGGATGGGGTTATGGTCGCGAGGTCGCTGGAGAGGGGAGTGAAACTGATTGCGGGATCGCCGGAATGGACGGATTATGAGGCGAGCGCGGATATTGAGCTGCGCGGGCATGAAGGAGACCTCGGGCTGGTAGTGCGCCTTCAGAACCCTGCCGAGGGGATTGATTCTTACGCGGGGTATTTTGCGGGAGTACGCATCGACGATTCGGCTCTGGTGCTGGGACGCTCGGATACGCATTGGTTGTCGGTGACCCCCGTGCACGTACAGGGTGGCGTGCGAACGCAGCATTGGTTTCACCTGAAGGTGATCGCGGTGGGATGCCAGGTTGTTGTGGAGGTGCGCAACCTGACCAACGGTGCTATTACGACAGCTGGACTGGACGATTCAGGACCGCAGTGCATACGATCCGGGCGTGTCGCGCTGCGTACGACCGATACAGTGGGTGCGTGGAAGAATGTGCGTGTGCGGCGCGCGACCGCGGCGGAGTTCGCGGCTGTACGTAGCCACGTTCCGGTGATGGAGCACGCCGAGTTTCCGATTCGCGAGAAGGACTACAACGTCATGCGGGAGCACTATCTGGCGAGTGTGCCCGCGCAAGACCTGAGCGCTTCTACGGTGGAGGGAGGCGCGCCCACAGCGGAGATTCCGGATACTACGCCGCTGGTGACGGTGGACCGTCTAAGGACGAACGTGTGGACCGATGCGCCGGAGCGAGTAGTAGGCGTAATCACCTCTGCTGATCCGACCTTCATTCAGGACTCGACGGCGGGGGTTCGGCTCACGGCGCTGCGATCTATGTCGTTCCAGCCGGGGGACGAGGTCGAAGTACTTGGAATCCCGCGGCTGGAGGCTGGAGCCATTCAACTACAGCCGCTGCGGGCGCGCTTTTTGTGGGACCGCGCACCGGTGGAACCGCTTTCGGTGACGTCGACGCAGGCGGCTGCCGGAGGACGATTCGACGGAACCTTGATTGAGCTGAGCGGGGTGTTGCTGAAGCGAAGCACAACGAAAGAGGGCGATATCGATCTGCAAATGCAGGACGGAGCACAGAAATTTTCAGTGCACATCCCGTTCGACTTGTTCAGCGCAGATGCGGCGAAGTTTGAAACGGGGTCGCGGCTCAAGGCGCGTGGAATCTGTTCGACGAATGCAGCGGATACATCGAATAAGGATGCGTTCGCGCTCTTCGCGAACTCGGTGACGGATGTGGTGCTTCTGAGCGGGCCGCCGTGGTGGAGTGGAGCGCGCCTGGTATGGCTGCTGGTTTCGATATTCTGTCTTTCCGCCGCGGGAGTATATCTGTTTATTGTGAATGAACGATCGAAGCTGCGTGTGATCCATGGTGAGCGGCAAAGGTTGTCGCATGAAATGCACGATACGCTGGCCCAGAGCCTGGCCGGAGTCGGATTTAAGCTGCAGGGAATCCGGCGCTCTATGCGCGAGTCGCGTGCGGTTCCACCGTCGATCCTGGATGAGGTAGACGCGACGTGTGAGATGGTAGCGGGGACGCATCGCGAGGCGAGCGCGAGCATTGCGGCCCTGCATCCGGCATCGCAGCACGAGGGCGATCTGCTCACACTACTCGAGCGGTCAGTGTTTTCGATGCTCGACAGCGAATCGTTGCCGGCGGTGATTGAGCGGTTGGGGGAACCGAGGCCGATGTCGCCGGTCGTGAAGGACACGCTGTTTCGCGTGGGACGGGAAGCAATCGCGAATGTGCTGCGGCACTCCGGCGCAACCGAGATAAAGCTCACGTTACAGTACCGCTATCGGGATCTGGTGCTCTCTGTCGGCGACAATGGGCGCGGGTTTGCCGACCCGAACCGGCGAGGCTTCGGTCTGCGTTCCATTGAGCGAAGGTGCGCGGAGATCAGGGCGCAGGTGGAGATTTTATCTTCACCGCAGAACGGGTCGACAGTGCGAGTGACG
>JAZKBC010000060.1:0-6546 GCA_040388825.1 Acidobacteriota bacterium | reverse complement strand
CCTACAGTGCACATCGGGTGTTGTCGCGTTGGATCGAGTAGATACGGATACGGTTAGACGGACTCTTCGCTGCGCAGGCGAATGAGGCCCTGCTGGATGCTGATAGCGATGGCCTCTGTGCGATGGGTCGTACCCAGTTTGGCCATGAGGCTGAGCATGTGATTGCGGACGGTGTTCTCGCTGATGAAGAGTTTGTCGCCGATCTCGCGATTGCGTAGCCCCTTCGCTGCCCAGCGAAGTACGTCCATTTCCCGGGCGGTGAGCTCGACGCGGGTGAGTCGCTGAGCAAGCTGCCTGGAGATGTTGGGTGGAAAGTAGGCGCTCCCGGAGTAGACGCGGCGGATCGCGTCGAGAATCTGTTCCATGGTGGAGCTTTTCAACAGGTATCCCATGGCGCCCGCTTTGACCGCACTGAAGATGTCTTCATCGGAGTGATAGTTGCTGAGAAAGACGACGCGGAGGTCTTCGCGGGTCTTGCGCAGTTCCGTGGCGAGTTCATCGCCACCGCGGTCCGGCATGCGGAGGTCGGTAAGGAGGACATCGATAGCGAGCGGGCCGGCGAGCGCCTCAAGAGCTTCCGCGGCGGAAGCTGCCGTACCTACGACTTCGACATCGGGCTCCTTGTGAAGCATGTCCCGCAAACCCGCGCGAAGAACATAATGGTCATCGACGATGAAAACTCGAATGCGGCTCAAGCAGACTCCTGGATGCGGCTTGCGGTCCGCTGACGGAGAGACGGCCCCGTCAGCCTGAATTGTAACCTCCGGCAGCGGAGCGGGGAATCTCTTCTCGACGCGGTGTGAGTTAGAAATATAGTTTTGCGCCGACCTGTAGCTGGCGGTTGTCGAAAGCGTTCGTGACCTGGCCGAAGGTGTTGCGCACGGCAGTCTGCACGGTTTGGAAGTTGGTGTGATTGAGTGCGTTGAAAGCTTCGCCGCGGAACTGCATGCGAAAGCGGTCGGTGAAGCGCACGTTTTTGAAGACGTCGGCGGTAAGGTTGTAATAGTTGGGACCAAAGATGGAACCGATGCGAGCGTTACCGATGGAGCCGGCGGGAATGGCGAGTTGATAGATCTGGTTGAAGCGTGGATCGTCTGGCGTGGCGACCCATTCGTCGGCTGTGTGCGGAGCACCGGTGTTGGGATTGTCGAGCTGGATGGGACGCTGCGGAGCGTTGGAGCCGGCGGTCATGACACCCTGTCCGTAAGGGTCGCGCTGGTTGTTCTTTGGCGTAAGTGGCACTCCGGTGCGGGCAATTAAGATTCCCGAGAACTCCCACCCTCCGAGAACAACGCCGCGCAGCCCATGGTTGTGGCGGAAGAACGGCAACGTGTAGACGAAGTGCGAGACCAGAAGGTCGCGATGGTCGAAGTTGGTAGTTCCCCATTCGGAGCGGAGATCGTACCGGTTCTGGGGGTCGCTCCCGGATTCGCCGAGGCTGTTGGCCATGGACTTTGACCAGGTGTAGCTAACGCTCAAAACCGAGTGGTCAGTAAACCGCTTGACCAACTGGGTCTGAAGGCCGTTGTAGTTGCCGAAGTAGCGGGTTGAGAAGTAGTTGATGGAGCCCCAGCCGGGATAAGGGCGGATGGGATTCAGTTCCTGGTCGCTCTGGTCGTTGTTCATCACGTTGGTGGAGCTGCCGAGGACCGCGCCGTTGATCCCGTAGTTGAGGTAGACGTTAGGCAGCGGCTGGTTGAGGTCTTCCTCGCCTTGCAAGTGCATGGTGTTGTTGCCTACGTAGGCGATATCGAGCATGCAGTTCTTGGCGAGTTCCTGCTGAACATCAAGAGACCAGGACTCGGTGTACGGCGTATGCCAATCCGGGTTCCAGCCGGCGATATTCAGCGGCGAGGTCTGGGCGCTGACCGAAGGAGTATCGAGAGAGGCGTTGTCCCCGACGGGATTCTGGACGTAGAGAGGATTGCCGTAGACGGTGTTTTCGGGAAGAGTGAGCGGATAGTGATTGTAGAAGATGCCGAAGCCTCCGCGCAGAGAGGTCTTCCCGTCACCGTACAGGTTCCAGGCAAAGCCGAAGCGTGGAGCGATGTTCAGGTACGACTGTCGGCCCATCGCGCGTCCATAAGGAGAGTTGGTTCCCCCCTGGATGATGCCGTTCTCGGGGTCGTAGGAGGCATTGGGCGCTATACCGGCGCAGTTGGGAGTGAGCGCTCCGCTGATGCACATGGTGCCGTCGGAGAGGCCGGGTTTGTTGAAGGCCGGAGTGTGGACGACGTTGAAGGCCGGTGTGGAGAAGCCCCCCAGGTGGTTGTCGGCGTCGAATGGCTGACCGGAGATCGTGTACCGCGCGCCGAAGTCAAGCGTAAGGCGAGAGGTCAGGCGCCAGTTGTCCTGCGCATAGACCTCCTTGAGGTTCTGGCTGATGTGTGAAACCGGGTCGATGGAAGACTGGGAGAAGGTGTCGGCGATGCCCTGTAGGAATTTAGGGAATGCGTTGGTAAATGTTCCGGTGAAGGTAAAGATGCCGGAGTTGTTGTTGCCCTGGTTGACGCTGGAGTAAAGATGCTCGTAGTTGCCACCGAAGTAAAGAGTGTGGCGACCGATCTGCTTCGTGACGTTCACGAAGAGCTGCTGGGTATGGTTGATGTCGCGCTGCGGTCCATTCCCGCCAAGAGGAACACCGCCGGTGATTTGCATGGTGGGGATGCGGCCCGTGGTGTTGGCGTAAGGAAGTTTGATCGCAGCGGCAACATCGGGGGAGTTGGCGGATAGCGCCAGACCGACTGGAACGGACTTCACCGCGTACGTGATATAGGAGTAACCGGCTTCAACGACAGTAGTGCTATTCAGCGTGAAGGTGGTGTGCGGTGTAAGCTGCTCGCCATAACTGTAGATATTGGTGTTCCCGACGCCCGGATAGTTGGTCATACGGCCGATGCCGTAGGGAACAGTCTGGGCCGCGGGATCGAACGTGTAACGGACGAAAGACTGGATGCGCGGGCTCCATTGATGGTCGAGCCGGAACGTCTCTTGGGTCTGGCTGGAGGTGGAGCGCTGCTGCTCGATGAGGCCGTTGATGCTGGCGGGGTCGTTGGGAGGATCGGCGGTCACTACGGGCTGGAGAATGTCCTTAATATAGGCGCGGGCTGCAGCGTCAAACGGCACGCCATTGATGACGTCGGTATGGACACACGGATAGTTCGCCGGGTCGGGGGTCAGCGTGGAATTTTTCTGTGTGTACTTGGGACAGGTGGAATTGGCCGCGTTCGCGTAGGGGAAAAAGCCTTCGAGCTCAAGCTGGGTGGGCAGGTCCTGGAGCCGGTCAGTATTGTAGATGGCCACGCGGCGGGCCTCTTCCGAGAAGAAGAAATAGGTTCTGGAACGCGAGCGTGGATAGAGATGCGGGATGAACAGCGGGCCCCCGACCGAAGCGCCGAAGATGTTCTGCTTGTCGGGCGGCCGCGGAATCGGTGTGCCGACAACATGCATGTTGAAGTATTTGTTCGCGTTCAGGTATTGGTTGCGCAGGAAGTAGAAGACGTCCCCGTGAAACGTAGAGGTACCGCTCTTGGTCACGGTTACAATTTGGCCGCTGCCGCCGCCGCCGTACTGGGCACCGTAGCTGTCGCGCAGGGTCTTGATCTCCTCGATGCTTTCGACGGAGGGAAAGATGGCAACGTTGGCGGAGGTTTCCTGGTTGAGGATGTCGCCGCCGTCCAGCGACCACGAGAGCTGGGTCGGGCGGAGACCGTTGATGGAAATCTTGGCCTGCGAGAGGCTGCCACTGTTGTCGACCAGGCCCGGATAGTTCTGGTCATCCCCATCGTAGGCGACGCCTGGTTGAAGAAGCACCATCTGCTCGAAGTTGCGAGTGTTGAGTGCGAGTTCCGTGACCTCGGTGGAGTTCACCACCGAACCCAGGGTAGCGGTTTGTGTGTCAGGCGCGATCTGCTGTGCGTCTACTTCTACCGTAACCTCTGTTGAACCGGGCTTGAGTTGGGGTTTGAGGGTGAGCGTGTCGCCGACGTGCACCTCGATGCGGTCGATAGTGGAACGCTCGAATCCGGCGGCGGAAGCCACGATGGTGTAGGTTCCCGTGTTGAGCAGCGGGATCGCGAACTCTCCGGAGGCATTGGTGTGTAGCGTACGCACGGTCTTCCCGGTGACCATGTTCGTAACGACGAGGGTGGCATTCGGTATGCTCGCGCCGGAGGTGTCGACGACCGTGCCGTCGACCTCGCCAGTGGTATTTTGCGCGAATGAAGAAGAGATGAAGATGCTGAGGAGGCTGGCAAGAATGAGAGAAAGAGCGGCAGATCGGTACTGAATGTAGAGCATGAATGCGAACCCTCGGCGGATGAAACGAAGATGCAAAGCCATGAATGTGCCAACTGCGCTGCGGATGCGCAGAGCTGAATACCAGTGTGCGGGTAACGTCTGGAAGGTTAAGGAAGTGCACCTAGCGCTGGCCAGTGAGGAACGGATAATTCGATTTAGTCTTTTTAGACTATTGCCCTCGAGATACCCGCAACGGCACCATAGTGCAGGTGGTTGAGGTCCCGCCATTGCGGCTTGAATTGAGCCGTAGCCAGCCCGGTGGGATATGGATTCCGATCAACAAAGGTTGAAAATGGGTGGAGTTCCTCGCTGTTGCGTGGAGGAACATTCGCCGCTGGAGGAATTGGATGAGTCTGCTAGTTCGCCTGAGTTGCGCCGGGCTTCTGTTGAGTGCGTTTCTGGGAGCGGCATGCGCGCAGGAAGCGCCGCAGCGGTGGACGGAGCAGCGGGCCAATGATTGGTATGCGCGTCAACCATGGCTGGTGGGCGCTAACTTCGTCCCATCCGACGCCATCAACCAACTGGAGATGTTTCAGAAAGAAACCTTCGACCCGAAGCTGATCGACAGGGAGCTGGGGCTGGGCGAGGGGATCGGGATGAATACGATGCGCGTCTTCCTGCAGGACCAGCTTTATCTGTCTGACCCTGATGGATTCAAGAGCCGGCTGGATCAGTTCCTGGCCATTGCGGCCAGGCACCATATACGACCGGTGCTGGTGTTGTTCGATAGCTGCTGGGAGCCGAATCCGAAGCTGGGGCCGCAGCATCCACCTGTTCCGGGGGTGCACAACTCGGGCTGGGTTCAGTCGCCGGGCTGGGAGCGGCTGATGGACCACGCACTGGAACCGCAGTTGAAACGTTATGTGCAGGGCGTGGTGGGGGCGTTTGGGCACGACGATCGCGTGCTTCTGTGGGATGTGTGGAACGAGCCGGACAATGGGAATGGCGGCCGTTTCCATGAGGACGAGAAGGCCAAGGCTGCGCGGGTGGATGAGCTGCTGCCCAAGGTGTTTGCCTGGGCTCGGGAAGAGCATCCGGACCAGCCGCTGACAAGCGGCGTGTGGGCGGGAAACTGGTCGGATCCGGCGGCGCAGAGCGCAACAACGAAGATTCAGCTCGCGGAGTCCGACGTGATCAGCTTTCACAACTATGATTGGCCGGAAGCATTTGAGAAGCGAATCGAAGAGCTGCGGCCACTGCATCGGCCGCTGATCTGCACGGAGTATATGGCGCGGGGCAATGGGAGCACGTTCGACACAATCCTGCCGATCGGCAAGGCGGAACACGTGGCGATGATCAACTGGGGCTTCGTCGCGGGCAAGACACAGACGTACCTGCCGTGGGACTCGTGGACGCGGCCGTATGTATTGACCCAGCCAACGGTATGGTTCCACGAGATCTTTCGATCCGACGATACACCGTATCGTGAGCACGAGACGGAGCTGATTCGCTATCTCACAGGCCGCGGCGAGACGTTGACCGATGCTGAGAAGAAGACGTTATTCGCGTCCACACCCGCGATGCGCTGATTGATCTGGCTGGGCGTCACGTTTCCGGTCAATGACCCTGGGAGGGATCCTCATGAGTAATCGTCGAGAGTTTTTGCGCGACGCCACGCTGGCCGCAGCTGGACTCGCTGCGGCGCAGGCCACCTCGGCCGCGCCGGTGAAGACCGAGTCACGCAAGCCGAATATCATCCTGTTTCTCGCTGACGATATGGGATTCTCGGACCTGGGCTGCCAGGGAAGCGAAATCGATACGCCGAATCTGGACCGGCTCGCGCGGCGAGGTTTGCAGTTCAGCTCGTTTTACAACTCCCCCCGCTGCTGCCCTTCGAGAGCGTCGTTAATGACGGGGATGTACTCGCACCAGGCGCACATGGGCATGATGGTGGACGATCATGGGCGTTATCCATATCAGGCGTACGACGGCGACCTGAGCACAGGCTGCGTCACGATTGCCGAAGCGTTGAAGCCGGCGGGCTATCGCACATTGCATGCGGGCAAGTGGCACCTCGCGGCGCAGCAGACCACCGATGAGCCGAGCGCGGACAAGCACAACTGGCCGCTACAGCGCGGGTTCGATCACGGGTACAGCATGATTACCGGAGCGGGCAGCTACTACACGCCGAACACTCTTACCTGGGACAACGCGCCCATCAACACCTTTCCGAAGGACTTTTACTTCACTAACGCCATCGCCGAGCACTCGGCGCGAATGATTGCCGACGGAGATCCGGGCCAGCCG
>JAZKBC010000059.1:0-22025 GCA_040388825.1 Acidobacteriota bacterium | reverse complement strand
GGTGCACATTGCCGGACTGCACCGCCTTGACGCCTTTCCAGTTCGGGTCGGAGCGGACGCTGGCGGTGATGCGCGAGGGGTTGCCGAAGAGAGCGAGGGCCATGTCGCAGAGGTGGGGGCCGAGGTCGAAGAGGAGGCCGTTGATGAGGCCGCCGGACTCCTTCCAGGAGTTGGGGCGCTGCAGGGGGCGGAAGCGGTCCATGCGGGAGTTGATAGTGGCGACGCGTCCGAGGGTCTTTTCGGCGAGCAGCTTGCGGACGGTGAGGAAGTCGTTATCGTAACGGCGATTGTGGTACGGAGCGACGAGCCTGCCTTTTTCCGCTGCGAGCGTGATGACCGCGCGGGCCTGCTGCGATGTAGCGGCGAAGGGCTTGTCGACGACGACGTGCTTTCCGGCTTGAAGGGCCTGGGTGGCGAGAGCGGCGTGGGTGTCGTTGGGGGTGCCGACGACGATGAGGTCGATGTTGGGGTCGGCGAGAGCTTCTTCGGGTGTAGCGACGATGCGGGCTTGCGGATAGCGCGCGGAGGCCTGGGCGACGCGGTCGGGGTTGGAGGTGACGATGGCGGAGAGCTCGAGGCCGGGGACGGCGGAGACGAAGGGGCAGTGGAAGACGCGGCCGGCGAGGCCGTAGCCGAGGACAGCGGTGCGGATGGGAACGCTCATGGAAAGAAGGATATCGCGGGTGGAACCAATGGTGCGGAAGAACCGTCAGACGTTTTGTCGCCGACAAATCTGGCAGCGTATGATGGGGAGAATTTCTGCAAGTGTTTCTTGAAATTTCAGGCGTCAGACGAAGATTTGGTTGAGCTGCTTCGGTGGGTTGTACCGGGTGGTATGAGTGCACGTCTGGTGCGTGCGTCCGGTGGCGCGAGGATCGGGCGTGCGAAGGGTTGAGCGTTTGATCGGCTTTTTAGGACATCACTGCACATGACCTTGCTGCGTTTTTCACTTCTAATGGTTCTCCGGGCTTTGCTGGCTGGCCTCATCGCTGTTCCGGCGCTGGCTGTGGCGCCGCAGCGGATCCTGCAGATCGACAACGCCAGGCGCACGACGCTTCGCGACTCTCGGCCTCCTCGCGCGGCGGCGGCTGTCGACCTTGGCGGCGTTGCAGGGATGCTTCCGATGCGGGGCATGACGTTGGTGTTCAAGCTGACTGCTGCGCAGCAGGCCGACCTCGACAGCCTGATGCTGGCGCAGCAAGATCCGCACTCGGCGCTGTATCACCAATGGCTGACGCCGGCGCAGTTCGGTGCCCGTTTCGGGCTTTCGGACGGCGACCTTGCCAGAGCCGAAACCTGGCTGCAGCAGCAGGGTTTCACGATCGACTCGGTCAGCTCGAGCCGTACTCGCATCACGTTCTCCGGAACCGCGAGGCAGGCCGAGGCCGCGTTCGGAACGCAGCTGCACTACTACCGCACCGTCACCGGCGACCAGCGTTACGCGCCGGCCACAGACATCAGCCTGCCCGCGGCGCTGGGCACCGCCGTGGCCGCTGTCACGCATCTTTCCAGCTTCCGCCTGGACCCGCACGTGATCCGGAAAGATCCTCAGGCGGCTGTTACTACAGCTTCTCCGGACTTCACCTCCGGCGAAACTGGCAACCACTATCTGACTCCCGGTGACATTGCCATCATCTACGACGTCAAGCCGGCCTACAGCGCCGGGTATGACGGCTCCGGCCAGACGATCGTCATCATCGGCCAGTCGGCCATTGTTCCCTCGGACATCACCAAGTTCCAGTCGGCGGCTGGCATTGCGGTGCACAGTCCCACGTTGATCCTCGTGCCCGGGTCCGGAACCTCGACTGTGTTTCCCGGAGATGAAGGCGAATCCGATCTTGACCTCGAGTGGTCCAGCTCCATGGCTCCGGGCGCCACCGTCAAGTTCGTTTACACGGGCAACAGCCCGAACTACGGCGTCTTTGATGCGCTTCAGTACGCTGTGGACAACGAACTCGGTTCGATCCTGAGCCTGAGTTACGGCGAGTGCGAACCTCTGCTGGGTGCGAGCGACTACGCCGCGCTGGACCCCGTTCTGTCGCAGGCTGCGGTCCAGGGACAGACCTTTATCACCTCGTCAGGCGACTCGGGCTCGACCAGCTGCTATGACCAGACGAAGACACAGTCCATCAAGCAGCAGGTCGCCGCCAGCTATCCGGCCAGCAGCGCGTATGCCACCGCGATGGGAGGAACGGAGTTTTCCTCGGCCGCCGTCTCCTCCTCGAACACGACTTACTGGATTGCGGCCAATGGCTCCGACGTGCTGACTTCCGCGCAGAGCTACATTCCCGAGCAGGTTTGGAATGACGACTCTACGGGCAGGCTGTTGTCCGGCGGAGGAGGCGTCAGCATCTTCGCCGCGCGGCCCTCCTGGCAGACCGGCTTTGCGGGCATCACCGGCAGCTACCGCCTGGTGCCTGACATCTCCATGGACGCCAGCCCCAGCAACGCGGGCTTACTCTTCTGCTCGACTGATAGCACCTTCGGCGGCAGCGGATCGTGCGCCAACGGCTTCCGCAACTCTTCGGGCAACGGTGTGACAGCAGCAGGCGGCACCAGCTTCGATGCGCCGATTTTCGCCGGGCTGATGGCGCTGATCAACCAGAGCCAGGGCTCGACCGGTGAGGGCCTCATTAACCCCGTGCTCTACGCGCTGGCCGCCAACAGCTCCACCTATGCCACCGTGTTTCACGACATCACGACGGGCTCCAACGCGTGCACGGCCGGCTCCTCCACTTGCGGTACTGGCAGCGCCACGACGCTGTACCAGGCGACCACCGGATATGACGAGGCGACCGGCCTTGGCTCTATCGACTTCTACAACCTGCTGAATGCGTGGCCGACGGGAGCAGCGGCGGCCAGTCCGGGTTATACGGTGACGACGAGTCCGGCAGGGCTGGCGTTCAGCGTGGATTCGGTGAGCTACACGAGCCCGCAGTCGTTTTCGTGGCCGTGGGGCACGCAGCACACGGTGGCGGTGAGTTCGCCGGTGGCGGTGAGCGAAGGGACGGCGACGTTTGCGAACTGGAGCGATGCGGGGGCGATCTCGCACACGGTGACGGCGGGAGCTACGACAACGTATACGGCGAACTTTACCGAGGTGCTCACGCCGGCGATGGTGTTTACGGCACCGGCAAAGAAGCATGACTTCGATGTTCCGTTCACGGTGAGCGCGAGCTCGGATTCGGGTGGAGCGTTTACGTACAAGCGAGTGAGCGGGCCGGCGACGGTTTCGGCCGCAGGGCTGGTGACGCTGACGGGAGCCGGGACCGTGGTGGTGGAGGCGGATCAGGCTGCCAGCGGATGGTATGTGGCTACGTCGGCGACAGGAAACATTGTGGTGACCAGGGGCAGCGTCTGGGCTGTGAACACGGACGGCAGTGCGAGCGAACTGGATTTGACGGGAGCGGCGTTCTCTTCGAACTCGGGTTATGCGGGAGCGGGAGTTGTGAGCCCGGTTGGGCCGCTGGGCATTGCATTCGATGGGAACGGCGATGCGTGGATTGCTAGCTCGGCTGGGATCAGCGAGTTTGACGGCGATGGCAATGCGATCAGCGGAAGCCCGTTTACCGGTGGAGGCGTGGTGACGAGCCCCGGGGCGCTGGCTATCGACGGCAGCGGGCAGGTGATTGTGGCTGACGGGAATGGAAGCGTGGAGATTCTTTCGAGTGCGGGTGCGCTGGTTTCCACGACGACGGATGCGAGTGTGAGTGGACCGACGGGCGTGGCGATCGATGCCGCGGGCAGCGTTTGGATTGCGAACGGGACGGCGAATACGGTTGATGAAGTGATTGGCGGAGCGGCGCCTACGACACCGCTGGTGAGTGGAACACCGGGGGTGAAGCCATGACGATGCGTGGTGTGGTTCAGGGCTTGCTGATGGCTGCGAGTTGTGCGGCGCTGGCGGGATGTAACCTCACGCAGACGGCTCCGATGTCGGTGACGGGTGCGGCGCTGCATGGGAGCGTGCTGGGTGGACAGCAGCCGATTGCGGGGTCGACGCTGCAGCTGTATGCGGCGGGGTCGACGGGGTATGGATCGGGGTATGCGTACAGCACAGGGACTTCGCTGTTCGGCAACAACGTGGTGACGACCGATGCTACCGGGTCGTTCGGGTTTACGGGCGACTATACGTGCCCGTCGGCGTCGACGGAGGTTTACCTGGTGGCGACGGGTGGGGTTCCGATTCCGGGGTATCCGGCGAATACGCGGATTGGGCTGATGGCTCCGCTGGGGCCTTGCGGGAACCTGTCGGATGCGACGCGGATCACGATCAACGAGCTGACGACCGTGGCTGGCGTGTTTGCGTTGTCGGGGTTTATGACCGACACGGCGCACATTGGGACAAGTGCGACGAATGCGCAGGGGCTGACGCTGGCGTTTGCGAAGGTAAACAAGCTGGTGAATACATACTACGGTCAGTTGCCGGGGCCGGCGCTTCCGGCAGGAGCGACGCTGCCGGTGTTGAAGATCAATACGATTGCCGACATGCTGGCGGCCTGCATCAACAGCGATGGAGGGACGCCGGGAGACGCTTCCAACTGCGGCGTGCTGCTGGGCAACACAACCGTGAACGGCGTGGTGCCGCAGGATACGATTGCGGCGGCGCTGGTGATGGCGCAGCATCCAGATATTTCGAACGACGCGCTGATCAAGCTGGTGGGACCGACGAAACCGTTTTCGCCGGCGCTGACTTCGGCGCCGAACGACTTCAGCCTGGTGGTGACGTATACGGGTGGGGGGTTGTCGACGCCGACGGGGCTGGCGTTGGATGGGGCGGGCAACGTGTGGGTGGCCAACAGCGGGAACAACAGCGTGACCAAGCTGGACAATACTGGCGCGGCTGTTTCGCCGAGCGGCGGGTATATCGCGGGGCCGATGAACGCTCCCGCGGCGATTGCTGTTGATGCCAGCGGCAAGGCGTGGGTGGCGAACTCGGGGAACAATACCGTGACGCAGTTGAGTGCGGATGGAGCTACGGGAACTGTGTTCAGCGGAGGCGGGTTGTCGGCGCCTTCGAGTATCGCGATCGATACCAGCGGGACGGTCTGGGTGGCCAACGCGACCGGGCACGGACTGACGACGATCAGTGGAGCGAATGTGGCGAGTCGTTCCGCGGGTGGCGTGTCGTTGCCGGTGGCTGTGGCGGTGAATCCGAAGTAGGGCGCCGGGCTGTATCGGCGAGAAAAATACGGAGGTCCTTTGCTTCGCTCAGGATGAGGAAAACTGGAGAGCGGCAGGCGGAGCGCACTCAGGCAGTGATTTGGCGGAGTGCGGGGTAGAGTTTGCGGTAGTGGGTGTAGGCGGCGGCCATGGCTTCGGCGTGTTCGGGGGGGATGGTGGCGGCGGGGCGGATGGTGGCTTCGCAGGCGGCTTCTACGGAGGGCCAGGCGTTGACGCCGGTTCCGGCGAGGAGAGCGGCGCCGAAGGCTCCGCCTTCTTCGGCTTCGAGGATCTCTACGGGCTGGCCGTAGATGTCGGCCTGGATTTGACGCCAGAGCGGGCTGCGGGCGCCGCCGCCGCCGAGGCGGATTTTGGTGACGGGGATGCCGAGTTCGGCGAAGAGGGTGAAGGTGTCCTGCAGGGAGAAGGCGACGCCTTCGAGGACGGCGCGGGTGAAGTGGGCGCGGGTGGTGGAGGCGGTGATGCCGACGAAGGCGGCGCGGGCGTTGGGGTCGAGGTGGGGCGTGCGCTCGCCGAAGAGGTACGGAGCCCAGAGGAGGCCGTCGGAGGCGGGAGGGACGGCAGAGGCTTCGGCAGTGAGGGCGTCGTACGAGTCGGTTGGGGAGAAGGTGTCGCGGAGGTAGCGGAGGGAGAGGCCGGCGCCGTTGGTGACTCCCATGACGTGCCAGATGCCGGGGGCGGCGTGGCAGAAGGTGTGGATGCGGCCTTTGGGGTCGAGCGTGGGCTGGTTGGTGGCGGCGAAGACGACGCCGGAGGTGCCGATGGTGGCGGAGACGGAGCCGGGGGCGAGGATGCCCATGCCGACGGCTCCAGCGCCTTGATCGCCTGCTCCGGCGGCGCACGGGAGGCCTTCGCGGAGGCCGGTGGCAGCGGAGCCGGCGGCGTTGATGCGGGCGCAGATTTCGGGGCCTTCGTAGAGCTGGGGGAGCCAGAGGAGAGGGATGCCGGCGGCGTCGGCTACGGGGAGTGACCACTGGCGGTGGGCGACGTCGAGGAGGAGGGTGCCGGAGGCTTCCTGCATGTCCATGGCGTACTCGCCGGTGAGGCGGAAGCGGACGTAATCCTTGGGGCAGAGGACGTGACTGATCTTGTGGAAAATTTCGGGCTGGTGGTCGCGGACCCAGAGGAGCTTGGTGAGGGTGAAGTTGGGGAGGGCAGGGTTGGCGACGAGATCGATGAGCTGGGCTGCGCCGATTGTTTCGATGAGCCAGTCGGCCTGGGGCTGGGTGCGCTGATCGCACCAGATGAGGGCTGGGCGGAGGACTTCGCCGGCTTCGTCGAGCATGACGCAGCCGTGCATCTGGCCGGTGAGGGCGAGGGCTTCGACGGGCTGGGTGTGGCCGGCGTTGAGAGCGGACTGGAGGGCGCCGCGGATGGCGATCTGGGCGGCGCGCCACCAGTCTTCGGGGTCCTGCTCGGCCCAGCCGATGTGCTCGGAGTGGATGGGGGCGTGGTCGGCGGAGTGCGAGGCGAGGACGCGTCCAGAGCGGTCGATGAGGAGGGCGCGGGTTCCGCCGGTGCCGATGTCGATTCCGAGAAACATGGTGGGGGAGGCTCCTTATTTTTGGTGGCGAAAGAAAGTGTAGCGGAAAGAGGGAGTAGGGAGTAGGGAATAGGGAGTAGAAGGTCAAAATCCGCGGTGGCTGTGGATTTTTGGGGGAAGTTTTGCATACTCCCGGGGGGTGGGTGCATCTGTATGAGTACGAACGCTTGTTGGTGTGAATTTGCGGCGCTGACGGGGCGGCTTCGACAGACGAATTAGCATGATAGTTATGGTTGAAAAGAGAATGCGCGCGATGTGGAGCGCGGCGGCCTTCGTGTTGGCGCTGACGGTAGGGGCGGGTGTGTCGACGGCGCAGGGGCCGGGCTCGCAGCCGGCCGGCGGGTCGAATGGTCCGACGAGCGATCTGGGGCCGGTGGTTGCGGCGCAGAAGCAGTTGGCGACTCCGGGGCCAGCGGTGTCGCCGATGAGCACGACTACAGCGGGCGCGATCGATCCGAGCTACAAGGGAAGCATCGTGCGGGACAAGGCGACTGATGGCGTGCTGCAGCTTGGACTGCAGGATGCGCTGGATCGCGGGTTGAAGAACAATCTCGGGCTTGTGCTGCAGACTTCGAATGAGAAGTCGGCTTCGGGGCAGCGGTTGCAGGAGTTGCAGTATCTGCTGCCGACGGTAAGCGGAGCGGCATCGATTTCGGTGGAGCAGGTGAACCTGGCGGCTTATGGATTGAAGTTTCCGGGGTTGAACCCGATTATCGGGCCGTTCCAGGTGATGGACTTTCGCGGGTACCTGACGCAGAACCTGGTGAACCTGCAGGCGCTGCAGAACTTCATCGCGGCGAAACATGATTTTGAGGCAGCGAAGCTGACGGCGCAGGACGCTCGTGATCTGGTGGTGCTGACCGTGGGCAATGCGTACCTGCTTTGCATCGCGGATCAGTCGCGGATTGTGGCGGTGAAAGCGGAGATGGACAGCTCCGAGCTGTCGTTCAAGCAGGCCAAGGATGCGCATGAGGCGGGGACGAGTCCCCGGCTGGATGTGCTGCGGGCGCAGGTGGATTTTCAGAACGAGCAGCAGCAGTTGATTTCGACGACCAACCAGTTGGCGAAGGACAAGCTGGCGCTGGCGCGGACGATTGGGCTTCCGCTGGATCAGAAGTTTGAGCTGTCGGATACAGCGCCCTATGCGCAGTTCGATACACCGGATGCGGATGCGGCGTTCCAGCAGGCGATCAAGCAGCGCAAGGACCTGGCCGCTGCGCAAGAGACGTTGAAGGGCGCTGAGGCCAAGAAGAAGGCGGCGTTCGACGAGCAGCTTCCGGTGGTGGATGTGAGCGGGAACTACGGGGACCTGGGAACGACGTTTGGGCACTCGCATGGGACGTATACGGTGACCGGTGAAATTACGGCGCCGATCCTTCAGATTGCGAAGACGCATGGCGATGAAGAAGTGGCCGCCGCGCAGTATGACCAGGCCAAGGCAAAGCTGAGCGACCAGGTGCAGCAGGTGAATGCGGATGTGCGGGATGCGATTCTCGACATTCAGACCGCGGCGAAGCTGGTGGAAGCGACGAAGAGCAATGTGGACCTGGCGGACGAAGCGCTGAAGGAAGCGCAGGAAAGATTTAAGGCGGGCGTGGCGGATAGTTTGCCGGTGTCGCAGGCATTGGCGACGGATGAGCAGGCGAACGATCAGTACATCAGCGCGCTGTATCAGCACAACGTGGCGAAGCTGGCCCTGGCGCGAGCGCTGGGCGTGGCGGCAAGCCAGTCGAAGATCTATCTCGGAGGGAAGTAGCGTGGCGGACCAGAACGAACAAGGACAAGGAACACAGACGGCGCAGATCAGCGGGACCGTGGAGATCAAGCCGCAGGGTGGCGCTGCGCAGGGCGACAAGAAGCCGGAGTCGGCGAAGGTTGAAGAGTCTCCCGAGAAGAGCTCGCGGCGGAAGGTGATTCTGCTGGTGGTTGGCCTGGTGGTGGTTGTGGGTGCGGTGTTGTATTACCTGCACTCGCGGCACTTTGAGGACACGGATGACGCGCAGGTGGACGGCAACCTGTACCAGGTGAGCTCGCGTGTGGCGGGGCAGGTGATCAATGTGGATGTGGATGAAGAGCACATTGTGCATAAGGGCGATCCGATTGCCGAGATCGATCCGAAGGACCTGCAGGTAGCACTGGAGCAGGCTGAAGCGACGCTGGCGAATGCGCAGGCGGATTATGAAGAGGCCGCAGCGAACGTGCCGATTACGGCTGTGAATGTGCGGACGAGCTTGTCGACTTCGGGATCGGATGTGCTGGGGTCGGCGGCTTCGGTATCGCAGGCTGAAGCGCAGGTTGCGGGAGCGCAGGCAAAGGTTGCCGGGGCACAGGCGCAGGCAGCGAAGTCGCAACTGGATGTGGACCGGTATACACCGCTGGTGGCCCGGGATGTGATTTCGAAGCAGCAGTTCGATGCTGCGGTGGCACAGGCAGCGGCGGACAAGGCGGCTCTGGATGCGGCGCAGAGAGAAGTGAAGGCGCAGCAGGACCAGGTGCACCAGCAGCAGCAGCGGCTGGCGCAGTCGAAGTCGCAGGCGCAGCAAAGCGTACAGAACGGACCGAAGCAGGAGAAGGTGCAGCAGGCTCATGCGGCAGCAGCGCTGGCGGCAGTGAAACAGGCGCAGGCCAAGGTGGACCAGGCGAAGCTGAATTTGAGCTATACGAAGATTCTGGCGCCGGTCGACGGCATCGTGGCTAAGAAGAATGTGGCTGCGGGCGACAACCTGAGCGTTGGTCAGGATCTGCTGACGATCGTTCCGCTAAAGGATCTGTGGGTGACGGCGAACTTCAAGGAGACGCAATTGAGCGAGATGCACACCGGCGAATCCGTGGAGCTGAAGGTGGATGCGCTGGGCGGGCGGAAGTTTACCGGCAAGGTTACGCAGATTGGCGGAGCGACGGGATCGAAGCTGAGCCTGTTTCCGCCGGAGAACGCTACGGGCAACTACGTGAAGGTCGTGCAGCGGATTCCGGTGCGGATCGACTTTGACAAGCTGCAGGATGAAGACAAGGACCAAGCGCTGAGGCCAGGTATGTCGGTTACGCCTACGGTTACGGTGAATTGAAGAACAGAGCGCAGAGTGCAGAGATAGCGGGGGCCTGCGGGCCTCCGTTACTCTTTGTGGAGAAGTGTGAGAGATTTTGCTTGGTGCATCGAATGGAGTGGGCGAACATCATAGACAGCATCGGGTATTGAGACGCAGGTTGGTTTTGGCTGGCGCGGGAGAGGTTTAGAGATGGCTTGGCTGCTGCATATGCTGGTTCGTCACACGTACTCGGTGCTGTTTGGCTGGGTGCTGGCGGAGCAGGGTGGGATTCCGCTGCCGAGCGTTCCGCTGATGCTGGCGGCAGGGACGATGAGCGCCGCGCACAAGCTGCATTTGGCGTATGCGCTGCCGCTGGTGATGCTGGCTTGCCTGATTTCGGACTCGGCGTGGTACTTCCTGGGCAAGCGGTATGGGACGAGGATCCTGAATTTGCTTTGCAAGTTTTCGCTGGAGGCTGCGACCTGCGTGAGCAAGACGCAGGGGACGGTGATCAAGCGCGGAGCGTTTACGCTGCTGTTTGCGAAGTTCGTTCCGGGGTTGAGCACGATGGCTCCGCCGATTGCCGGGCAGGCGGGGATTGGGTACCTGGAGTTTGCGATTTATGACATGGCCGGGAGCCTGATCTGGGCTAGCGCGTGGCTGTTTGCGGGGCGGTTCTTTGGTGACCTGGCCAAGCGGTCGAGCGAATTCTTCGGCGAGCTGGCGCACTTTGCAGTGCTGCTGGTGGTGCTGATGGTGGCGGGGGTGCTGATCTACCGGCTGGTGAAGCGGAGGCAGTTTGTGGTGGAGCTGCGCGGGCTGCGGCTGGAGCCGCACCAGTTGCTGGCGATGATGGACGATGCAGCGAGAGAGGGGCTGGAGCCTCCGTTCATCGTGGACCTGCGGCATCCGCTGGATGTGCTGACCGATCCGCTGGTGCTCCCCGGAGCGCTGAGGATTGGGCCGGATGAGCTGAAGCAGAGGCATGGGATGATTCCGAAGGATCGCGATGTTGTGCTGTACTGCACGTGTCCTAGCGAAGAGACCAGCGCGAAGGTGGCGATGGACCTGCGGCGGATGGGCGTGCGTCGCGTGCGGCCGCTGAAGGGCGGGTTGCAAGGGTGGAAGGATGCCGGGTATCCGGTGGATGCGGTGGCGGCGGTCTAAAGGCAGGGAGTAGGAAGTAGGAAGTAGGGAGTAGGGAGTAGGGAGTAGGGATTGGTGGTGGCCGCGCGAGTTGATTGCTCGCGCGGCCTTTTTGTGGGTGAGCGATGGTTGGCGGTTAGCTGCTGCCGAGGCGGAAGGTGATGGTGAAGGTGGTGTCGACTTCGGTGGGTTGGTTGTTGAGGAAGTAGGGGCGGTAGCGGGCGTCGCGGACGGCGTCGAGGGCCGATTGGGCGAGCATCGGGGAGCCGCTGACTACGTGGGCGCTTTCGATGTGGCCCGTGGTGGAGATGATGGCCTGGACGATGACTACGCCTTCGACGTGGGCGATCTTGGCGATGCTGGGGTAGATGGGGTGGATGGGTGCGAGGAGCAGGCCGGCGGAGACTCCGGTGGAGATGTGGAGGGGGCCGATGGCGGCGGCTGGAGCGGCGGTGACGTGGGGGCTGGGGGTGGTGGAGATGCCGGTCGGAATTCCGGGAGCGCCGCTACCCATGATGATGTTGGGGGTCGAAGGCGCGTCAACGGCCGGTCCGGTCAGCACATCAATTAGTTGACGGATGGCAAGGGATTGAGTTGATGCGGCTGCCGGCGCGCTGGGAGCGGCGGAGGCCGCTGTTGTCGCTGCGACGTGGACTGGCTGCGGTGGTGGCGTGGGTGGGGTGAAGCGTGGGGCTATGAGTTCGATCTTCGGCGCATGCATGGGGATGATTTCCGGATGCATGAGCGGAATGGTGATGATGGCCGCGGCGATGGAGGCCTGGATGGCGATGGAGGTGAGGACGGGCGCACGGTTGCGTGAGCGGAGAAGGGGCGTGGACTCGACGAGCGATTCCTCAAACATGATGGCACCTCGAACAGCTTCGATGTGCGCATTCAGGCGAGGAATGCGTTTGTCTGGTTAGACACCGGAGGGGCTGCGGGTGTTCCCATGAGGAAGGTTCTAGATTCGAGGTTCCAGGTTCTAGTGGATGGCAACCATGCACATTGCCGACACTAGAACCTCGAACCTGGAACCTCGTACCTGGATGTTGTGCGGTAGGCGCTGCGGGGGCGATGATGTAGGAATGGTTGAGACGGCAGTTGGGACGAACGTGGTGAAGCCGGGGCGCGTGGTGAGCGTGGATATTCTGCGCGGGATGACGATTGCGCTGATGCTGCTGGTGAATGATCCCGGCGACTGGGCGCATTCGTTTTCGCAACTCGACCACGCGAAGTGGAATGGATGGACGCTGACGGATATGGTGTTTCCGACGTTCCTGTTCCTGGTGGGCGCGTCGGTTGTGTTTTCGATGCGGGCTCGGGAGGCCAAGGGCGATTGCCGGGGAACCCAGGCCGGGCACATCTTTATACGGTTTGTGAAGCTGGTGGTGCTGGCGTGGACGCTGAGCTTCTTTCCGCGGATGCACTGGACGATGCGGATCTTTGGCGTGCTGATGCGGATTGCGCTTTGCTATCTGACTGGCGCGTTGCTGCTGCTTTGGGTGCGGAAAGCGCAGTGGGTTGTGGTGATGGTGGTCGCAATCCTAGTGGGGTATTGGGCGTTGATGCGGTTTGCGCTGGTTCCGGGAGCAGGGCATCCGGTGAAGGATTTTCCGATTCTCGATCCGATGTGGAATTTGGCGGCGTGGATGGATCGCGGGATCAGCGCTTGGATGTTGAAGTGGCTGCATACGGGAAGGCTGTACGAAGGCACGCGGGACCCGGAGGGATTTTTGAGCACGATGCCGGCGGTGGGGACGGTGCTGATCGGCGCGCTGGTGGGGATGTGGATGCAGAGGCCGGAGTGGATGCAGGGGGATGCTGCTCGTGGAGTGATGCGGTTGAAGATGATCGCGGCGGGTGTGGCGATGTTTGTGGCGGGGACGGTGTGGGGCGTCTGGTTTCCGGTGAACAAGAACCTGTGGACGAGCAGCTATGTGCTGGTGATGGCCGGGATGGCGACGGTGTTGCTGGCGCTGCTGAACTGGCTGGTGGATGGGCGTCCGCAACCGTGGCCGGGGTGGCTGCGGGTGGCCACGTGGCCGTGGCTGGTGTTTGGGTCGAATGCGATTGCCGCGTTTACGGTGGGCGTGGTGTTTATCAAGGTGCTGATCTATACACATGTAGGGCTGACGGATAGTGGGAAGCCGCGGTCGCTGATGAGCCTGGTTTATCACGATGTGTTTGCACGGGGCGGGTCGAATGATTGGACTTCGCTGGCGTTTGCGATTTGCTTTGTGGCGGTTTGCTTTCTGCCGATTTGGGTGTTGTGGCGGAAGAGGATTTTCCTGAGGATGTAGTGGCGCCGGATGGCAAGAGTGTAGAGCGTAGAGTGTAGAGCGTAGAAAAAGACAAGGTGGTTGATTGTGGCTTACGAGAGTTTGCGGGATTGGGTTAAGGCGTTGGAGAAGGCTGGGGAGTTGAAGCGGGTGTCGGCGGAGGTGTCTCCGATGCTGGAGATGGCGGCGATCGCTGACCAGGCCTCGAAGATTGGGAAGGGGACGGCGAAGGCGGGTGGGCCGGCACTGCTGTTTGAGAACGTGCGCGGTTATAAGGGTGCGCGGGTGTTGATGAATCAGTTTGGAAGCGAGCGGCGGATGCGGATGGCGCTCGAGGTGGAGTCGCTGGATGAAGTGGCGGGGAGGATTGAGTCGCTGATGCGGCCGCAGGCGCCGACGAGCTTTATGGACAAGCTGAAGATGCTGCCGATGCTGGCGGAGGTGGGTAGCTTTTTCCCGAAGGTGGTGAGTGCGAAGGACGCTCCATGCAAAGAGGTGATCTTGCATGGGGACGACGTGAACTTGCTGAAGTTCCCGGTGCTGACGACGTGGCCGGGTGATGGTGGTCCGTTTATTACGCTGCCTTGTGTGCATACGCGGGATCCGAAGAGTGGGAAGCGGAACGTGGGGATGTATCGGATGCAGGTGTATGACGGCAAGACTACAGGCATGCACTGGCAGCGGCAGAAGGTGGCGGCGGAGCATATGCGCGATCGTTTACGCGCGACAGCGGAAGATGCGGCGGGAGCGGTGGACGTGATGGCGTTGACGGCAGGAGGGACTGCGGCGGCTGTCGAGGGAAGCGTGCCGCAGCATGTGGTGACGAAGATTCGCGAGTCGCGGATGGAAGTGGCGGTGGCGATTGGGACCGATCCCGCGATGACGTTCAGCGCGATTGTGCCGGCGCCGCCGGAGGTGGAGGAGTTTCTGATTGCGGGGTTCCTGCGTGGGAAGGCTGTGGACCTGGTGCAGTGCGAGACCGTGGACCTGCAGGTTCCGGCGAATGCGGAGATTGTGCTGGAAGGGTATGTGGAGCTGGGTGAGCTGCGGACGGAGGGGCCGTTTGGGGATCACACGGGCTTCTACACGATGCAGGATCAGTACCCGGTGTTTCATGTGACGTGCGTGACGCATCGCAAGGATCCGATCTATGCGGCGACGGTGGTGGGCAAGCCTCCGATGGAGGATACGTGGATGATCAAGGCGGTGGAGAGGATTTTTCTGCCGCTGATGAAGCTGACGATTCCGGAGATTGTGGACATTAATCTGCCGGCGGAGGGCGTGGCGCACAATCTGATGATTGTGAGCATTCGCAAGAGCTACGCGGGACAGGCTCGCAAGGTTATGCACGCGGTGTGGGGACTGGGGCAGGCGATGTTTACCAAGTGCATCGTGGTGGTGGATGAAGACTGCGATGTGCAGGATGTGAGTGAGGTGATGTTGCGGGTGGGCAACAACATCGATCCGGAGAGGGATATTCAGTTCACGATGGGGCCGGTGGATTCGCTGGATCATGCGTCGCGGCTGCCGAATTATGGATCGAAGATGGGCATTGATGCGACGCGGAAGTGGGCGGCGGAAGGGTTTACGCGTCCGTGGCCGCAGATGCTCGCGATGCCCGCGGATGTGAAGGCGAAGGTGGATGCGATCTGCAAGGGGTTGGGGATCGGCTAGGCTCTGCGGGCTTGCAGGGCGTTGAGGATGCGGCCGAGGACGATGCACGCGATGAGAAGAGCGAGGCCTTGGGCTTCGTAGCGGAAGCGCATGTTTTCGCCGATCTCTACTGAGTTGCCGAGCGCGGCGGTGAAGAGGAAGTTAAGCGTGAGGAAGAGGAGCAGCGTGCGGCGTTGGGTATCGTTGCTCGCGGACCAGCGCAGGAGCGGAGGGTAGAGCAGCAGTGCGAGTGCAAGCAGCGTGACGAGCACGGCGGGCCAGCAGAGGGAGAGCAGGATCTGTTTCGTGGTGTGGTGGGTGAGGACTTCGCCGGGGCGTTTGAGTGGGTTGAGGGGTTCGAGGCTGCAGCAGAAGAGGGCGCGATAGCGGCGGTCGGCGGTTTCGAGACGTTGTTCGTTATCGGGGTCGAGCAGAGCGGACCATTGGCTGGTGGGGAGGAAGTAGTCCTTCCAGGCCTTGATCCATTTGAGAACGACGGTATGTGGACTGTAGCGCCAGAGTTTGAGATAGCCACCCAGATAAGCTTTTGAGATGGAGACGTAGGCAGTGTTGTTGAAGTTGTTTTCGCCATTGGTGAAGGTGAGGGCGTCGGCGGCTGGAGCGCCGGTGGGCGGCGGCGGGGGAACGAGGGCGCTGTAGGCGCTGATATCGGAGAAAGTGTGGACGGCCCAGATGGGCGGCAGCTTGCCTTCGGCGAGCAGGCGCTGGATGTCGGGGTCGCGGTCGGTTTCGGAGAACCCCTTGGCGAGGTTCATGCCCATCCAGCTGCTGGTGTTGAAGGAGCGGAAGAGGATGTAGTTTTTTGCGTAGACGCTGGTGATGAATGCGGTGCAGAGGATTGCGACTGTGACGGTGCGGCGGAGGTTCTGGCGGGGTGTGAGCTTAAGAATGCAGCAGGCGATAACGAGGAACCAGAGGAGCTGAAAGGAGGCTCGCGAGAGGACGAGCGTGGTGAGGAGCGCGAGTAAGGCGGTGGCGTCGTTTGGGCTGCGGGTTCTGAGGAAGCGGTCGAAAAAGAAGGCGGCGAAGAGCAGAAGGCAGAAGACGACGTTGGTGTAGAGGGGTTCAGATTCGAAGAGGATTGCCGACGGATTGCAGAGAGCAACGAGCGTGAAGAGGAGTGCGAAACGGTGAGGGACCCGGTTGCGGACAGCAACGGTGTAGAGCGCGAGCCAGGCGAGGAGGCCGAGGGTGCAGTAAATGGCGTGGGCGAGTGTGGGCCAGTGGTTGGGCGTGAGCTTGAGGCAGAGGCCGAAGAACAGGTTCATGAGAGGCGGCTGCGTGTGGAGGTAAAGGAGACTTTGGAAGAGGTGGTGCTGGAGCAGGGTGGGGTCGAGGAACTGCCAATCGACGAAGAGTCGCTCGGCGGCGAAACGGACGCCGTTGAGGTGGGCGAAGAGTCGCGTGAGGACGAAGACGACCGCGATGATGCGGAGGTGCTGGCGCGCGGACTTCGGAATGGGTTGAGGGACCGACATTGGTGTACTCGTACCTCTATACTCCTACTGGCGGCGGATTTGTGGAGTCGCTGAACGATCTGGACGTGGGTTGCTGAGGCGATGGCGTTCGCGAATGGGAAGGGGCTTGCGATTCGGATGAAGTGGATGGTGGCGGCTGGGCTCCTGGTGACGACGGTTGGAGCTCTGGCTCAGGATCGCAAGTTCGATCCGAAGCATGAGTTCAGCGGGTTCGTGGAGTACTCGAACGATTCGAGCCACATGCTGATTGGGCAGGAGGAGAATCGCAAGCTGCTGCAGGTGGGCGTGGGGTATGAGCGGCGGTTGAAGGGCAACAGTATTGCGGCATGGCGGTGGGAGATTGATGTGCAGCCGCTGATTCTGCTGCGGAATCCGCTGCTGACGACCGACGAGACCGTGGTGTACACGGGGCCTCCGGTGACGATCTATACGGGGTATCCGCCGGGGACGTATCACTTTGTCGTGCTGGCGAACAAGGATTGCGAGACGGGGTCGGGGACGGGGCAGTACTACGGGACGACAAGTACGGGCACAACGGTTCCAGTGGAGACGTATACGTACTCGTCGGTGTGCACGCATCCGTGGACGTATGGAGGCGGGATCAGTCCGCTGGGGCAGACGGTGAACTTCTTTCCGAAGCGCCGGCTGCAGCCGATGTTCATGGGCAATGCGGGGTTTGTGGCGTTCGATAAGGTGACGCCGTCGAATAACGCGACGATGTTCAACTTCAGCTTTGAGGTGGGAGTGGGGTTTCAATACTTCACGCGACCGGGGCGGGCGGTGACGGTGGATTATCGCTATCACCATATTTCGAACGCGTATCGCGGGCAGCAGAATCCGGGTGTGGATAGTGGGCTGCTGAAGGTGACGTATAGCTTTGGGCGGTAGGCAGAGACGATATACTTAGCCTTGTGTGTTTTGGCGCGGATGCGCGTTCAGGAGAGTGGATTGGCGAAGGCAGAGATTGGGATTATCGGCGGCAGCGGGCTGTACAACATGGCTGGGCTGACAGAGGTGCGCGAGGAGCGCGTGGAGACTCCGTTTGGCGAGCCGAGCGAAGTGTTTGTGCTGGGCAAGCTGGAGGGACGCGATGTGGCGTTCCTGGCGCGGCATGGCAAGGGGCATCGGATACTGCCGAGCGAACTGAACTTCCGCGCGAATATCTACGCGATGAAGAAGCTGGGCGTGAAGAGCATTCTGAGCGTGAGCGCGGTGGGGAGTTTGAAGGAAGAGCATAAGCCTACGGATTTTGTGATTCCTGACCAGTTCATCGACCGCACGTTTGCGCGCGCGGGCACGTTCTTTGGTGAGGGTGTGGTGGGGCATGTGGGCTTTGGCGATCCGGTCTGCCCGATTGTGGTGGATACGTTTGTGAAGGCCTGTAAGGAAGTCGGTGTCGTCGGCAAGAAGGGCGGCACGTATGTTTGTATGGAGGGTCCGCAGTTTTCTACGCGCGCGGAGTCGAACCTGTATCGCTCGTGGGGAGCGGACGTGATCGGGATGACCAACGTGCAGGAGGCGAAGCTGGCGCGCGAGGCGGAGATCAGCTATGCAACGCTGGCGATGGTGACTGATTACGACTGCTGGCGCGAGGGTCATGACGATGTGACGATCGAGCAGGTGATCGCGGTGATGCATCAGAACTCGGCCAATGCGCAGAATGTGGTGAAGGCCGCGGTGCGGTTGATGCCAGAGGACATGAGCGCGAGTCCCGCACAGACGGCAGCGAAGTTCGCGATTATGACGGATAAGAGTTTGATCCCGGCGGAGACGAAGGCGAAGCTGGGTGTGCTGTTTGGGAAGTACTGGTAAAGCAGGGAATAGGGATTAGGAAAGCGGAGACGAATGGAGACGCCGAGCGGCAAGCGCGAGCGCGTGCTGGGTGGGGCGGCTACGCATTTTGCGTTGGCGGCCAGCTTCTTTACCGATGTGCGTGTGGTGGGAGTGGTGGGCGAGGACTTTTTGCCGGAGCATGAGGCGGTGCTGACGTCGAAGGGTATCGACACAGCGGGCATTGAGCGTGCGGACGGCAAGAGCTTTCACTGGACGGGAACGTATCTGAAGGACCTGAATGCGGCGGATACGCTGGCGACCGACCTGAATGTGTTTGCGGATTTCTCGCCGAAGATCCCGGACGCTTATAAGGACTCGGAGTTTTTGTTTTTGGCGAACATCGATCCGGTGCTGCAGTTGCAGGTGCGCCAGCAGATGCCGAACGTGAAGATGGTTGCGGGCGACACGATGAACTATTGGATTTCGGCGCATCAGCAGAATCTGCTGCCGGTGTTGAAGGAACTCGACGTGCTGCTGATCAACGACGGCGAGGCCCGGATGCTGAGCGGAGAGAAGAACAATATTCGCGCGGCAGAGAAGGTGCTGACGATGGGGCCGAAGTCGCTGATTGTGAAGTTTGGCGAGCATGGGTCGGCGGCGTTTTATAGCGATCGCAGCTTTGCGGATGGAACGAAGCGGCGGCCGTTCCGGACGCATACGATGCTGCTGGACGAGGTGGTCGATCCGACAGGCGCAGGCGATTCGTTTGCCGGCGGATTCTATGGCTACGTGGCTTCGCAGAAGGAGCTGACGCCGGAGGTTTTCCGCACGGCAATGTTCTATGGAAGCGTGATGGGGTCGTTTGCCGTGGAGGACTTTGGCACGGAGCGGCTGCAACGGACGACGCGGGCGGAGATCGACGAGCGGTTTGCGGCGCTGAAGGAACTCTCGCACCTGTCTTGAGTCCCGGAAGCGAGCTGAGGACGACGATGAAGAAGCAGGCAGCGGCGAAGCGTGAGGATGCGCTGGTGTTTGGAGGCGATCCGGAAGCGGTGCGTCGGGTGGGGCGCGGAGAGACGTTTCCGCTTTTTGCTGCGGGCGTGATCCTGGGATTTGTGGCGCTGGGCGTGTGCTACCGGCATGGGTTTGTGCTGCTGTATGGCGATGCGGTGGCCCACCTCGCAATCGCCAGGCGGATTATTGACGCGCGGTATCCGGGGCTGGCGCAGATGGGTGGAGTGTGGCTTCCGCTGCCTCATTTGCTGATGCTTCCGTTCATTGGGAACATGACGTTGTGGCAGACCGGGCTGGCGGGTGCGCCGAGCTCGATGCTTTGTTATGCGGCAAGCGTTGCAGGCGTGTGGCGGCTGGCGCGGCGGATGATGCGGATGCGGTGGGCGCTGGTGGCGACGGCGTTTTATGCGTTGAATCCGAATTTGCTGTATCTCGCGACGACGGCGATGACAGAGACCGTGTTTCTGGCGCTGCTGGTGTGGAGCGTGGTGGCGACGATGGAAGGCGTTGCCGCGATGCGGGCGGGTAATGCGGGGATGGCGCGGGCACGGATGATGCTGGCGGGGCTGCTGGTGATCGGGCAGGTGTTTACGCGGTACGACGGATGGATCGTGGGCGCGGCGGTATGGGCCTGCTTTGGGTGGGCGTGGTGGACGAGCGCGGCGGAGGTGAAGGCGAAGCTGCGGGGATGGTTTGTGGCGTTCACGGTGATGTGCGCGGCGGGTCCGCTGGTGTGGTTCTGGTACAACCAGCACTTCGCGGGGGACTGGCTGGACTTTATGCGGGGGCCGTACTCGGCGAAGGCGATTGAGCGCAGGACCGCGCCGCCGGGGCAGCATTATCGGGGATGGCACAACATGGGCTGGGCGCTGCTGTTTTATACGCGGACGGCGCAGGTGGACGCGGCGTGGTGGGAGACGGGATTTGCCGTAATGGCGGCGGCGCTGGGCGGGCTCTGGTTGCAGGTGCAGAAGCCGGGCGAGGGTGTGTGGATTGCGCGGCGGGAGATGGCGGCGTTGTTGTTGTGGGTGCCGCTGCCGTTTTATGTGTACTCGGTGGCGTATGGTTCGGTGCCGATTTTTATTCCGCAGCTCTGGCCGCACTCGTACTACAACGCGCGCTATGGGATGGAGATGCTGCCGGCGTTGAGCGTATATGGAGCGCTGGCGCCGGAGTGGATTGAGCGCTGGATGCTTGGGCGCGGGTGGAAGTGGGCCTCATGGAGCGCGAAGGCCGCGCTGGGGCTGTGTGCGCTGAACTGCGTGGGGATGATGCAGGAGACGCCACTGGTGTTGAAGGAAGGCATGGTGAACGCGCGGACGCGGATGGCGCTCGAAAAGGAGCTGGCGTTTGCGATGGAGACGATGCCGCCGGGGGTGCCGATCATGATGTCGACGACGAACCATGTGGGGGCCGTGCAGGTGGCGGGGCGGACGCTGAAGAGCATGATCAGTGAGAACGATGAGCAGAGCTGGGAGTGGGGGTTGGCGGACCCGGCGGGGCATGCGGCGTACGTGATTGCGATTGGGGATGATCGCGTGGCGCAGGCGGTTAAGGAGCATCCTGCGGGGCTGGTCGAGACGTCGGTGATCTGTACGACGGGGCAGCCGTGTGCGCGGGTGTACCAGTCGACGGAGTGGAAGGGCGCACGGTAGTTGGAGGGCCGGGGGCTGAATGCGGGTTTCGTGGTGCGGGCGTAGTATTCTGGCTCGATGGTAGTGCCCAGCCATATTGGTTTTTCGATGATGGAGCAGACGCTGATCTCTGCCATGGCGGGCAAGCGGCTGCTGGCGGCGTGTGCGCTGGGCGGAGCGATCGGGCTGGAGCGGGAGTGGCGGCACAAGGACTCCGGTTTGCGCACGAACATGCTGATCTGCATGGGCTCGGCACTGTTCACGATCATGAGCGCCGTACTGGCGAATGGAGCGCAGGATGTGGGGCGTGTGGCGTCGAACATCGTGCAGGGCGTTGGGTTTCTGGGTGCGGGGCTGATCCTGCATGCGAAGAGCCGCATCCTTGGACTGACGAGTGCGGCGACGGTGTTTACAGTGGCCGCGATTGGGATGACCGTCGGCGCGGGGCTGTATCTCGAGGGGCTGATTGCGACGGTGATTGTGCTGGTGGCGCTGGCGGTGATTGGTTCGGCCGAGGTGAAGCTGGGTTGGAAGCAGTTCCCGATGCTGTATGAGGTGCGCGCGAATATTGGCGAGCGGTTGGCCAGCAATCTGGTGGGTGAGGCGCGGGCACAGCAGCTGGTCGACGAGACTGAGACCGCGCGGCACAGGATGTATACGGCGATTTTGAAGGTGCTGGATGAGGCCGGGCAGCGGCTGGATGTGCTGGACCGCGGCAACCTTGCGGGGATGGAGCGCGTGTCGTTCTGGGTGATTGCGACGCGCAAGGAGCACGCGGAGATGCTGCACAAGCTGCGGATGAGCGATGCGACCGACCAGGTGGTGACGTTTCAGAATGTGGAGGCGGAGTGAGCAAGGTCGAGTTTGTGAAGGCGCATGCGTGCGGGAACGACTTCCTGGTGATTGAAGAGACGGAAGCGGGTGGCAAGCATGCGGCGATGGCGCGGGCGTTATGCGCGCGGCATACGGGGGTGGGAGCGGATGGGATTGAGTTTCTGGATCGGCGCAAGGATGGTTCGCTGTTTCTGCGGCTGTTCAATGCGGATGGAAGCGAGGCCGAACTGAGCGGCAATGGTACTCGGTGCGTGGCGGCATGGCTGGCGGAGAGTGAAGGGCTGACTGAGGTATCGCTGGGCACGCATAGCGGAGTGCGGACGTGTCGCGTGGTGAAACGCGAGGGTGCGGAGTGGTGGAGTGAGAGTGGGATGGGTGTGCCGCGCGTGATGCAGCGGGCGATTGAGGTAGGGGTTTGGGCGAATAAACCCACCGCGAAG
>JAZKBC010000058.1:9820-11347 GCA_040388825.1 Acidobacteriota bacterium | reverse complement strand
ATTCGGTCGGCTCTGGGGGAGAGCGGGGACATTATCGGACGTACGGCGCTGCCGCTCGATAAGGAGGCGTCGAGCAATTTTGATGCGCTTTCGGCTTACGCGTCTGGAGTGCAGATGGTTGAGGCCGGCCAGCTGATTGCGGCCATGCACTCGTTTGAGGCGGCGACGACCGCCGATCCGCGGTTTGTGCAGGCTTACCTGCAGCTTGCCTGGCTGTATCGCTCGCAACACGCGGGCGCGGCGGCGGCGGGTTCGGCTACGCAGGCTCAAAAAGCTTCGCAGGAGGCTGGAACACGGACTCAGGGCCTGGTGGAGGCCTCTTACGCGATCAATGCGGGCGATGATCTTCCGCGCGCTGTCAATGCACTCCAGACGATGGTGGCGACGAATCCTGGGGATTCAGAAGCCGCGGCGCAGCTGGCTGGAACGCTGCTGGAGGAAGGGAAGTTCTCCGACGCTCTGGATGCTAGTCAGGCAATTCTGAAGACGAATCCGTACAACCTCGAAGCCAGCCGGATTGCGGAAACTGCGCTGCTGGCCCAGGATCACCCGGAAACCGCAGCGCAGATTGAGACAACTCTGCAGCGGTCTGGGAGGAGCCACCCGGGGTTGCGGGTGTGGTCCAACTATCTGGGAGCGCGCGAGGATAGTCAGCTGGCCGGCGACCTGGGCGGACAGCTTGGCCGGCTTGGCCTGCAGCAGGATGAGGCGGCAGCCCTGGACGCTGCCGGGCTGCTGGAGAGCGGACTGCGGATCTGGCGGACAGTTGCCGCACAGGCCAGCGCCAACCCCGAGCTGATGAGCGCTGCAGCGGAAACGCTTTCGAGCGCGGCGCTGGATCGTGCACTGGCCGCCGATTGCACCACAGCAAAAGAGCTGCTGACCGACGCGGCGGCGTATCCGCAGACGGCGCAGGCACTGTTTGCCTCCGGGATGACCGGGGCGCTGTGTGGCGATCTTGACGCAGCCAGCCGCACGGCTGATTTGCTGCAACAGACCTATCCGCACTCATTTGCCGTTGAGAGCTTTTACCGGCCTGATTTGACGGCGACCATTGCATGGAAACACGGGGACCTGCAGGGAGCGCTCGGGGCCCTGGACGGCGCCAAAGCGTACGACCTTGTGTCGCTGACGGCGTACCTGCGCGGGCTGGTACATCTGGAAGCGAAGCAGGCGCAGGATGCGATTGCGGACTTTGATATTGTGCTGAGCCATCGAGGTGCTGCGACGTTGACGAACCCCATGCTGTATCCGATGGCTCAGTTGGGCGAAGCTCGAGGGTATGCCGACGCGGGTGACAGTGGGGCCAGTAAGGCGGCGTACGGGAAGCTGGTCAAGCTGTGGGGGACCGCCGACGTGAATCTGGCGTCCATGCGCGAGGCTCGCGCGCACGCGGCTGTGCCGGCCGGTCATCCTTGAGCAGCGCGTCAGGATGAGCCTGTCTGGGAATCCAGATGGGGTATAGGGGAAGTCAGTGGCGGAGAGACAGGGATTCGAACCCTGGATACCTTGCGGTATACACGCTTT
>JAZKBC010000058.1:0-9810 GCA_040388825.1 Acidobacteriota bacterium | reverse complement strand
CTTCGGTGAGAGAGCAAATCGAAAAACGCGATTCTTGATTAAACAGCTTGCAGACGAAAGGGCTCACGCCTTAGAATTCAGGGCATAACGAGCTAATCGCTTAAGTTGTTGATTTTATTGTGGCGGAGAGACAGGGATTCGAACCCTGGATACCTTGCGGTATACACGCTTTCCAAGCGTGCGCCTTCAGCCACTCGGCCATCTCTCCGTGCCGTCGCTTGAGCAACTCTCTGAATCTAACATATCGGGTTGTTGGAGGTTGGCTGGGAGACAGGATGGGACGAGAGGCTTCTTAGTCATTCGGAAAAAGTAACGATATGTCCGATAACACATATTCTGTATATTGGCTACTGAAGCTGAGCTTCCCTCCAGATTTCGGGGCGTCTTTCCTTGGTTTGGTAGACTCGCAGCGGAGCCACCCCCTCTTTCGCCATGCGCATTGTGCAGACTGTCTTCGGAGTGTTTCACCACTTCGAGCTGGCTCGTGAGCTGGAGCGCCGGGGGCACCTGGAGCGGATCTACTCGACGTGGCCGTGGCGGCGGGTGCAGCGTGAGGGGCTTCCCAAGCGGTTGGTTGAGACGTTTCCGTGGCTGCATGTTCCGGACATGCTGGCTGGCCGCGCGCCGGTCGATCTGGCCTGGCTGAACGATGAGCTTGGCTATGCGAACGCTTTGGCTTTTGACCGGTGGACGGATCGACGGGTGGCGGGGTTGGGGCGGGTGGATGCGTTGGTGGGGATCTCGGGGTCCAGCCTGAGGACTGGGACTCGGGTGCAGCGGGATGGAGGGGTGTTCGTGTGCGACCGGGGGTCGACACACCAGGTGTTCCAGGAGCGGATTGTGGCGGAGGAGTACGCGCGCTGGAGCGTGGAGCGGCGGGCTTCGGATGAGCGGGACACTGTGCGGGAGGAGTTGATCTACGCGCAGGCGGATGCGATCACAGTTCCCTCGAGCGTGGCGGCGCGGAGCTTTGTGGAGATGGGTGTGCCGGCCGAGAAGGTGTTCACGATTCCTTACGGAGTGAGGTTGGAGCAGTTTCAGCCTTCGGGCGAGGCTCCGGCTGATGAATTTTGTGTGCTGTTTGCGGGGGGCGTGGGGTTGCGGAAGGGTGTGCCGTACCTGCTGGAGGCGTTTGCCGGGCTCAGGCACCCTCGGAAGCGGCTGCGGGTGGCTGGGCCGCTGCAGGAGGACCTGCGGGATGTGCTGCGGCGGCTGCCGAGTGAGCAGGTGGAGGTCCTGGGACCGTTGCCACAGCCTCGGCTGGCGGAGCTGATGAGCCGGAGCCATGTGCTGGTGCTTCCCTCGATTGAGGAGGGGTTGGCGCTGGTGCAGGCGCAGGCGATGGCTTGCGGGTGTCCGGTGATTGGGTCGGTGAACAGCGGGGCTGAGGATCTGTTTACGGACGGTGTTGAGGGGTTCATTGTGCCGATTCGTAGTGCTGAGGCGATTCGGGAGCGGCTGCAGCAGTTGGCGGATGAGCCGGAGTTGCAGCAACGGATGCGGGGGGCGGCGCTGGAGCGGGTTCGGTCGATCGGTGGGTGGAGAGAGTATGGCGATCGTTGGGAGGCACTTCTGGCGAAGTTGACGGGGACCCCCTCCCCCTAGGCCATGGTCTGTAAAGTCTTCAACCGATGACGGTTAGGTCTGGACTTTGGTCTAGACCAGGCCTGACTAGTGCGCGTTGCTGTTATCGGACATTGCATGGTGCTGCATAGGGCTTAAATGCGAAGGCTCAGCCGGGTTCGACTGAGCTTTACCTTCTGTCTCTATTATAACGAGCGTGTCAATAGGGTTGGCTTCCACCGCCAACGAAATGAACGATTTCGAGTCGATCTTCATTGTGGAGGTTTAGGTCTGACCATGTGGTTCGAGGTGCGATTTCCCCGTTGTGCTCGATGGCTACGCGGTCGGGTTTGAGGTCGAGGGTGGTGATGAGGGTGGCGAGTGGGGTGGGGTCGGTGAGGTCGGCGAATGTACGGGGGTGGCCGTTGAGCTGGAGGGTTAGAGGCATTGCGGGTTTAGGGTAGCAGGTTGGGCGGTGAGTTCCCTGCTGGCAGGAGGGGTGGTGCCTGGCAAAGACGGTCGCGCGTCTTAACGCGCGATACCCCACCCTCCCCGCGCAACGAAGTATTTGGCGATTCCCCGAGCCTACTTGGTGCGCGAGGAGGATGGGCCACCCGGTTTTGTGGTCAGGGGCCAGAGGAGGTTGAGGGGGCCTTTGCCGTGGCCGATGTTGGGGGCATGGAGGATGGCCTGGGTGACGTAGTGCTTGGCGTTGGCCACGGATTCGGCGGCTGAGTGGCCCTGGGCGAGGTTGCACAGGAGGGCTGAGGAGAAGGCGCAACCGGTGCCGTGGGTATTGCGGGATTCGATGTGGTGGCCTTCGAAATGGTGGATCTCACCGGTGGGGAGACGGAGGAGGTCGGTTGGCTGGGAGGCGTCGCCGGCCGTGGCTACGATGTGGAGGTGGGGGTGACGCTGGGCTAGCTGGTGGGTGGCGGCGGTGGCTGCGGTGAGGGTTTGGATGGGGGCGCTGGCGGTTAGGGCGGCTAGTTCGTGCCAGTTGGGGGTGATCCAGGTTACGTGTGGGAGGAAGCGGTCGTGAAGAACGGAGCGGGCTTCCGGGGCGAGCAGTTCCCTTCCCGAGCTGGAGATTATGACTGGATCGAAGATAAGTGGAATGTGTCGATTGCCGGGTGATTGTGAATGTTGTTGCTGAAGAAATATGGCGATGCTTTCGGCGACTTCCAGAGAGCCCAGCATACCGATCTTGATACCTGCGGGGGAGATGTCGGCTGTGAGGTGGTCGAGGATCTGGCGGAGGAGGTGGGGGTCTACGGGCTGAAAGTCGACGACTCCCTGAGTGGATTGAACGGTTAGAGCGGTGGGAGCGGATAGCCCAAAGAATCCGTGCGCAGCAAAAACCTCCAGGTCGGCGGTGATGCCGGCGCCTGAAGAGGGATCGTGCCCGGCGATGGTGAGCAGGGACAGGGGTGAACGATTCGAAGGGGTGGCCGATGGAGGGTAGTCGGCTGGGTAATCAGCGGAGGTAACCAAACGGGGCTCGGGGGTACAACTCGGGGGATGAAACCGGAGTCTTATTCCTAGCACAAACGGGCCAAAAGTACAAGGGTTTGGAGCAAATAAAGTCCTTTATCTTGTTTGACTTAGGCTCCGGAGACCGAGACAATATAAGTATGAATGAACTGAGGAAGCAAGTTCACCGAAAACTGCAGGGAGGACGAGGCCGCGCACGGAAGACCGTGGGCATGATGGCAATGGCACTCGGACTGACCGCGACGGTGATGGCAGCACCTCCACTGAAGTCGGCTACGGCGCAGAAGACCGTGGCTTCGGCGAAGAAGTGGTTTCAGGTCGGCAAGGCAAGCTGGTACGGCAAGAAGTTTCAGGGCCATCGTACCGCCGACGGAGAGAAGTACAACATGGATGCACTGACCTGCGCACACCGGACGCTGCCTATGGGTAGCTGGGTCCGGGTGACGAACCTTCGGAATCACAGGATGGTTCTGGTCAGGGTGAACGATCGTGGACCGGTTCCGGAGACCCGGATTCTGGATTTGTCGTATGCCGCTGCTAAGCAGCTTGGCATTGGCGGCGTGGCCAAGGTAAGGGTTGAGGCCGTTGCGGCCAACGATCCCCAGGTGGTTGCGGAGCTGGTGAACCAGGTGAAGATGCCGCTGGTGAAAGACGCGATGCTGAAGGATCCGATGATTCTGGCCGGTCAGTAACGAATCTTTAGAAAGGGATAGCTGGAAGCCCTGCCTCTGATGAGGTGGGGCTTTTGGCGTTAAGGGAAGAGTGTAGAGCGTAGAGTGTAGAGCGTAGAGGAGACGGGGCCGCCGACGGTGGTGGTTGGTGAAGCAGGTCCTCTCCGAGGATGACAAGCAAGAAAAGCAAGAGCGGAAGCAGGCTCCTCCGAGGTTGACAGGCAAGAAAGGCAAGAGCGGAAGCAGGCTCCCCCGAGGTTGACAGGCAAGAAAGCAAGAGCAGAAGCAGGCTCCCCTCCGGAGAGTTTGGGTGGTAGTTTGGACGGATGAGGTTTGCGATCTGTGGTTTGGGGATGGTGCTGGCGGGGACGGCGCTGGGGCAGAATCCTACCGTGGCGTTTCCGAAGAACTACCGGATGCTGATCGACAACCCGTCGGTGGCGGTGCTGCGGGCGCACTATGGGCCACATGAGACGGTGGGGGTGCATGACCATTCGGACTACTCAACGGTTTATGTGTACCTGAACGACAGTGGGCCGGTGCGGTTCAGCCATGCGGAGGCGCATCCGTTTTCGATTGTGCGGCCGCCGACCCATGCCGGGGCTCTGCGGGTGAGTCCGGGGAGGCTGGAGCGGCATAGCGTGGAGAACCTGAGCGAGCTGCCTTCGGACTACCTGCGGGTGGAGCTGAAGCACTTGCCGGTGAAGGCGCTGCCGGCGGAAGCGCGGATTCCGGCGCCGGTACCCCCGCTGGTGGCGGGGACTGCGGAGATCTACTCGAAGCCGGGGCTGCGGATTGAGCGGACCATTTGCGTCGCTGGAAAGCCCTGCACGCTGGACGAGCGGCCGGCGGGATCGGTGGTGATTGCGATTTCGGGCGACCCCGTACAAAGCGAGAATCATGGGCCGAAGCTGACTTTTGAAAGCCCTGCGATGTGGCTGGCGGGAGGCCGGCCGATGAGCTTTTCTTTTCCTTCCTCCAGCGTTCAACTGATTCGTCTGGAAATTCCTAAACCGCGTTGACCCTGTAGAGCACTCAGCCGGCCGGTCGTATGATTCAACCAGCCTATGCACAGGTACCGTCTTCTTCCGCCGTTGTTTGACCCACCCGCCAAGCGGCCTGTGCCGTTGCAGCAGCAGGTGGTGTACATGCTGTTCCGGGGGATTGTGGGGGTGGGGTTCTTCGTCCATGGGTTCCTTTCGGCGTTTGCGGGGGCCGGGCTGACGGACTTTGCGACGAACTTCCTGACAACGTTTGGGTCGCTGCCGCTGCACTGGATGTATGGCGTGGTGCTGTGGATTGGGTATGCGATTCCCTTTGTGGAGCTTCTGGTGGGGATTCTGCTGCTGTTGGGATTTTTGACCAAGGCGGCGCTGATGCTGGGTTACTGCGTGCTGCTGACGGTGCTGACCCAGATGTTGTTGCTGCGGGCGTGGGCGCTGGCGGAACAGCTTCCGATTTACTTTGTGGCGGTGACGCTGCTGTTGCTGGGGCGGCGGAGGTTCGATGCGCCCTGGGTGGAGTTGTTGCGGAAGCCGGAGTAGGCGGTTCAATCGTTTAGAGGCTTCTATCCATTACAATCAGGGAGGTATCAGAGATGGCCGAACAAATAACGCAGAAAACTGCCTCCGCTCCCGTCCCCGTCCCTGAGGCTTGGCTCAAAACCGAGTTGGCCCGGCACCCCCAGCGACCTTATCCGATGGACTACATCGAAGCGCTCTTTACCGACTACAGTGAGATTCATGGCGACCGCCAGTTTGCCGATGATCCGGCGATGGCGTGCGGGATGGCTCGGTTTCATGGCGAGCCGGTGCTGGTGGTGGGCAACGTGAAGGGGCGGACGACCAAGGAGAAGGTGCTGCGGAAGTTTGGCATGCCGGACCCTGAGGGATATCGCAAGGCGTTGCGGGCGATGAAGAGTGCCGAGAAGTTTGGGCGGCCGGTGTTTACGTTTATCGATCTGGCGGGGGCGAACCCCGGACTGGGCGCGGAAGAGCGTGGGCAGGGTGAAGCGATTGCGCGGAACCTGCTGGAGATGTCGCGGCTGCGAGTGCCGACGATTGCTACGGTGACGGGCGAAGGCGGGTCGGGTGGAGCGCTGGCGCTGGCCGTGGCTGACCGGGTGCTGATGCTGGAGAATGCGATCTATTCGGTGATTTCGCCGGAAGGCTGCGCGTCGATCATGTGGAAGGACGCGACCAAGAAGCAGCAGGCGGCGGCGGCGCTGCGTTATACGGCGAAGGATGTGAAGATGCTGGGGTGCGTGGATGACGTGGTGCGTGAGCCTGAGGGCGGGACGCATAACGATCCGGCATTTGCGATGCAGCTGGTGAATGAGCGGCTGGAACGGCACCTGAACGACCTGAAGCAGATGTCGATCGACGATCTGCTAGCGGCGCGGTACAGCAAGTTCCGGAACCTGGCGCAGTTTTATACGACCGTCGGGGCGTAGATCGAGTTGTCGAGCCCAAACCAACCCGCTGTTCCCCGCTCGCTGCAGCTTGCGCTGTTTGTGACGGGAGTGCTGTGGCTGGTGGCGGCGCAGTCGACGAGTGTGCGGTCGGCGGAGGGTTTTGGGGGGCGGTTCGGGCTGGGGCTGGCTGAGGCTCCGCTGCAGCAGGGGATTTTTGTGTTTCTGCTGCTGGTGGGGTTTGCGGCGCTGAGCTTTATCGCAACGCGGCGGGGTGGGTTGGGTTTTGTGAATGCGCTGCCGGCGCGGTGCACGACTCGGCAGGAGTTTGGGCGCGGCGCGGCCCTGGGGTGGGGGATGCTGCTGGTGGCGGTGCTGCCGATGATGGTGGTGGGCGATCTGCATCCGACGTTCACGTTTACAGGGCATAGCTTTGCGGGGACGGTTTCGGCGTTTCTGACGATTGCGCTGGGGACCCTGGCGCTGGAGCTGGGGTTTCGGGGGTACATCTATCAGAGACTAATCGCGGCGCTGGGGCCTTCGGTGGCGACGCTGGGGATGGCGTTTCTCTATGCGATGTGGGGGGCGGTGGCGCCGAATGCGACGTCGTTCAGCTTTGTGGTGACGCTGCTGTTTGGGCTGGTGTACTCGCTCGCGTACCTGCGGACGCATGCGCTTTGGGTGAGCTGGGGGATGCACTTTGCGTGGGCGGCGGCGACGGCGATTTTGTTTGGGCTGCCGGTGTCGGGTGTGGCGTATGACGCGACGATGGTGCAGGCTACGGTGAGCGGGCGGGAGTGGTTTACCGGCGGGGCTTACGGGCCGGAGGGGTGCCTGTTTGCGGCGATCGTGTTGCTGGGGACGATTCCGGTGGTGTATCGGGTGACTCGGGAGTATGCGTGGGAGTATACGCAGCCGGAGATTGTGGCGGCGGGGTATGCGATGGATATTGCGCCTCCGAAGGCGCATACCGATATGGAGGCGGCTGCGGCGGCGGCGCCGGTTCCGCTGGTGCAGATCCTGGGGACGACGTCGACGACGGCTTCGACGAATGCCGAGATCGACCGGCATCTGCGGAACGACGCGGGCGATGGGGTTTAGCGCGGTAGAATTTGCGCGAGGGCGGCTGGGGCTTATGAAGCGCGAGATTCTGGTGCTGGGAGTTGTCGGCGGGGTGCTGATCGCTGTCCTGCAATGGATGGACTACAGGTTTCTGGTGATGGAGCACTCGGAGGGGATCTTCGGGGGGCTGGTGGCGGTGATCTTTTCGGGGGTGGGGATCTGGCTGGGGTTGAAGCTGGTGAAGCCTCGGGTGGTGGTGGAGACGAAGGAGGTTCCGGCGGCGGTGAACTTTGCGGTGGATGAGGGACGGAGGGAGAGTTTGGGGATTACTCCACGGGAGATGGAGATTCTGGGGCTGGTGGCGGAGGGGTTGAGTAACCGGGAGATTGCCGAACGGCTGTTTGTGAGCGAGAACACCGTGAAGACGCATTGCAGCCGGGCGTTCGACAAACTGGGCGCGCGAAGGCTGACAGAGGCCGTGCAGATGGGCAAGCAGATGGGGTTGCTGCCGTAAATCGTCATGCTTTGGGGTGATTTTGGCTGGTGGGGGGCAAAATCATTCGAAAGGATGACGACGGGGGTGGGGTTTTTCGGGGTATGGTGGGTCGGTATTGAGTCCACATCTGGTTTGGGAGTGAGCGATGAAGAAGACAATTTTGATGTTTGGCGTTATCTCGGGTTTGATCTCGGCGGCGTTTATGAGCGCTACGGTTCCGTTCATTGACAACCTGGAGCATGGGGCCAAGGGCCTGGTAGTTGGGTATACGGGGATGGTGCTGGCGTTCCTGCTGATTTACTTCGGGATACGGTCGTACCGGGAGAACTATGGCGGAGGCGTGATCAGCTTCTGGCGGGGGTTCGTGATTGGGCTCTCGATCACGGTGCTTTCGTCGCTGTTCTATGTGGTGACGTGGGAGGTGATCTTCTTCAAGTTCATGCCCCACTTTATGGACGGCTACGCTGCGCACGCGGTGGATGCGGCGAGAGCGGCTGGAAAGAGCGCGGCTCAGGTTGCGGCGTTACAGCAGCAGATGGATACCTACATCCACAATCCGCTGGCGAACGGAGCAATGACGTTCATTGAGCCGTTCCCCGTGGGGTTGTTGATGACCCTGATTTCTGCTGGAATTTTGCGGCGGAAGGCTCCGGTGGAGCCGACCGGAGCTGTCGAAGCGGCGTCGGTTTAGGGTTCAGGCGCGGCTGCGCAGGCGGCGGTAGCGGCGGATGAGCAGCCAGGCAGGGATGGCGAGGAGTGCGGCCCAGAGGAGCAGGGTTGGGCCGTACTCTTCGGCGAAGAGGACGAGGGTGAGGAGAGAGCTGCCGAGGTTGCGGAAGCCGTTGGCGAGGGCGTGGGTTAGCTGCTGGGTGGTGGAGGCGGCTGGTTCGGGCGGCGCGGGATGACTGAGGCCGAGCTCGATGGTGGAGTAGGTGACGCGGCGGGTGAGGCCCTGTTGCTCGGCCTGGAGCTGCTCGATCTCGCCGCGGACGCGGGCGATCTCCTGCTCGACCTCGAGGACGTCGGAGACGGTGCCGGTGCGGTGGGTGAGGATGTCCTGAAGGCGGGTTTCGGTGATGCGGTCGTTGTGGAGGCGGGCTGCGAGGTCCTGGTGTTCGGCGGAGACGTCTTCACCGGATTGGGTTTCCTCGGTGACTTTGCCCAGGGAGCGAAGATCGGCGAGCGTGGCGTCGAGGTTTTCGGCGGGGACTCGCAGTTTTGCGGCCAGGATGATGCCCTGTGTGGTTTCGAGGCTTTCCACGAAGCCGCTGTGCTGGCTCACGGTCTGCTGCATCGCAATGCGGGCCATAGTGAGGTTTGCGACTTCGAGATCGAGATTGACGCTGCGGGCGATCATTTGAAGTGGCGGCGGAGCAATGGCCATCTTGGCGGCGATGGGCGGGTGGTCGTCGTGGGGGACTGCCATGCCAGCGTTGGACACGGAGCGGGATTCGGCTGGCAAGGCGACCGGGGGCGGAGGCGGCGTGGCTCCTGTAGACGCCGCGTAGGCGAAGGCTGACTCTTTGTCGGCTGTCAGTCCTGCGGAAGGCGGAACCTTTGCATCGGGGAGGGGCTGGCGAGAGCGTGCGCTGGCCGGCGGCTCGGGCCGGGGAGCTTCAAAGTGTTCCAGCGTTGCCATTTTGGGGGAAGCGTAGCGATGTTCCCTTCCCGCAGAGACGACGAAGATGGCCAGGACGCTGGCTGTAGCGAGGCCTGCGGAGAGAGTCCAGGCTTTCCATCCATGAAAGAAGCGGGGGCGTGGGGACTTGGCGGCGAGGACAGTTTCAGGGGTGAGTGTGGATGTCTCTACCGGCGAAGCCTGGAGTTGGGTCGTCAGGCTGCGGAGGTCTTCGGCGAGGCGGGTGCAGTCGGGGCAGGTGGTGAGGTGCTGGGCGACGGCTTGAGCTTCCGTCGGGGAGAGTTCGCCGTCGACGAAGGCCATGACGTAGAACGGCGTGCCGATGACGCTGGCCATGCCGGATGCCGCGACTGATCCCCGGGACCAGTTGTTCCGTCAAGATCCGGCGACCAAACCCGGCGGCCCGGCTGATTCCCCAGTGGAACAGCACGATCGCCAGCACGTAACCGATGAACAGCTCAAGGCCGGTGCCCAT
>JAZKBC010000057.1:5715-11356 GCA_040388825.1 Acidobacteriota bacterium | reverse complement strand
ATCGCGCCGAGGTCGATGAGGGTCTTGCCGGATTCGTCTTCGGTGAGAGTGCCGAGAGATGTGGGGGCGACGAGGACGGCGTTGTGGAGCTCGGCGTGGAGGTCGGCGAGGACGGTGCCGCCGGCGTAGGGAGAGTCGGCGATGGGGGCGGGCTCTGAGACTGCGTAGGGATTGCGGCCGTGCTCGGGTTCGGGTTCCTGGGCGGCCCACTCGGAGGCGGTGTCCTCGACGTTGACGAGTGGGAGGTCGTAGAGCGCGGAGGGAGCGGCGGTGGGCTGCGCGGACTGCTGGAGATCGACGCTGAGATGCAGAAGGACGATGCCGCTGCGGACGATGGCAGTGGTGACGCCGAGGGGATTGGCGTTGACGAGCAGCGCGGAGGAGTCGTCGTCGAGCGCGGCGAGAGCAGCGAGGGTGCTGGGCAGAACGGCGCCGGGCTCGAAGCCGGCTTCGCGGGCGACGGTTTCGTACTCGCTGAGGACGTCGCGGGGAACAGCGACGGCGAGGACGCGGACACCGGATTTTCCGGAGCTCATGACCTGGAAGCTGAGCATGGCTTCGTCGGCGTCGAAGGGGAGAAGTTTTTTGAGGCGGAAGCGGATGATGGGGAGCGCTTCGGTGATCTTTGAGGAGAGGGCGTCGAAGTCGAGGAGGAGGACGCGGACGGCGGCGTCGGGGAGGATGATGCTGATGTCGGCGTCGCGGGTGTTGGGCTTCATGCCGACGGCTTCGAGCGCTCGCTTGAAAGCGGCGGTGACCTGGACGCGGTCGACGATGTTGCCGGGCTTGAGGCTGGGGGAGATGGCTCCGGTGGGGAGGTCTACTTTAGCGATGGCCGTCAGGGGGCTTCCAGCGATCGCGGAACGTGCAGCGACGATGCCCTGCGGCATGATCTCGCAGGCCACACGTGGGCGGGTTCCGGAAGCTTTGGGAAGGAAGTTCATGAAGCTCTAACTAGAGTACCTTGTGATTCAGATTTGAGGGCAGTGCTTGGGGGTTGGACGCGGCGATTGTGGGTTGGTTTGCGGGGATTTGCAGCGGATTCTTTGGGCAGCAGGCGCAGATGGTTTGATGGCCAAATAGACGCGGGAGAGTGGAGAGCGCTCGATAAAGTTTTTTTGAGGCGCGGCAGCGGGCCGATTTGGCCGGGCTGGGCTTCGTGCTTATTTGCGAGGCTCGGACTGGGGGTAGGGGTGACCGTTCTCGAAGTTGCCACACGAGAGTTCGTGGCCGGTGGGTCCTTTGAAGAATTCGTTCACGCTCTGTTCGAGTCTGGGAGCGGGCTGCAACTTTTCCTTGCCGAAAAGGATGGAACCCGGGCTGAATGGAAGCGCTCGATCTTTGACCGGGGGATCACACGTCATTCGACCGTTCTTTATGAGGGGGATGTCGATGTAGGCAGGCGCGTAGCTCACGAGCAGACGACCATTGTCTTGACGCCATGTGCCGTAGAAGACCGTCCATGAATCGCCGGCGCTGGCGGTCTCGCGTCCGTCCTGCTCATAGATCGTGTCGTAAATGAGCGCGAATTTGTGGTCAGGTGAGAAGCGAAGGATGGCCGCGTTGCCGCCTCGCTCCCGGTAGCCCAGCTCCTTTGGCGCATACACCCATTGGATGTTGGAGTCTCTTGTTCGCCAAACCCCGACCGGCGATGGATGCGCAGCCGGGGTTTGCGCTCCTGCAGTGAGAGCAGCGAGGAACGCGATGCCGCAGCAGAGCTTCATCGCCCGGTTTCGATGAAGGTGACTTTGTTGATTTCGCGGAGGGTGGTGATGCCGGCGCGGACGCGTTCGAGGGCGGAGTCGCGGAGGAAGGCCATGCCTTTTTCCTTGGCTTTTTTGCGGATCTCGGAGCCGGGGCGCTTTTCGAGGAGCATCTCGCGGATTTCGTCGTCGAGTTCGAGGAGCGCGTGGATGGCGGAGCGGCCGCGGTAGCCGGTGCCGCCGCACTCGATGCAGCCGGGGCCTTCTTTGAAGACGACGTCGCGCCACTCGGCGGGGTCGAGGCCGTTTTCTTCGAGCTGGGCGTCGTTGTAGTGGACGTCCTGGACGCAGAACTCGCAGACCTGGCGAACGAGGCGCTGGGCGAGGATGCAGTTGAGGGCGGAGACGAAGTTGTAGGGCTCGACGCCCATGTTGAGGAAGCGGCCGAGGACGTCGACGACGTTGTTGGCGTGGACGGTGGTGAAGACGAGGTGGCCGGTGAGGGCGGAGTTGATGGCGATCTGCGCGGTTTCGGCGTCGCGGATTTCGCCGACGAGGATCTTGTCGGGATCGTGACGGAGGATGGAGCGGAGGCCGCGGGCGAAGGTTAGGCCCTTCTTTTCGTTGACGGGGATCTGGGTGATGCCGCGGATCTGGTACTCGACGGGGTCTTCGATGGTGATGATCTTGTCTTCTTCGGATTTGATCTCGTTGAGCGCGGCGTAGAGCGTGGTGGTTTTGCCGGAGCCGGTGGGGCCGGTGACGAGCACCATGCCGTAAGGCTCCTTGATGTAGCGGCGGAAGCGGACTAGATCGTTCGCGGCGAAGCCTACGACGTCGAGTGAGAGCTTGGTGAATTTTTCGCTCATCGACTCTTTGTCGAGCACACGGAGGACGGCGTTTTCGCCGTGGACCGTGGGCATGATGGAGACGCGGAAGTCGATGAGGCGGCCTTTATAACGGACACGGAATCGTCCATCTTGTGGCACGCGGCGCTCGGCGATGTCGAGCTCGGACATGACCTTGATGCGGGAGAGGATGGTCTGGTGGTGCTCGCGGGCGATGGGCGCCATGGCCTGCTGGAGGACGCCGTCGATGCGGTAGCGGACGATGAGGTTGTCGTCGTTGGTTTCGAGATGGATGTCGGAGGCGCGGCGCTCGAGGGCGGTGAAGATGGTGGTGTCGACCAGACGGATGATGGGGGAGATGTCGTCGTCGGCGGTGAGCTTCTCGATGGAGATGTTTTCTTCGGCGTTCTCTTCGTTGGAGAGAACGTCGAAGGCCAGGCCTTCGGAGGCCTCGTCGAGCACGCGCTGGGACTGCTCGGTTTTCTTGAGGAGGTCGGTGATCTGCGAGAGCGTGGCTACGCGGGTGGTGATGCGGGTGCCGAGCAGGCCGGAGATTTCGTCGATGACCATGAGCTTGGAGGGGTCGGCGACGGCGATGGCGAGGCGGCCTTCGGTCTGCTCCAGGGGGACGAAGTTGTAGCGGAACATGATGTCGACGGGCACGGACTTGAAGAGCTCGTGCTGGATCTTGAAGTTCTTGAGATCGACGAAGTCGGCGTGGTAGCGGCGGGCGAGGAGCTGGGCGCGCTCGACCTCGTTGAGGGAGTCGTTGGAGTAGGGGACGGCTACGGGAATGGTGGTTGCCATGGTGGTTGGACTCGGGGTTTGAAGCTAGTGTGAGCTTGGCTTGCGAGATCGCGGGCTTGGAAGTTGATTTTCGGGCCCAAGCACCGGCTTGATGATGCATTTTGCAACGCCGTTGTGCGCGAGGATGAAGGACTCGCGGTTGCGTTCGACCCTGCGGAAGATGCCGTCGATTTGTTTCGGATCGCCTGTGACTTCAATTGTCTGCATAAGTCCTCAGAGGGATGCAGGAGTGATTATATTCGCCAGAGCAACGCTCTACTGTGGGGCGAAAGATTCGAAAAGCGTACCTCAGGGGCTGAAGCCCATTTCAGGCAGGCTTCCTTACGGCACGGCTAAAGCCGTGCCCTTAACGACAAGAGAGTTCTTCGCCGCAGTCCTCATCCGACCAGCCTGGAAGGAGGTTTACCACGCACGATTCCATTGGTTCGAGTGGTCCAAAACGCACGTCATCAGGGTGGATGAAGTAGTCCATCTGAAGAGCCTGCCTTTTCATTCCGGGACCAGAGAGGGTCACGAGCAGGCATGGCGTGGCGTTGCTGGAGTTCAACTCGCCGGGGCCGATATCGTCAAGTTCGCCCGGATATTCCGCCGCTCGGGTCCAGGAATTATTGAATGTGACAATGACGGTTGCGTTCTTTTCTTTGGCAAGTGCAACGATGGGCTCGTAGGCTGCCTGCTTGCTTTCTTCGTCTTCAAATTCCGGAAGCCTCAGGTGAATGCCGTCGGGAGCGACGATGACTGCCATCGCGCAGCCGTACTCTTCACGATCCTCTCGGATATATTCCTTCTCGCGCTCGACGAGACGATCGATCATTGGCCGGAGGTCGTTGTCCATGCCATTAGCCGCCGGCTACGCCGTTGAGGCTGAAGATGGGGAGGTAGAGGGCGATGAGGATGATGACGACGACGACGCCCATAACGATGAGGATGATGGGTTCGATCAGGCTCATGATGGCGGCTAGAGACGTTTGGACGTCTTCTTCGAAGAACTCGGCGACGGAGTTGAGCATCTGCGGGAGGGCGCCGGTGGATTCGCCGACTTCGATCATTTCGATGGAGAGTTCGGGGAAGACGCCGGTTTTTTCGAGGCTGACGGAGAGGCCTTTGCCTTCGCGGACACTTTCGACGGAGCGGAAGACGGCTTTGGAGATCTCGCGGGATTCGATGGAGCGGGCGGCGGTTTCGAGGCTGGGGACGAGAGGAAGACCGCCGGTGAGCAGCGTGGAGAGCGTGCGCGAGAAGAGGCCGACCTGGTACTTGAGCCAGACGACTCCGACTACAGGCAAGCGGACGCGGACCTTGTCGATGAGGCTGGCGCCGGCTTCGGTTTTGGCCCAGCGGACGGTGAGATAGATGAGCAGAGCGACGACGGGCGCGATATAGAGGCCGTAGGATTGCGCGAAGTGGCCGAGCGCGAGCAGCCAGAGGGTGAGTGTGGGTAGCTTGGTGCCGAGCTGGTCGTAGAGCTGGGCGAAGCGCGGGACGACGAAGGTGATGAGGAAGATGAAGAGCCCGATCACCATGAGGATCAGGAACGTCGGATAGATGAGCGAGGCGCGGAGTTTTTTGGCGAAGGTGAGCGAGACGCGCTGGAAGTCGAGGAAGCGCTGGAGGACTTCTTCGAGGTTTCCGGAGCGCTCGCCGGCGAGCAGTGTGGTGGTGTAGACGAGGGGGAAGTTGCCCTGGGCTTCGAAGGCCTCGGAGATGGACTGGCCGGTTTTGACGCGGGCGGCGACGTCTTCGAGCTGGCCGCGGAAGCTGAGGTCTTTCTGGCGCTTGGCGAGGAGTTCGAGCGAACTGAGGATGGGAAGGCCGGCGCGGATGAGCGTGAGGAACTGCTGGTTGAAGACGAGGAAGGGGCCGAGCTTGATCTTCTTCTTGGTGCCGCCGCCGAAGCTGGATTTCGCTTTGACGGCGAAAACGTGGTAGCCGGCCTGGGTGAAGCGGGCGCGGAGCTCCTCGGCCGTTGCGGCGGCGTGGACCTGCTCCTGGATGCGGCCGCGTTCGTCGGCGAGTTTGACGGTGAATTCGGTCATGGTCTTGCGAGCTTCTTCGGAATCGGAATTTCAACTGCCTGAAAACTGCCGGGAACAGCCTGTTCGACGGCTTCGAGGATACGTTCGTGAGCAGAGCGGATGGAAAGCCACCGCGTTGTAGAGAGTTGCACGATAGCGATCTTACGTTTGGCGTTGTTCTGCTGTTTCACGATGCTCTGGTCCGCAGTGACGAGGACCTCGAAGTGTCGGCCTTCGGCTGCGCTGATCAGGAGACCATTGCGAAGCG
>JAZKBC010000057.1:0-5705 GCA_040388825.1 Acidobacteriota bacterium | reverse complement strand
CAGACGTGCGGACGCATGAGACGGCGGAGTCCATAGGGTACGTCGTTGTCCAGCAGCACTATCATCAGGCAGCGTCGGCGGCGCGCAGCCTGCCGGCGAATCCAAGGATGCCGCGGACGGCGTCTTCGTCGAGGAAGAAGTGATAGCAAATTTCCTCGACGCTGAGGCCGTCATCGAAGTTTTCGATGACTCCATCGGCCTGCATGCGGGAATTGACTACAACGGGTGTGCCCGAGAGGCGGTCAGGGACGCTTTCAACCCAGGGGCAAGCTGTCCAGTCCATCACAGCCTCCTTTCTTCTAGGAATCATACCTTGGGGACATAGGGCCGCTTACAGCTTCGCATCGACGCATCGAACTTCATTCAACTAACCAGTTGACTGAAGCTCTGTTTGGCCGTACATTCAACTGTATGGTTGAGCGAAGCGGTGTAGATCTCGACGTCGTGTTTCATGCGCTGGCGGATGGCACACGGCGTTCGCTGCTGAGCACGATCGCGCAAAGCAGGCTTTCGGTAGGCGAGCTGGCGGCGCCGTATGCGATGTCGCTGGCGGCGGTGAGCAAGCACCTGGACGTGCTGGAGCGGGCTGCGCTGATCCGGCGGGAGCGCGAAGGGAAGTCGCGGATGGTGGCGCTCAACGCGGGTCCACTGGAAGCTGTGCAGGATTGGCTGGCCTTCTACAACCAGTTCTGGAGCGAGGGTCTTGATCGGCTCCAGGCAGTCATGGAACAAGCAACGCAGAACAAGTAATGCCAGAAAAGGAGTTGTCTATGTCGTCCCCTCTGATTACGCCGCAGCCGCTGGGTTCGGCGGTTCCGTTTGTTCGCCAGACACGGTTGATTCGTGCGAGCCGGGAGGCTGTGTATGCGGCCTGGACGGAGCCGGTGATTTTGATGAAGTGGTGGGGGCCGAAAGGGAATACGTGCAAGGCGGCGGAGCTGGACGTGCGCGAGGGTGGAGCGTTGCGGATTGTGGATGAGTTTCCGGAGGGAGCGAAGAGGCCGGAGGGGATTCCGCGGGAGGTGACGGGGACGGGCGTTTACACCGAGGTGGTGCCGGGCGAGCGGCTGCAGTTCACGATGCGCGCGAGCTGGAGTCCGGAGAACGAGTCGCTGGTTACCGTCACGTTTCGCACGGTGGAGGGTGGGACGGAGATCGTGGTGGTGCAGGAGAGAGTTCAGGCAGAGTGGGCGTGGGCGTACGAGGCGGGATGGGCGAGTACGCTGGACAAGCTGGATGCGTTGTATCCGGGGTGAATGCGTTGGGCCGGCAAAGAACAAGGGCGAGCCGGTTGGCTCGCCCTTGCTGCTTGAAACGTAGCGGGTTTAGACGCTGAAGCTGGAGCCGCAGCCGCAGGTGGACTTGACCTGGGGGTTTTCGAACTTGAAGCCGGCGGCTTCGAGGGTTTCGACGTAGTCGACGGTGCAGCCGTTGAGGTACATGGCGCTGGTGGCGTCGACGAAGACCTTGAGGTCTTCGAAGCGGACGACCTTGTCCATCATGCCGGCGGCGTTTTCGAAGCTCATGGAGTACTGGAAGCCCGAGCATCCGCCACCGACTACGCCGATGCGCAGGCCCGCGGGGACGGGATCCTGGGTCGCCATGATCTCTTTCACCTTGCCGATCGCGGCAGGCGTTAGAACGACCGGCGAGGACGGGGCGGCGGGAGCGTTGACAACTTCAACGGTGGGGGTGACGGCGGTGGTAGCCATGGACTTGATCTCCTTCAGAAAGCCTGTGCCGGGGTCATTTGCCCCGGAATCTGTTGCATCTCCAGTCTATCAGCAAGCCCGGCAGGGCAGGTGGGTGACGGGGTGCTGCTGGATTGGATGCTGCCCGGATTGGGAGGATTCGAATACCACGAGGGGTGGCCGGGGGAAGCGCGTATGCTGGGGTTATGCGCCTGTTCGAAGCCCTGGCCGATATCTTTATCAGTGTGTTTGGGATTACTCAACCGTCGGAGCAGATGCGGCGGAGGGCGGCGATGTTCATCATGGGGCTGTTGGCGTTGGTGGTGGTGGGTCTATCGGTGCTGGGAGTGGTGCTGTACCGGGTAATGAATGGCGCAACGCGGTAAGGGGAAACGCGAATTCTGCGAGGTATTTTGCGGCTGTGAGCAACGCGGGCAGCGGTTTCAGCGCTCCTAGTGTCATGCGGTGTTGTCGGCTGGTAGCAGGGCTTGGCTTCGTACGGTGAAGTGGCTCTGAATCTCCGGCTCGGGAGGGTTCTATGCAACTGCTTCCATCGGTCCTGACAGTTTGGTTTGTTTTGGTTGCGGCGTTGATGGCCGTGGGGATTTATCGTGCGCACCTGACGCGGCAGGAAACCGAACAGTTGTTCCTGTGGGAGGACGACGGCAAAGAATCCTCGGCGCATGAGGAGCAGGAGATCATCCAGAAGCGGGTGCATATCGTGGAGCCGGTCTGGACGTGGCTGACCGTGGCGGCGATTGTGGACTCGGTACTGGTGGTGGGGTTGTTCGTGTGGCAGGAACTGCCGATGGTGCGGTTCTAAAAAACATGCAGCGATCGCCCGATGGATTACTGACGCAGGATTGAGGCGGGCGTATGCTTTTCTCGGCTGGCGGCAGGGCTGGCGTCACACACTGAAATGGCGCTGACTCCCGCAGCTCGGGAGGGTGCTATGCAAGTGCTTCCTATCGTCCTTACAAGCTGGATTGTCGTGGTCGCGGCGTTGCTGGCCGTGCTGATTTATCGTGGTCACCTGACGCGGCAGGAGACCGATCAACTGTTCCTTACGGATAACCGGACGGAGTCCCTGGCGCACGTTGAGCAGGATTTTATTCTGCATCGCGTGCAGGCGTTGGCGCCGTATTGCCGGTGGTTGACCGTGCTGGCGATTCTGGATTCGCTGGCGGTGGTGGGGTTGTTTATTTACCAGGAACTGCCGGCGATGCGTGGACAGTTGTAGAGAAAGAAAACGGCGAGGCCGAAGCCTCGCCGTGTGTGCCAGCGCAGACTATGCGTTGTAGGTGGAGGAAGAGACGCGGCCGCCGCGGCCGGTCCAGTTGGTGTGGAAGAACTCGCCGCGGGGCTTGTCGACGCGCTCGTAGGTGTGGGCGCCGAAGAAGTCGCGCTGAGCCTGGAGCAGGTTGGCGGGGAGGCGCTCGGTGCGGTAGCCGTCGTAAAAAGCGAGCGCGGTGGAGAAGGCGGGCGTGGGGACGCCTACTTCAATGGCTGAGACGAGGGCCTTGCGCCAGCTGGCCTGGTACTTGTTCAGGACGCCGAAGAAGAAGTCGTCCATGAGCAGGTTCTCGAGCTTGGGGTTCTTGTCGTAGGCGTCCTTGATCTTCGAGAGGAAGGCGGAGCGGATGATGCAGCCGCCGCGCCACATCAGAGCGATGCCGCCCATGTTGAGGTTCCACTTGTACTCTTTCGCGGCTTCGCGGAGGAGCATGTAGCCCTGCGCATAGCTGATGAGCTTGGAGCAGAAGAGAGCGCGGCGGACGTTCTCGATGAACTCGGTCTTGTCGCCGCTGAAGGCTGCAGAGGCGGGGCCATTGAGGATCTTGGAGGCTTCGACGCGCTCGTCCTTGATGGCGGAGAGGCAGCGAGCGAAGACGCTTTCGCCGATGAGCGTGACGGGCATGCCCATGTCGAGCGCGGAGATGGCGGTCCACTTGCCGGTGCCCTTCTGGCCGGCGGTGTCGAGGATCTTGTCGACGATGGGGGTGCCGTCGTCGTCCTTCTTGGCGAAGATGATGGAGCTGATCTCGATGAGGTAGCTGTCGAGCTCGCCCTTGTTCCACTCGGTAAAGATGGCGGCGAGGTCGTCTGCGGAGAGGTGGAGGGTGTCCTTGAGGAGCTGGTAGGCCTCGCAGATGAGCTGCATGTCGCCGTACTCGATGCCGTTGTGGACCATCTTGACGTAGTGGCCCGCGCCGCCTTCGCCGACCCAGTCGCAGCAGGGGGTGCCGTCTTCAACCTTGGCGGAGATGCCCTGGAAGATGGGCTTGACGGCGGGCCAGGCAGCGGGATCGCCGCCGGGCATGATGGAGGGGCCGAAACGCGCGCCTTCTTCGCCGCCGGAGACGCCGGTGCCGATGTAGTGTAAGCCCTTCTCGGCGAGCTCCTTGGTGCGGCGCTCGGAGTCGGTGTAGAGCGAGTTGCCGCCGTCGATGATGATGTCGCCCTTTTCGAGGTGGGGAATGATCTGCTCGATGGTCTGGTCGACGACGGTGCCGGCTTTGACCATGATCATGACGCGGCGGGGGGTCTTGAGCTTGGAGCACATCTCCTCGATGGAGTGCGAACCTTCGACCTGGGTGCCCTTGGCTTCCTGGGCGAGGAACTCGTCGACCTTGCTGGTGGTGCGGTTGAAGACGCACACTTTGAAGCCGTGGTCGTTCATGTTGAGGACGAGATTTTGTCCCATCACCGCGAGGCCGATGAGGCCAATGTCACAGGTTGCGCTTGCCATTTGAGTTCTATTCTCCTTGCCCGAGGGCCGGTGTAAGGCCGGGCTGAATTGGTTCCAACTTATTCCAAGAGGATGGATTGGTGCTTCCATGCTATCGCAGGCCGTAAGGACGCTTTGGGCGCCTGACTGACAGGCCTGGGTGAGGCCCTGGACGCAAACAACCGTACCTTTTCCGCAGGTCCACTGTAAACCCGTGGCCGGAAATCGGCCTGTGACTGGGCTCACAAACGGGAATTGGGCTGCGATTCAGAGCGGAAAGCGCGATACACTTGGCCGCATGGAACGGCGTCCGACAGGTGTGGTGGTTGCAGCGATTGCGCTGGGATTTGTGTCGTTGGTGCTGCTGGGTTTTGCAGCGGTCATGGCGGTTTCGATGGCGCTCGTGAAGAACGCGCCACCTCCGGCGTCCGCGGCGCCCGGCATGGTTGCGCCCACGACCGCGATGATGACGGGTGCGGCGGCGTTTATGGCTGGACTGCTGCTGCTGGCGGCAGTGTGGGGCATAGCCACGATGGTGGGGCTGCTGAAGTTGAAGCCGTGGGCACGTATTTCTGTGATGGTGCTGGGCGGTTTTGTGACAGCCGCGGCGTTGCTGTTTGCGCTGGGTGCGGCGATGGTGCCAGTGATGTTGAAGTCCACTCCATTGCCGCCGAACGCCAACATGGCGCAGATGCATGTTGTGCTGGCTGCGATGGGGGGAATGAGTTTGCGGGTGGCTGGAGTTGGGGTGTGGTGGCTGGTGTACTTTGCGCTGGCGGGGACGCGGAAGGCGTTTGCCTCGACGACTCCCGTTGCGGTCGCACCGGTGCGAGTGATGCAGCCGAACCCGATGACGGACTTTACGTTTGCACAGCCGTTGACGCCGGAAGAGCGGGATGAGGAAGAGCCGAAGGATCCTGGGGTGTTGTAGGGGGCTATTGAGGCTGGAAGGTTCTTGGCGGTGTGCGTAGGCAGGAGGCCGTGCAGGTCCTTCGACTACGGCTCGCAAAAGCGCGAGCCTTCGCTCAGGATGACAGATTTGTGGGCGTGTGGGCTGGTTGGTGGTGGTGTGGTTTAGGCGGCGGCGTAGCGGCCTAGTTCCTTGACGAGGTGGCAGACGGGCTTGAGTGCGGCGAGGGCGGCGTCGGCTTTGGCGGGGTCGTCGAAGCGGAAGTCGACGTAGAAGACGTACTCCCAGGGCTTGCCGGGGACGGGGCGGGATTCGATTTTGGTGAGGTCGACGCCGGCTTCTGCCAGACGCTGCAGGGCGGAGACGAGGGAGCCGG
>JAZKBC010000056.1:21146-23520 GCA_040388825.1 Acidobacteriota bacterium | reverse complement strand
TAGGGAGTAGGGAGTAGGGAGTAGGGAGTAGGGAGTAGGGAGTAGGGAGTAGGGATTGGACGTGATGGGGAAAACCGTTGGCGGTTAGCAGTGGGTGTTTGGGTTGGGGCGGGAGATTGCGTCGGGATGCGTTGGGTGGGGATGGATGAGAAAATGATGGCAGGCGAACATGGGATTGTCGGTCGAGCGGCTTCGGTGGGTTTTGATTGCGGGAGCGGTGTTGCTGGTGGGCGTGCTGGTTGGCGCGGTGCAGTATGGGCGCTACGTGGCGCGGACGAAGTGGAAGAAGTTCCTGGAAAACACACACGTCACGTATTCGCACGACAGCAACGGGGTTACGTACTCGCAGTCTGATGGGAAGCGAACGATCTATACGCTCCACGCCAAAAAGGCGATTCCTGAAGGCAATGGGATGTACCGGCTACAGCATGCGGACCTGACGTTGTTTGGCAAGGTTCCGGGTGAGGACGAGCATATTTCCGGGGAAGATTTTGAGTGGAACGAGAAGGAAGGCGTGGCTCGGGCGCAGGGGGAAGTGAAGCTGGAGCTGCATACACCGCCTTCGCGCGAGAAGCGGGAGAAGGTTGCTGCCGGAGCCAAGGCGAGCGAGAACGGATCGCAGACGATCCATGTGACGACGAGTGGGTTGCGATATATGCGCAGCCTGGGTGTGGCGGCTACGAGTGAGAAGGTGGAGTTCAGCTGGGGCGGACTGACGTGCGATTCGCAGGGAGCTGAGTTCGATCCGGATGAGAGCACGCTGCACCTGCTGGCGGATGTTCATTTGACGGGAACGATGCAGGGGCATCCGCTGACGATGACGGCGACGGAAGCACACCTGGACCGGACGACGAATCTGGCGGACCTTTCGAGAGCCGTGGCGCACTCGGATGGAAAGTCGGCGCAGGCGGACCGGGTGCTGCTGTACTTCCGGCCGGACGGGACGATTGAGCGGGCGCAGGGCACCGGGTCGGTGGCGATGACTTCGGGGACGCAGAGCGTGACGGCGACGCGGATGGATGTGACGCTGAATGCGCAGTCCAAGCCGGTGACGATGCGGCTTTCAGGCGGGGTGGCGATGGCGGACAGCAATGCGCTGCGGCCGGTGCATGGGAGCGCGGAGGCGGTGGACGCGACGTTTGACGCGAAGGGTTTGCCGAAGCTGGCGATTGCTACCGGAGCGGTGAGCATGGCGATGACGGACAAGTCCGGGACAGGGCCGGAGCTGGGTGGGCACGATTTAAACAGGGAGATGCATGGCGACCGCGTGGTGGGGACTTTTGTGGCGGCGAAGGGGAGGGGAAAGGGCGAGTCGCTGGCGAAGACGAAGACAGGGCCGGTGGTGAAGACGGTGAACGCTTCGGGCGATGCGCTGAAGGCGCTGTTTGGAGTGGGGGCAGGGGGACGGCCGGAGATGCAGCATGTTTCAGGTGCGGGACATACGGTGCTGGAGCAGGAGATTCCGCTGGGAGAGATGGAGACCAGCACGGGCGACACGCTGGAGATGGTGTTTGGAGCGGCTGGAGCGAAGGGCAGCGGGATGGAGGCGGGGAAGGTGCTCTCGGCGGTGCAGACGGGGAATGTGGACATTCATACGCGGGCTGCTGTTGCGAGCGGAAAACCGGCGGGTACGAAGCCAGAGGAGATAGCGGCTGGAGGCGATCGCGCGGTTTATAACGGCGTGGACGAAACGCTGACGCTGACGGGGAGTGCGCGATTCAGCAATGGGGTGGACTCGCTGACGGCGGCGACGGTGGTGATGGATCAGCGCAATGGGGATGCGGTGGCGAAGGGCAAGGTGGTGGCCGCGGTTGGGGGTGAGGGGGCGGCGGGATCGGCGGCGTCGAGTGCCGAGCAGCCGGTGACGCATGTACTGTCGGCCGAGGCGAAATTTATACGGGCAGGGAAGCTGGCGGAGTTTCGCGGGACGGACCAGGCGCCGGCGAAGATGTGGCAGGGAGCTTCGCAGTTGCAGGCAGCGGTGTTGTTCTTCGATGGCGTGAAGCGGTTGATGAGTGCGCGGCCGCTGGCGGTGGGGCAGGTAGTTCATGCGGTGTTTGCCGAGCAGGGCAAGGGGACGGCGGCTGCGACGGGAACGCATGGCGTGGCGGCGAAGGTGGTGCGGGTTGCGAGCCAGCGGATGGACTACTCGGATGGGCAGAGGCAGGCGACGTTTTCGGGGTCGGTGAAGATGGAAGGCGAGGTGGGGACGGTTGAGTCCGATCGCGCGGTGGTGATGCTGAGTGCGGCGAAGAGTACGAAGGTGGCAACTACGGTGAGTCCGCTGGGTGGGTCGATTGAGAAGGCTGTGGCGTATGGAAACGTGAGGGTCGAGGAGACGGGCCGGCGGGGAACCGGAGACCAGTTGACGTAT
>JAZKBC010000056.1:20492-21136 GCA_040388825.1 Acidobacteriota bacterium | reverse complement strand
ACGGCTGGGCATCCGCCGCATGTGGTGGATGATCAACAGGGCGATGTGACGGGGACGGTGCTGATCTTTGAGGGCGACAGGAAGGGTGGGGATAGTACGATCATCGTGGCGGGTGCAGCGCCGGGTGCAGTGGCAAAGGGTGCTCGGGTGCGGACGGAAACTGACGTAAAGCGGTAGAAGAGCTCGACGCGGTGATTCAGGAAGCGGATGGTTTGATGAGAACGCTGGTGACGGAGGAGATCGGGAAGTCGTACGGTGGGCGGCAGGTGGTTCGCGGCGTCAGCCTGGAGATCAAGCAGGGTGAGGTGGTGGGCCTGCTGGGACCGAACGGCGCTGGCAAGACTACGAGCTTCTACATGATTGTGGGGCTGGTGCGGCCGGATATGGGGCACATCCTGACCGACGGCGTGGATATTACGAAGACGCCGATGTATCTGCGGGCGCGGGAGCATGGGATCAGCTATCTGCCGCAGGAGCCGAGCGTGTTTCGCAAGCTGACCGTGGAAGAGAACATCCTGGCGGTGCTGGAGACGCTGCACGTGAGCTGGGAGACTCGGCGGAAGCGGACGGAGAGTCTGATTGCGCAGCTCAATCTGGGGACCGTTAGGCGGACTCGGGGGTATGCGCTGAGCGGCGGCGAGCGC
>JAZKBC010000056.1:14743-20482 GCA_040388825.1 Acidobacteriota bacterium | reverse complement strand
GACGATCTCCTACGGTGTGATGCGGATAATTGCGCGGCGAGCGGAGGCGGGTGGAGATTGCTCGGTGCCTGGCGATCGATCCGGCGTTTATTTTGCTGGATGAGCCGTTTTCGGGGATCGATCCAATTGCGGTGCTGGAGCTGCAGCAGATTATTTTCGACCTGAAGGCCAGTGGGATTGGGATTCTGATTACGGACCACAACGTTCGCGAGACGCTGAGCGTGACGGATCGGGCGTACATCATCAACCAGGGACGGATCTTCCGGACAGGGACACCGGGGGAGTTGGGGAGGGATCCTGAGGTGAAGCGGGTGTATCTGGGTGAGGGGTTTGCGATGGGCGAGGGGCAGTAGGGGCGGATTGCCGGGTTTGGGAAGCGGGGTTGGCGGGTTGGTGGGGTTCCCGCAACGGGAAGGCAATAGCGGAGTAAACTGGCGTTGCATGCAATCCGGTGACCACTTTGGCCGGATGGATGCATGGCGCTCAGATTTTATTGGGCGGCTCTTGCGAGGTCGAATCGGTTGTTGCAGCCACGTCTGAACGTCAAGATATCGCAGCGGCAGGTGCTGACACCGGGCCTGGTGCAGATGGTTGGCGTTCTTGCGCTTACGAAGCTTGAGCTGAAGGACATGATCAACGGGGAGCTGGTGGAGAACCCCGTGCTGGAAGAGATTGACGAGAGCTCGATGACGCTCGATGAGCGGTCGGGGGCTGAGGGGGATCGTGAACGCAGCGCAGAGGATGTGGCTGCGGAAGGCGAACGGGTGGAGAAGGATCCGTTCGATGAGATCGACTTTGGAAGCTACTTTCAGGACTACCTGGACCCGGGGTACAAGACGGCGGGGAACTTTGAGGAGTACGACAAGCCGTCGTTTGAGCATTTTCTGTCGCAGCCTTCGACGCTGACGGATCACCTGACGTGGCAGCTGGGGTCGATATTGCTGAAGCCCGGGGTGCGGGAAGCGGCGGATGCGATCATCGGGAACCTGAATGAGGATGGTTATCTGACGGCGAGCGATGAGGAGCTGGCGGAGTCGCTGAAGGGGACGCAGGAGGAGCGGCTGCGGCTGATTGCGGAGGCTCGCAAGGTGGTGCTGCAACTGGATCCGGCGGGGGTGGGGGCCAGGGACCTGAAGGAGTGCCTGCTGTTGCAGATTGAGGCGCAACGCAGGGAGGGGGTGGCGGCGGTTCGGAAGGCGAACGGACATGCGGCTGATCTGCTAGCAGTGAACGGAAATGGGAATGGGCACGGAAATGGTGCGGCTTCGGACAGCGCAACGGTGGATGTGTTTGTGATACTGCAGGTGTCGGCGGCGATTGTGGAGAGTCATCTGCCGCTGCTGCAGAAGAAGGACATGCGGGAGCTGACGCGGCTTTGCCGGCAGCCGGTTGAGGTTGTAACCGACGCGGTGGAGTTGATACGGAGGCTGGATCCGCGGCCGGGCCAGAGGTACAACCAGGTTGAGACGCGGCTAATTGAGCCGGATGTGGCATTTGTGAAACGCGACGACGAATATGTCGTTGTTATGAATGAGGAAGATATGCCGGCGCTGCGGCTGAACAACAGCTACCGGAAGATGTTGCGGGAGAAGGGAACGGAGCGGGACGTCAAGGAGTATGTGAAGGAGCGGTACAAGTCGGCGATCCAGCTGCTGCGGAATATTGAGCAGCGGAAGAACACTATTGTGCGGACTTGCGAGTCTATTGTGAGAAGGCAGCAGGAGTTCCTGGAGAAAGGAGTGGAGGGGCTGCGGCCGATGATGATCAAGGAGGTTGCGGAGGAGATCGGTGTACACCCTTCTACAGTCTCTCGTGCGGTTGCTAACAAATATGTACACACCACACAGGGCGTTTATGAGCTAAGATTCTTTTTCTCAGAGGGTGTGAATGGCCCCGAGGGAGGTGACCTTCCGCTGCTGCTGTTGAAGCGGCGGGTAAAGAAGCTGATCGAGGAAGAAGACCCCCGTAAACCGTGGACGGACGATTATCTTGCGGCTGAGTTGCAGCGGCAGGGGATCAAGGTAACGCGGCGCACGGTGGCCAAATATCGTGAGGATATGCAGATCCCCAGCACGCACCAACGCCGACAGCGTTGAGTGCATCCTAAACGCAGAAGGAGAATCGCACATGACGATTGAATTCACTGGCCGCCACACTACGATCACCGCGAAGTTAAAACAGCAAGCCGAAGCCGGTCTGGCTCGAATTGACCGGGTTGCCAATCGTTGCGTGAAGGCGCATGTGATTCTGACGGAAGACAAGTACCGGCATATCGCCGAGCTGTCCGTCACATGTCGTGGGGATATTCTGGTGGCGCGCTGTGAGTCGACCGCGATGGAGGTTGCGTTGCACGATGCGCTGCAGAGAGTGGAGCAGCAGGCGATCCGGCATAAGCAGCGCTATGAGACGGTGCGGAGCCATCCGAAGCCTATTGCGATTCCGTCGTTGTAGGCTGCGGAGTTCGCCGAAGATTTTGAAGGCAGAAGGGCGCACCGTGAGGGTGCGCCCTTCGTGCATCTGAGGGCCTTTATTGGCGAGCCCGCTGAAAACGAATGCGTTGTGGCGGGCTGCGATGCTAGGATGCAGCCATGGCTGTGCGGCGTGCTGCGAAGTCGAAGGCGAAAGTGGTGAAGGACGATCCTGAGGGAGTGCCTCGGGAGTTGGTGATCCTTACGGGGATGTCCGGGGCGGGTAAGGCGTCGGCGGCCAAGGCGTTTGAGGATCTCGGGTTTTATTCGGTCGACAATCTTCCGCTGGAGCTGATTCCGCGGTTTGCGGACCTGGTGCTGAAGTCGGCTGAAATCAAGCGTGCGGCGCTGGTGGTGGATGTTCGCGAAGGCAGCCGGCTGGACAAGTTTCCGGGGATTCTGAAGCAGGTGCGGAAGGTTCTGCCGACGCGGGTGGTGTTCCTGGAGGCGAGCGATGAGGCGCTGATCCGGAGATTTTCCGAGACGCGGCGACCGCATCCGCTGGGGCGCAATGAGACGGTGATTTCGTCGATCCGCGCGGAGGCGAAGCGGCTGAGCCCAATCCGCAGCGTGGCGGACATTCTGCTGGATACGACGCGGTTCAACGTGCATGAGCTGCGGGCGCACATCAATGCGCAGTTTGAGCGCGGGGGCGAGAAGAACGAGCGCAACCTCACCGTGCAGGTGATGAGCTTTGGGTTCAAGAATGGTGTTCCGTCGGACGCGGACCTGGTCTTCGATGTGCGGTTTCTGCCGAATCCCCACTTTGTGCCGGCGCTGCGCAAGCTGACGGGCAAGCAGACGAAGGTGATCAAGTACATTTTGCAGTTTCCGCAAACCAAGGAGTTCCTGGACAAGGCTGCGGATATGCTGGTGTTTTTGCTGCCGCACTATATTGCGGAGGGGAAGAGCTATTTGACGGTGGCGGTGGGGTGCACGGGGGGGCAGCATCGGTCGGTGATGATTGCCGAGGAGCTGCGGAAGCGGCTGGCGGCGGCGGGGTATCGGGTGAAGGCGGCGCATCGGGATATGCCGCGGTAGGGCTGGGATCGGCGGCAGGCTGGAGAAGCAGGTCCTCTCCGAGGATGACAAGCAAGAAAAGCAAGAGCAACAGCGAGGCTGGTCGCAGGTACACTTCTCGTTGATGAAGAATTGTGAACGCGAACGGCTGGGTGGTGGGGCGTGAAGCGCATTGGGCGACTGCTGCGGTACATGCGGCCTTATGTGCCGCACCTCGCGATGGCTGTGCTGCTGATGGCGGTGTACGCAGCGATGGCGGGGTTCCGGGTGATGCTGATCCGGCCGATCATCGACAATGTGCTGAGTCCGACGGCGGGGCCTGCGGCGTTGCTGAACTTTGAGGTTCCGGTGATTCACCGGTGGGTGCATCTCGGGGTGCTGTTTCCTCCGGTGTTGCGGAACGCGTGGGCGATTGTGGCGATTGCGCTGGTGGGGTCGGCGATTGTGAAGTCGGTGTGCGACTACCTGGGGACGCTGCTGGCGAACAAGGCGGGGTTCGGGATGGTGACGGACCTGCGCAACGATTTGTATGACGCGATTCTGCGGAGGTCGACGGCGTTCTTCCAGAGGCATACGACGGGGACGCTGATCTCGACGCTGATCAACGACGTGGAGCGCGTGCAGAATGCGATGGCGACCGTGCTCGTCGATTTTCTGCAGCAGTTGTTCACGCTGCTGGTGATGATTGGCGTCGTGATCCACGTGGGCGGGAAGATGGCGTGGGTGCTGCTGCTGTTTCTGCCGGTGATTGTGCTGTCGGCGAGGCGCATTGGACGCGGTGTGCGGAAGACGACGAGGCGCGGACAGGACAAGCTGGCGGAGATCCAGAATGTTGTGCACGAAACGATCACGGGCAACGGGATTGTGAAGGCGTTCGGCATGGAGTTGTGGGAGATGGACCGCTTTCGCCGAGCGGCGGACCGGCTGCTGCTGGCGAATATGAAGTCGGTTGCGGTGCAGGCGATCTCGTCTCCGCTGATGGACTGGCTGGGAGCGGTGGCGATTGCGCTGTTGCTTCTATTTGGGCAGCGGCGGATTGTGCATGGGCACTGGACGATCGGGACGTTCATCGAATTTCTGGCATCGGTGATTCTGCTGTACGACCCGGTGCGGAAGATGCCGCTGTACTACAACAGCTTCCAGCAGGCGTCGGGCGCCAGCCAGAAGATTTTTCAGTTCATCGACGAGCAGGATGAGGTTGTGGAGCGTAAGGATGCGAAGCCGCTGAAGGGTTTTGAAGGGCTGATTGAGTTTCGCGATGCGCGGTTTGGGTATGAGCATGACGGCGAGACGAAGGAAGTGCTGCATGGCGTGTCGCTGACCGTACGGCGGGGCGAGGTGGTGGCGCTGGTGGGGCCAAGCGGGGCGGGGAAGTCGACCATGGTGAACCTGCTGCCGCGGTTTTATGACGTGAGAGGCGGAGCGATTCTGCTGGATGAGCACGATATCCGCGACCTGACGCTGGCTTCGCTGCGCAAGCAAATTGGGAAGGTGACGCAGGAGACCGTGCTGTTCAACGACACCGTGCGCAACAACATTGCGTATGGGCAGCCGGATGTTCCGATGGAGAAGATTGAGGCGGCAGCGAAGGCGGCGCTGGCGCATGACTTTATTCTGCGGCTGCCGGAGGGTTACAACACCATGATCGGCGAGCGCGGGGCGCGGCTTTCGGGAGGCGAACGGCAGCGGCTGGCGATTGCGAGGGCGCTGCTGAAGGATGCGCCGATTCTGATTCTGGATGAGGCGACGAGCTCGCTGGATACGGAGAGCGAAGCGGCGGTGCAGGCGGCGCTGGGGAATCTGATGGAAGGGCGGACGGTGCTGGTGATTGCGCATCGGCTGTCGACGGTGCGGAGAGCGGACCGGATTGCGGTGATGGAGCATGGGGAGATTACGGAGATTGGGTCGCATGAGGAGCTGCTGATGCGGAGCGGGACGTACTCGCGGCTGTACAAGCTGCAGTTTGGCGAGGGCGATGAGGCGATGATGGAAGCGGCTGTCGCAGCGCCGGACATTGAAGGAATCGCGTAGAAGCAGGAAGTAGGGAATAGGGAGTAGAACGAAAGCAGGACGAGAGGCTATGGCGGGGATACTGTTCATCATTTCGGCGCCCAGTGGGTCAGGCAAGAGCACGCTGGTGAGCGAGGTGCGGCGGCTGGTGCAGGGGCTGGAGTTTTCGATCTCGTATACGACGCGAGAGCCGCGGGGATCGGAAGAGGATGGGCGCGAGTATCACTTTACGACGCGCGAA
>JAZKBC010000056.1:4938-14733 GCA_040388825.1 Acidobacteriota bacterium | reverse complement strand
GAGACGGCGGCCGTCGAGGACGTCGATCTGGAGGTGGCGGCGGGGGAGTTCCTGGAGTGGGCTGAGGTGTTTGGGAACTACTATGGCACGGCGAAGGCGGCGCTGGATCATGCGCGGGTGGCGGGGAAAGACCTGCTGCTGGACATCGATGTGCAGGGCGCGCTGCAGGTGATGGCGAAGATGCCGGAGGCGGTTTCGATATTTATTTTGCCGCCGAGTCCGGAAGTGCTGAGCAGACGGTTACGGAATCGGAGCCAGGCTGAGGGCGTGACGGACGAAAGCGTGATTGAGCGGCGGCTTTCGCAGGCGAAGCAGGAGCTGGAGAAGCTGGCGGACTATAAGTACGCGCTGGTCAACGACGTACTGGATGTGGCGGCGACGGAGATGCGGGCGATTGTGCTGCATGAGCGCGGGGATGGAGCGGCGGAAGAGGAGCGCGCGTCGGCATCGTGCCTGACGGCGCAGCGTTCGGCGAGGCTGGAAGCGGCTTTGCAAAGCTTCGGCGTGGCGTGAAGCTGGCATGATTCCCACCGGTGACGCTTGCATTGGAGATGGATTTCGAGGATAAGATAGAGCATCCCCGGAGGTCCATACATGGCTGCATATGATTCACTGCAGAACAAGTACAGCCTGGTCAAGGGAGCCGCACGCAGAGCTCGCCAGCTCCAGTCAGGCGCACCGCCACTTGGTGTGTCGAAGTCGCTGAAGGCATGTCGCGTTGCACAGGATGAGATACGCGTAGGTAAGGTGACTTACCTGGTGATGGGTCAAAAGCCCGTACCACCGGCCGCGTTCTAAAGTAAGGAAGTGATGGACGTACTGCCCGAGCAACAACTGCGTGCTTATGTCGAGTACCTGCGCGACCTGGGCATCTACGATCTGTATCGTCGCGACGACCCGAATGTGACTCTGCCGGAGGCGCTGCGCGAGAAGCTGGCGGCGCTGTCGGCTGTGGCTGCGATTGCGCCGGTGGTTCGGCTGGCTGCGGATGCTGCGCGGCCTGCGGTTGCGAGTCCGGTGGTGAGGCCGGCGGTGGCTCCGCGAGCGATGACGCCGGTGGCGGCTGCGCCTGTTGAGACAAATTATTTTGGAGGGGAGCCCGTGGGGCTTCCGCCGGAGCTTGCAGCGCCTATGCCGAAACCATTGTCGTTCGATGCGCTGGCGCCGTTGCCGGTGCAGATTGTTCCTGCAGGTGAACGCGCGAAGGCGCTGGAGGCAGTGCGGGCGGAGATTGGGGACTGCACGCGGTGTCCGCTGGCGTATGCGGGGCGGCACAACATTGTGTTTGCGGATGGCGAACCGAATGCGCGGTTGATGTTTGTGGGCGAAGGGCCGGGAGCGGATGAAGATGCGACGGGCCTGCCGTTTGTGGGCAAGGCAGGGCAGCTGCTGAACAACATGATCAACGCGATGGGGCTGAAGCGCGAAGAGGTGTACATCGCGAACATTGTGAAGTGCAGGCCGCCGGGGAATCGGACTCCAGAGTTTGTGGAAGCGACGACGTGCTCGCAGTTCCTGGTGAAGCAGATTGATATCGTGCGGCCGGAGGTGATTGTGGCGCTGGGAGCGACGGCGGCGACGTACCTGCTGGGGGTGCGGCAGAGCCTGGGGTCGCTGCGGGGGACCTGGCACTCGGTGCGAGGAGCGAAGGTGGCGGTGACGTATCATCCGGCGTTTCTGCTGCGGGATCCGCGGCAAAAAGGCGAGGCGTGGAAGGACCTGCAGAGGGTGATGGCGGAGCTGGGGCTGGCGGTCCCGAAGAAGAGTTCGTAGCGGCTTGGAGTGCGGCGGGTTCTTTGCTAAACTAAGAGTCTCCGGCAGGGTTGTGCGCTTGCGCGCGGACGTCTGCACTGTGGGGCTGTAGCTCAGTTGGGAGAGCGCCTCGTTCGCAACGAGGAGGTCAGCGGTTCGATCCCGCTCAGCTCCACCAATAAAATCAATCACTTCGGTTGATTCTCAGGGAACAATAAGCGGGTCCAACGCTCCCAAGGAACAATAAGGGAACACTAGGCCGCTTTCCCGCCTTCCAACACCATCAGGGCTACGCGACTACCGGCGTCCCGCTTCTCATTCCCAACCGACTGTGCGTATGTGCTCAGCGTCATCTCGGCTGTGGAGTGCCGCATCAGCTCCATACTCACTCGCAGGCTTGCTCCGGTTGCAAAAAGCATGGATGCGTAGGAGCGTCGCAAAGAGTGCCAACCGATTTTGAGTTTGGTGATCTTTGCGCGTTCGATAGCGGGTGCCACGTTCCGCTGCCAGAGCGTACCCGGCCATAGCGGTTGCTTGCCAAACGAGATGTCCGACGCGAACACCCAGTCATCGGGTGCTGTGTAGGACGACTTCTCCAGCCACGTCCTGAGTGCTTCTAGCGCTTGTGGAGGGATTGGCAATGGACGGCGTGAGGAATCCGTCTTTGGCGGTCCCACAACGCCATCCACAAACGAACGCCGTACGTGCAATGTCGCACGTTCGAAGTCTACGTCTGACCATTTGAGGCCGAAGATTTCGCTTCGACGCATTCCCATCACGGCTGCAATTAGGAATGCCGTTCGTACAGGCTCGATACCGTCAAGCTCCCTGAGTATCGCCACGATTTCGGCAGGCTCAAGAATTTCAGGCTCGATAGCCCGCTTCCTTACTTGCCGAACGTTAGCGATGGGGTTGGTCGGGTAAAGCTCATAGCGCATGGCGTGGCGGAATGCTGCTCCGAACACCTCACGCACCTTTGCTTTCGAACCGTTCGCTAAAGGCAGTGTCTTTAGCCAATCTTCAACAGCTACCGCTTTCACTGCCCGGAGTGGGAGACTACCCCACTTCGGAAGAATGTACTTGTTGAAGATGTACAGGTATGCCTTGCGAGGTTTCGCTGCCTTGCCAGAGTCTTCTCCAAGCTCACGTTCCTTGTAGTGATCTACAAGTTCCGCGACAGTCAGACCCGCTTTGCCCATGGCCGGTACCGGTTCGTTCATCTGGGGCCGGTATTCATCCGCCTTCTTCTGTGCCTGCGTCTTAGTGAGCTTGTTGGCGGGTCCGATGGTGACCTTGCGTTGCTTTGTACTTCCATCTTCGGATGGCTCACGCCAACGAAAAATCCAGACCTTTCCGTTGCTTCTCTCTTCGATTGTCAAAGAGCCATGCTGCGAGCGCTCACGCTTATGTGTCAGTTTCATGCTGCCGTCCTTTCGGGTTGGGCGGCACAAACGGCACCTTCAGCATACAGATTGGAATCCGAAGAGAGCCATGCATTGATTTCGCTAGGCAAGAATACGATCTTCCGAGCACTCAACCGACGATGGGGCATACGGCCCTCACGCGCCCATCGCAGGATGGTGACGGGGTGAAGCGGCAGAAGCTCTGAAAGCTCTTGCGCGGTGAGCGGTCTTTCGATTGTGGGTGGGGATTGTGGAGCAAATGGACCCGGGCCGGTGCGGCTCAGCGGGGATTGAACGTTCAACGAAGAACCTAGTGCCCGTCAGTCTCTCGATCTACGGCCTAGAAGAACCAAACATGAGGTCTAAAGGGCGTGGCCGTAGTACCGGAGTCGGTGGCGAACTGCGGAAACACCCAACAGAATCTGCGATGCTCCAAAACCACCGACAATATAACAATATTACCAGAAACCGTCAGCACGCGCAAGGGGTAAGGGTAATGCGTACAAAGACTTACGGTGCGTTAATGCGCATTTCGTTTGCTTGTTGGAGGCCAATGCCAACAGCGCGCGCGCATGTGCGGAGGACGGAGATATAAACCGCTCCATGGCCCCGGATTCAGGATGAGAAGAATGCTACGGGCCGGAGGACGGGCGCGTGGTGGATCAAAATTTGATGTAGGCATGCACTTGTAGTGGAGTTGTTTCGTTCGCTGATCTTGCATGATACTTTTATCCAAACCTATGGAACGCGAGCACATTCTCACTGAAATCCGCCGAACCGCGATAGGCGGGAGACCTCTCGGAAGCAAAGGCTTTCACACGGCAACCGGAATAAGAGAACACGAGTGGCGAGGCAAGCATTGGGCGCGTTGGGGCGACGCCGTAATTGAAGCGGGCTATTTGCCGAATGAATGGACGCCGGGGCATGAAGAATCTCACATCTTCCAGAGCCTCATTGAGCTGACTCGCAAGCTGAAGAGATACCCCACTGGAGCGGAGATAAGCATTGAGCGCAAGACGAATGCAGCATTCCCAAGCGCGCGCGCTATTCAGGCTCATAGCAACAAGGCTGAGCTGATAGGGAAGTTGCTGGACTTCTGCCAGAAACAAGCGGCGTTTCGTGACGTCGAGCAAATACTGAAAAGTACGGTACTTCCCGCAGAGCGCAAGCAAAAGCTCGCAAGCGAGGATGGAGCGCTTCAGTTCGGATATGTCTATCTTTTGTTGTCCGCCCGACACTACAAGATCGGCTTCTCCAAAGCAGTACTGAATCGTGCATCGGTGGTCAGCAGCCTAACACCCGAGGGCGGGGAGATCATTCACCTGATTCGTACGGACGACATGAAAGGTATCGAGGCGTATTGGCACCGGCGTTTCGCTGACAAGCGCGGTAATGGAGAGTGGTTCGCTCTATCTAGCTCGGATGTAGCGGCGTTCAAACGAAGAAAGTTCATGTGAACTTTGGAAAAGCCACTGTTGCTAACAAGTGAGGTGGACAGAATGGTGTCTCATTTGGCATACAAGTCCAATTTTCCGCTCTTCTTGAGGTCCTTGTACGCCTGCTCGTAGGATTTTTCCTCGCGAGGATCAAGCCTATGTTCATCAAGATATGCCACTAAGATCGTCGAATTTGTGGGTTCCTTGATGAAGTCTTTGTGGCGAGCCATGAATTCATTCGCAGCTATAGCGCCCTTCTCCTCGTCGGAGGGGCAATGGCCAGAAGTAAGCAACCGGCCATCAGAGTTTCTGGTCCAGCGCCAGTTCTGGCCGGGATGAGCTGCGCAGTACTTCTTCACCCAACTGTTGCGCGAGTGATTCTGAATCGCTATTCCAAGCCCTGTGCCAAGGGCGCTACCCACCTGTTGGCCCGCTTCGTAACTGCGCTGCTGATCTCCGTTGTTGTTCGTGCTGCTGGCGCAGTTCGTATTGTTCCCGACAGTCGTGCAGTTCGTGTTTGTGGTTTGCTGGGTGCGCACGGAAAGCGGCAAGAACACAGAAAGACTCAAAATAGCGACCATTTGAATGCGGCGATGACATTGCAGGATTTCCAAACCAAACCTCCTTATTGGGGCTTTCAAGAGTGGACATCAACAGCGACCCGTAGTCTCGCTCGGTGTCACCCGGAATAATACTACGGCACACTGCCGAATAGGTAGCCGTGTCATCCCTCCGCCTCAAATTCGGAAAGAACCTCCGTCGACTTCGATTGCAGAGGGAGTTCACCCAAGAACACCTTGCGGAGGCATCCGAAATCTCCGTCGATTTCCTGAGTTTGGTTGAGCGAGGGCACAATGCCCCTTCATTTGAGACTCTCGAAAGTCTCGCAACCGCACTGCGTATTTCCGTGGCCGAGCTTTTTACGTTTCATGAACACACGGGTGCCGGTAGCGGAAAAGCTTGAGGCAACGGTTAGCTGCGAGCGGAACAAGGAGATGTGCCGCATCACCATTCGACGGGGCTGCTCTGCGGTGTTGAGTCTGGTTTCTGACCATTCGGCAGATTGTCATCCCGCCGTCAGAAAGCAGCATGATGCGGTGTGAGCGGCGCACGATCACCAAACAGTCGAAAGACACGGCGGAACTCTTCCGAACCCATGCGGTCGATTTCATACTTGGTGTACTCGCGTTGCTCGCCCGTTCTCAAATCAAAGCCAACCATCGACTCCGATTCCTGCAAAGGCTCGGCGGGTGCGATGCGAATCTCTACCGGACGATAGTCAACGGATGCTGATGTAGGTGCTGGAGGACGCTCTAGCAAGCCGTACGTATCCAGTCGCCGAAACGCGGCTCGGAGCGATTCCGCACTGACAATTTGTGAGATGCCGTTCCGCTGAAGATAGCCGAACAAGACGACCATGTTCTCAGGGCAAGCGTGGTACTCCGGGGTTTCTCGGATGAATCTCAATGCCTCTCTTTCGTTGAAGACGGCGGCTTCATACTCAGTCATCGTTCCCGTGGTTGCGGGATCAAGATAGAGTTCCGGGTCTTGGCCCTTCGATATCAGGTCGCGATTGACGGTCTCTAGCTGGTTTGCTGTCGATCTCCAATCACGTGCTGTTTCCTCTATTCGTTCGCGCAAAGCGCGTTGCTCTTTCTCACGGAACTTGCGTGGAGTCTCTTCAAGCTCTTCGCGCGCTGCCTCACGTCCACAACCACTCGCACGGCATACAGCCGTCCCTATGCTCAGCTCTCGCTGCGACACCGTGGCCTGACTACCGCAACGGAGACATTTCACAGCGTACCTAGGCGATGGGTGCCTGCTGACAAGCCCTTCAACCTTTAGCGTTCCGATTTGATGTCCCGTGAAATCACGGACCCCCACCATTGTTCTACTGCTCATATAAAAAGTCCTTTCTTCAAATCACTCATCGCCGCACCTCATCCCATCGCAAGGGGAATAGTCGAATCCCTTCCCGTGTGCCCAGTAGCTCAAGGCTGACGCCTTTTGCGGGCAATAAAGCACGTGTGCGTCGGTGCTCACACGCTAGGCAGACTTCGCCGCTGGGCAGGTATTCCCTAATGGATGTCAGAACGGCGCACTCTGGACACAACAGCTTCGCCCGGATGCTCACGCGGCCCTCCCTGTGAGCACACTCCCAAGTCGCAACTTGTGGAAGTACAAATTCGGATCAAGACAGCCGAGCGCATCGCGTCACAATCGAATGTGCAAGAGACTGTTGGACGCCATCGCCACAAGCTAAGCGAAACCACCCGCGCTGAAATTCGGGTGAATCGAGAGCAGCCTCAGTTGCTCGTTCTACATCCGCTCTGAAGTTGATGGCGTCCGGGGTAAGCGTTCGTTGCTTTGGTGCATCCGGGTCATAGCTTAGAGCCGTTATCAATGGGACCTCTTCGGAGATTTCGACGTAGGCCTTGATGACTCTGTAAAACAATTCGGTTTGCTCTGCTGACCTGTCGCGGTAAACGGAGCGTTGGTTCGGTAGACTCATATCCTCCTTCGGTGGATTTTGTTGCTTACACTTGCGTATCGCGCGCCTCGAAAGGCTGGTAGCGAATCAGTCAGAGTGCAGGCGTCGTGCGCCTAGTCGTGAGCTGCCTGAGTCGCTAGTCTGTGCAGTTTCCATTCCAACCTCATGCCGTCATCGCGGCGGGCGGTAAGCTCTTGAGGCTGGGTACAGGAAAACTCCGCTGCACAAATGTTTAGAGCAATAGTGCGATTTCCCAGTAGTCACAAGGGATTTCGCCTGCGGATCATTCGGCGACTTGCTTCTTAGCGCCTGTAATGAACGGTCTTTCGCGGAAGGCATCCATTGGCTTCAACCGTGCATGTTCACGTAGCTTCGTTGTCTTCCAAGCCCTCGCGATCCAACGAGCGCGCCCGTACGTCCGGGTTGATGGTGAGGCGCTGCCTTCGGTATACAGAGGAGATTTGGGGTCTGCCCATAACCATTCCCAAACCGCGCTCTCGATATCGTCCGCCGAGTCGTCATCGATGAAATCAATGCTGGTCTTCAAAACGTCCCAAATAGCCTTGAGCACCATTGGCCGCGATGCTGTGATGATTTGGTGAAAGCGGCGCAGTGTATCCGCCTCGCGTCGAACGAACCGAATCGCCCAACCCAGAAACGCGCTCTCATCTTGTGCTCCCCTGTATGCGTCAAGGTGTTCATGCAGACGTGAAAGCAGACCGTCAACGTCAGAGGGATGCGCAGCCGGATAGTGATCGAAGGCAGCGCCTCGCAACAATTCGACATTTGAGTCATAAAGCTGTTTCGCGTTTTCGAGTCGTGAAAAATGCTTAGTGTTTGATACGCCGTCGTCAAAACGACGTAGGACGTGATCGATAAACTCATCGTCCGAGATGTCAATGGCGTCCAGTTCGGCGGCGGCAAGCTCCAGACTTTCAGGTGTGGCTCCAGTGCGGAGCATTGCGTTGGTGATAGCGTCGGTGACGCCGATAAAAACTTCGTGGTTCATTTTCTCCTTCATTGATATTCGGCGCGGGATTCCGCCCGGGGTGTTACTAGGCGGCAATAGCTGCAACCGGCGTTCGAGTAGGCAAACGCCGCTCTCCCTTTGCCTCGTGGTGCATGACGCTCGCCGCGTATCGGGTTGCTGCCTCCGTGTCCATGGGTGCTCCGGCCTCTTTCAGCTTTCGTGCCTTTGAAGCCGTTCGGCTGAGACCGTAAACAATGATGCTCTGCGGATAGGTGCCCAACCATGATGCATATGTGCCGCTAGGCGGAGGGGTCGTTCCCGGAAGAGACAGTGCCCATAGCTCGCCAAGCTCGTCAACCGCCGTCAACTGCTCACGAATCGTCATGCCGCTTTCCTCTCTTTGCTCCGTACCGGACCTCCATTGGCTATTACTGCCAGGGCGTCCGAGATTCGGATTTCCATAGCTGACCCCACAGGGAAGAACTGGGTGCCGTACTGTTCGATTCCAAGGGCCTCAAGAGCCGCGCGGCCTTCCGGTACCGTCAACAGTCTTCCCGTATGGTCCTGCCAACGACCAGTGGAGACGTTTCCGACCGGGACGTAACCGGGTTTGCCCGCCCGGTACGATTCCGCACACCTCGGAACATTTAGGAGCGCGACGGAGCACGGAGGTTCATGTGCGTTCTCGTGCTCACACGCTCGTTCAGGTGGGCACACGCGCTCTCCGGTGCTCAAGCTTGCGCTTCCGGTCTCATGCAATCGCTCGTGTGCTCCCATCTCTGTTACTAGAGAGGATTGTTTTTGTCGATTGTCATTGTCATTGTTGTTTTGGTGGGGCCTACGTGGGTTGCCCGGTAGGTGGCTCTCAGGGGCGTCCTGTGGAACATGCTTGTCATAGGTGATGGTGCTAATGTCGCCCGTGATAAAGACTTGCGAGAGATTCGTCTGGAACGCCTTACGGGGTCCGTCTGTTATCTCGTAGTGATTGACCCAGTATGGATATACCGCAGTCGATCTAGGCCGGATGGATCGCCAGATATAGCCCTTCTTCTGAAGGCTGGTAAGCGTCCTCTTGGCCGTCTCGTATTTGAGACCGGGAAGATAGGTCCGCAGAGCAGCCGCATTCGTACGGCCCGAGCCTGTACGCCTGTCGGCAAGCAACACCAACGTCATGAACACGGCATACTCCGTCGTGCTTAGCTTGCCGTCCATGACGTGTTCGAGGATGCCCCGCCGTACGGCAACCCAACCGCCGAAGTTCATTTGGCCTCCCGCTGCTGTTGCTCTTGGCGCTGACTCTCCAAGTCGCCCCGCACCTTTGCGGCGATGGTGGGGTGCTTGGTTATGAGCCGGGTTAGATTTTGAAGTGCTGTCTTTTTCTTGGCGGCGATAGCGTAGCGGTCGCGTTTGTCCACGCACTCAGACGGATTGTTGTTGTTTACGACGGTCATCCAATGGATGATGCGGTGTTCTATGTCTTCCGTAGAGCGCGAAAGTGGCTTGTCTAAAAAGCTCCGTAGCAGAGCTTTGGTGTCTAGCGGTTCGGTCATAATACGAGTCCTCATTCAGGTCCGCTCAGGGCGGACGGGCGCACAATGGCGCAGTGATGCTCACAGGCACTGGAATACGGGCGGTAGCATGATGCGACCGCATGGTCTGACAAGGAATGCGCCTGCGCAAAGCGCTTGGCTGGCTGGTCGATGGGGGGACGGGCTTACCCACGTCAGGATCGAACTATATGCT
>JAZKBC010000056.1:0-4928 GCA_040388825.1 Acidobacteriota bacterium | reverse complement strand
TGCGGGCCAATACTGGTTTCCGGGTGCTCTTTCGTTGCACCGTACGGACTTTTCAGTCGTTGGAGGGAGAACTTTGCGGTCCTCAACCTATGTTCTAGGTTAGCAGGTTTGAGGTGTTAAGTCAACTACACTACAGGCCTCCATTCTGTCAAGGAAAATATGAACAATTACCTAGCTCGCTAGGCCCATACGTCGCGTATCCCCTCCGGTGGTCGCTTCACTTGGACCTCTACGTAGCGACCGCCCCGCAACTCCGGGCGTCGGTCCCATGGATTCAACGCACGCTCCAACAAGTCACTTACATCTTCCTCGCTAATGGATATGCCGGGGCCAAGCATCGCCTGCACCGCACGTGTGGCCGCCAGCCGGACACGGTAGGAGTGACCGTGATCTGTCACAACAGCAAGCCGTCGTAGCAATCGGGCCTTCCATACGGAGTGAGGCTCAAGCGGCTGCATCATGGTCCTCTACATCATGAACACGTGGCTTCATGGCCTCCGCAAATACCTTGGCGATGGTATTTGCCTCGTCTTCTAGTGCCGATTCTTGGGGCGTAATGGCCCCTTCCTGCGTCTGCTCATCTATGGGTGTCGAGTTGCATCTTGGTTTCGTTCTAGCGGCCTCTGATCTTTCAACGGCCCGGTCGTGGGCGGTGTAAACCTCTATCAGCCGCTCGGCAGCCCGGAAGCGTATCTTGTGGGCGAGACGTTCATTCTTGACGGTTGCTTTTAGGAACTTCACAACCTCCGCATACCGTCGTCTCGATAGTCTTTGTGGCATCGTTTGCCCTCCTCTATATGTGAAGAGCGCAACGCGCCGGGACCCGCCATTGACGGGCTTTCTTGACTGCGGGTCCGGCCCATAAGTGGCATGTATCGCGTACGCAACCGGGGCCTAAGGTGTATGGTTGCCCTGATGGAACCTACGTGGCGAGATGGAACCTAGATAGGGCGGTACCCTATTGTGATTCGTCAATCGTCGGTGCCGTAGTTTGGCCGCACCAGCTTTTGCAAGTGTGACACCCCCGGGCGGACTCCCCCGGCCCGCACCTCGGAGAGGGTTGGTTTGACACCCTCTCGGAGGGGACCCTAGCGAACGCGGACGCACGACAGCAAATTCACTGTAAATAACCCGAAATACCCCTTTTAATTCTCGTCGGCACGTGTTACATGTGTATCTACGTTCGTGGACACAGATGTAACGCAGAGGATTTTGCCATGGGATACAGCAAGTTTGTCAGCTACTTAAGAGTTTCGACGGTGAAACAGGGAGTGAGCGGTCTTGGATTGGAGGCGCAGCGTGCGGCGGTCCAAGCACATCTAAAAGGCAGCGAATGGAAGATTGTTTCTGAGTTTGTCGAACAAGAGTCCGGCAAGGATAACTCGCGCCCACAACTGGCGAAAGCCATGCGCTTGTGCAGACTGCATGGTGCCACTTTGCTTGTGGCGAAGCTAGATCGCCTCAGTCGGAACGTTGCATTTCTGACCGGCCTGATGGAGTCCAAGGTCAAGTTCTGCGCTGCTGATATGCCGGAGGCGGATGAGACTCACCTGCACATGATGGCCGTGTTCGCCCAGCACGAGGCCCGTATGATATCGAACCGCACCAAGGTCGCTCTAAAGGCCAAAAAAGCGCGTGGCGCTGTGTTAGGGGGACGTCGTGTGACGGCGAAGCGGTGGGCTGGAATCGCGGCGGAAGGCCGGAAGGCGAGCATCGTCAGCCGCACGGCAGCGAGCAATGTATGGGCGAAAGACGTGCGTGGCATCATTGAAGACATCAGAGGCGAGGGTGCTGCTTCCCTACGTGATGTTGCCGCTGCGTTGAACGAACGGAGCATCCCTACGGCACGTGGTGGGGAATGGAGCGCGGTACAGGTGAAGCGCATTATGGATCGTGTCGCATAGCCCAGAAGCTCAGCGGACAGCGCACAACGGCCCCAGCGAAAGCTGGGGCTTTTTAGCGTGTAATCAGCGCAAATCATAGCAGCGCATGGGGATACGGCCCAATCAGTGAATTTTAGCAATACGTTCGATGGGCGACGTCTGTTCGGCGGAAAGCCTCGCTTGGGCGTAGCCATGAAGCACAGAGACATGGTTTGTTGCCGTCAGGAGGTGCGACAAATATCCTGATTCATATGCAATTGTCCAATGAAGTTCAACAGCTAATTCGTTCCACAATCGCTGTCAAAGAAGAGCAGCTCATCCGTCAGCTACAGGAGGAACGGAGGGATATTGCTGCGCGTCTAGCCGCAAAAGGACTCGTCAGCTCCAGTACTCGGATTCATCAGGACATCGACGCGATAGAGAGCTTTATCACCAAGCGAATGGCGGCACACGTAGACAGCTACCTTGATGTTCTCTTGCAACTTGGAATCAAGGTTGACCTTCTATTGGAAGCTGAAATTGTTAGAGACCTAGAAGGGATCGCGAACTCAGGGCGGCATGCGGTACCGCCAGCCATAAGCATGTCAAACCAAAAATCCATGCTTGAGGCGTACAAGGTGCGGCTCGGTCAAGCGGACAAGCAAGCCTTGGCTCACGGCAAGAATCGCGTTAGATTGGTCCGTCTAAAGGATGCGCAGCCACCCGATAGCCCTCAACTTGCCGTGGTTCACAATCACAGCTATACCGCAAAAGGATCGAACGCTCGCATCAACGTAGACTCCACGGACAACTCATCTAATGTCGTTCGAATCGATGTGCCCGAGATGCTGGACTTGATAGTTCAACTTTCGAAAGCCCAAGGCTCTCCAGAGATACAGCAAGCAGCAGGAGAGGCGAAGGCCGCCTACCCTGATAAGAGCGTGACTGCGACAAAAATAGCCGCGTGGGTCTCGCTCGCTAGTTCCTCGGCTCACCTCATGCATCAGGCGCTGCCATATCTAACAGACATTTATCACTGGCTAGGCATCTAGCAGCCTCCCGCGACCGCGCATGCCGCGTTCAAGACGCACGAAAGGACGTTTCCGTTGGCACAGAAAACACAGCCCGCAGTGAACATTTCTTTCGCAGACAAATTCATCGCATTCATAGACGTGCTTGGTTTTAAGAATATGGTGGAAGCCGCCGAATCGAACGATGACAAGCTTCTGCGTGAAGTACTTGCTTCATTGAAAACCAGCGGATCAGTTGATGCGCGAAATCGATATGAGCAGTACGGACCAACTGTTTGCCCAGAGAGTTTGCGCATACAACGCAACCTCGACTTCAGGGCAACACACGTATCAGATTGTGTAATTGTTTCTGCTGAGATTTCCCCTGCCGGTGTGATAAATCTCCTCCATCACTGCTGGGTTCTAGTGCTTTCCCTCATGCGCTACGGAGTGATGTGCAGAGGCTATGTCACTCGCGGTCAGATATTCCACCTTGATGCTGAATTTTATGGCACCGGATATCAGCGAGCCTACGCAGGCGAAAGTGGCGTCGGCGTATTCAAGCGCAGCGCAGATGAGCGCGGAACTCCATTTGTCGAGGTCGATTCAGCAGTATCCGAATACGTCGAGCACTGTGGCGACAAATGTAGCCAAGAGATATTTCGAAGATTTACGCGAAGAGATGGTGATCTTGTAGCGCTCTTTCCGTTTCAGACCTTGCAACACACCTTCGTGATCGGTGACTTTTGGGGACGCAAGTTCGACCGGGAAAGTGAACGGCAGTCGAACAGAAACGTTCGCAAATGGATCGCGGACATGAAAGAGCGAGTACTGGCTTTAGTCGATGCTACTAACCCAAGCGCCGTCAGCAAGGCAGAGCACTATGTTCGTGCCCTCGACGCTCAGCTCGCGATCTGCGACAGCACCGAAGCCTTTCTGCTTAGTATGATCCAAAGATAAAGAGGTCGGTAGTCAGAGTGAAGCCAGAGCCTCACATCGCTGCGGGATGGCATTGATGAGTGTCCTAGCGGCGTTCATTTCCTCGTCTGATTGATGCTGCCGTGCAAGGTCCTTCGATATAAGCGCGGCATTCAGTGCTTTGAAGACTTTCATGACCTCGATCATCTTCGTGCCGGAATGTTTACCGAAAAGATCGTACGCCCGGGACTCGTGTTGATGGCTCCGGCTCCCATGAAATCCCAGTCTATTGCGGAAGACTCTCAGGTCGTCGCGCATGGGTGCGACGTGCTTTTCCAAAGCGTTAATTGCGGTGTGCTCGTCTGGAAACTTCAGTCGCCAGATGCGAAATGCATCAACGCTGTCTTCGCTATCCTCAACAAGACTATAGAAAAAGGCGTAGAGGAGGCCCATCAGCGTCGGAACCATATGGCCGGGTAGCGATGAGTCCGCTTCAGCATCCTTCATTTCCGTTTGTCCGACGCTGGGAATGTAATGTCCTGAGAGCAAATCGAAGTACACCGTCCAAATGTGATGGAATTGCATGCACCTTCGCACAAAGAGGAAGTATTCTTCATCGACACTAGGCATAGAACCCTCACAGGTATGATAAGCGCGCATTGAAACTGCGCGTCCTGAGTGATGGACAGAGCAAATGCGCGCCTATTTACTGGAATCGGTCGCTGGCTGCCGTTTGTGCCGCGTGATCGCGGGTGCCAGCGACTTCAGTTTGAGGGAACAATAAGGGAACGTTTAGGGAACAATAAGGATTGCTATGCGTTCCAACCCGCTGAAAAGTGCTTTGTTTGCTTGACCTAAGTTGCTGAAAATGCGTTCTACATCGGTTTCGCAACGAGGAGGTCAGCGGTTCGATCCCGCTCAGCTCCACCAATTACATCTCAGCAAGTGGAAAGCCAGCATAGACGCTGGCTTTTTTGCTGCGTGCCTTTGTGCCGGCGTGCCTTAGGTGATGGGTGCCGGGTTGAAGAGGACCAAGTCGTTGTGGAGGCCCCAGTGGTCGGCCCAGGTTTGTTTGCGGCCGCTGGCTACGTCGAGGATGAGCTGGAAGATTTCTTCGCCGACCTGCTGGATGGTGGCG
>JAZKBC010000055.1:18362-19284 GCA_040388825.1 Acidobacteriota bacterium | reverse complement strand
ACAACAACTCAACAAACCAATCGCCACTCTCATCAGGTCTTCGAATGCCCCTCGAAATCAAGTGGAGAATACCGCCCACCACGCTCCCCTGTGACCGCCAACTTAAATCCGTGTCGACGCCCAGACCCGAAATGGGCCACAAGCATCTACAGCTCGCCGCGAACCTCGTCATACGTCCTCCGCAACCCCTCAGCCAGCGGTGTCCGGTGTCTCCACCCCAAGCCCCACATCCGCGAAACATCCAGCAGCTTCTGCGGAGTCCCATCCGGCTTCGTCGCGTCAAAAACCAACTCCCCCTCGAACCCCACCGCCTCCGCAACCATCCCGGCCCGCTCGCGAATCGTGCAGTCCTTCCCCGTACCCACATTCACCAGCGGAGCCTCACCCTCCGCCAGCAGCGCATCGAACTTCGCTGCCTCCAGCTTCAGCAAGAACACGCAAGCCTCGGCCAGATCATCCACATACAGCAACTCCCGTCGCGGACTCCCCGTACCCCAAACCGTCATCGCATGCGCTCCATCGCGTTTCGCCTCATGCGCTTTACGCAGCAGCGCCGGCAGCACATGCGAAGTCTCCAGATCGAAGTTATCGCCCGGCCCATAGAGATTCGTCGGCATCATCGCCAGAAACCGCGTCCCATACTGCCGGTTGTACGCCCCACACATCTCCACTCCCGCAATCTTCGCCAACGCATACGGGCGATTCGTCGGCTCCAGAGGCCCGGTCAGCAAATACTCTTCACGAATCGGCTGCGGACAAAGCTTCGGATAGATACACGACGACCCCAGGAACAGCAGACGCTCCACTCCAGCCACCCGCGCCGCTTCAATCACATTGTTCTGGATCGCCAGGTTCTCGCGCAGGAACGCCGCCGGATAAAGTTGGTTCGCCCGAATCCCTCCCACTTTCGCCGCGGCCAGCA
>JAZKBC010000055.1:13912-18352 GCA_040388825.1 Acidobacteriota bacterium | reverse complement strand
ACGTACTCCGGCCGCTCTCCGTCAAAGAATCGCCGCACCGCCGCTGGATCGGTCAGATCCAACTCTCCCCTCGTCCGCAGCAGCAGATTCTCAAACCCCTCCCGCTGCAACTCCCGCACCACGGCCGACCCCACCAGCCCACGATGCCCTGCCACATACACCCGAGCCCGAGCATCGGCCAAAGCTCCACCAGCCATCCTCAGCTCTCCTTCACGGCGTACATCTCGAACCCATGCCGCTGCACCAGCGCGTCCCGTTCCGCCGACCGCAAATCCGCATCCACCATTTCCACTACCAGCTCATCAAAGCTCGTCTGCGGCTTCCAACCCAACTCCCTCTGCGCCTTGCTCGCGTCGCCCAGCAGTGTCTGCACCTCAGTCGGCCGATAGTACCGCGAATCGATCGCCACAATCACCTTCCCACGGCGATCGATAGCCCGCTCAGCCGCTCCTTCCCCCTCCCACCGCAGGTCCATATCCAACCGCTCCGCGCACTTCTGCACAAACTCCCGTACCGAGTGCTGCACACCCGTCGCGATCACGTAATCCACCGGCGTCTCCTGCTGCAGCATCAGCCACTGCATCTCCACATAATCGCGAGCATGGCCCCAATCGCGCTGCGCTCCCAGATTACCCAGAAACAGCTGCTTCTGCAGCCCAACCTTGATCCGCGCCAGCCCCCGCGTAATCTTACGCGTCACAAACGTCTCACCCCGCAACGGAGACTCGTGATTGAACAGAATCCCGTTGCACGCATAAATCCCATACGCCTCGCGATAATTCACCACAATCCAATACCCGTAAAGCTTCGCCACTGCATACGGAGACCGCGGATAAAACGGCGTAGTCTCACTCTGCGGAGTCTCCCGCACCAGCCCATAAAGCTCCGAAGTCGAAGCCTGGTAAAACCGCGTCGTCTTCTCGAGCCCAAGAATCCGCATCGCCTCCAGCATCCGCAGCACACCCAGCGCGTCCGAGTTCGCCGTGTACTCCGGCTCCTCAAACGACACCAGCACATGCGACTGCGCCGCCAGGTTATAGATCTCATCCGGCTGCACCTTCTCCACCACGTGGATCAGCGACGACGAATCCGTCATGTCGCCATAGTGCAGAATCAGTCGCGGATTCGGATGCTGCGGATCCTCATACAGATGGTCGATCCGAGCCGTGTTGAAGAGCGAAGACCTTCGCTTGATGCCATGCACCTCGTACCCTTTGCGCAGCAGAAACTCCGCCAGGTACGCTCCATCTTGTCCCGTGATGCCGGTGATCAGGGCTTTCTTCACTAGATTCTCCCCGCCGATTCAAAGCCCCAGCGCACGCTCATCTTACCCACGCATGGCGTAAACTTCTTCGTAACCATGCCCACAAACAAGGCCTCCAACTCCGCGCAGACCGTAAACTCCCAAACTGCGACGGAGCGGACGCCTTTGCTCGTCGTGCTCGCATTAGCCCTGTTTTTGCGGCTAATCGTGGTTTGGAGCGTCGTTGCCAATCACCCCAGGGGATGGCTCTTTGGGCGTGGTGTCGAAATGGGCCTGCTCGCAAAATCTTTACTCGCTGGCCTCGGTCTCAGCTCTCCGTTCGGCGTCCCGACCGGCCCGACCGCCTTCATCGCTCCCGGCTATCCCATCCTCGTCGCCGGCATCTTCCGCGTCTTCGGAATCGATTCGCAAACCTCCGAAGCCGTGCTCATGCTCATCAACGTCGCCGCGAATCTCATCACCATCTGGCTGATGATGCATCTCGCCCGCCGGCTCTTCAATCGCACCGCGGCCCTCCTCGCCGGACTCTTCTGGGCCATCTCGCCCCCCCTGCTCTGGATGCCCTCTATCTTCTGGGACACCTCCATCTGCATCGCTCTCCTGCTCGGCCTCTTCACGCTCGCGCTCAACTGTGCAGACCGCCCGTCGCGCCGCCTCTGGATCCTCATCGGCGCCTACTCTGCCCTCACCGCTCTCATCACCCCCGCGTTGCTGCTGGTCATTCTCGCAGTCCTCTGCTGGACAGCCTGGATGACCTGGCGCACCCAGCGTCTCTCCATCGCTCTCGCGCTCCTCACCCTGGCCATCGTCTACTCGCCCTGGCCCATCCGCAACGCCCGCGTCTTCCACGCCTTCATCCCGTTGCGCACCACCGTCGGCTTCGAGCTCTGGATGGGCAACCGCCCCGGCGCCACCGGCTTTCTCGACGAGACGATCTTTCCCATGTACAACCAGCAGGAGCTCGCTCTATATGTGCAGCAGGGCGAAGTCGCCTACACCCAGAACAAGAGCGACCTCGCCAAACAGTACATCCTCGCTAACCCCGGCATCTTCCTGCGCATGACCGCCAAGCGCTTCTTCCGCTTCTGGTCCGGAACCGGCAACAGCTCCAGTTCCGTCTTCTATCTCCTCCACGCCCTCATCACCACGCTGCTCGGCTGGCTGGGCCTTTACTTCTTCTTTCGCGACGACCGCCGCCGCGCCATACTCTTCGCTCTTCCGCTGCTCCTCTTTCCCTTCCCCTACTACATCACCCACGCCGAGTTCCGCTACCGCCTCATCATCGATCCCCTCCTCACCATCCTCGCCGCCTTCGCGCTCACCACTCTCTTCCAGCGCAAGCCCACCTCAGAGAGTTCCCCGATCCAGCCCGATTGACCTCCTATGACTGCTGATTCCCAAGCCGCCCCCCCGGCCACAGTTCCTCTGCCTCGCATTCTCCGGATGTTCTGGTGGGGCTCCTTCATTGCCTTTATCGCGATGATCGTCATCGGCTATATCGAGTACCGCATGGGCTTCCCCAAGCCCCACTACAGTCCCCTCGGCGGCTCCCGTTACGACGACCTCACCGAATTCATCCCCGACTTCCGCTTCCTCCACACCGCGGCCTTCTTCAAGAACCCTTACACCTCATCGCTCTCCTATCCACCCTTTGGCGCCGTCCTCTTCGCAATTGTCTACGCCTTTGGCAAACCCGTCGCCGTCTACTTGGCTACCGCCATCATCTGGCTCACCGCCTCAGTCTGGATGGTTCGCCGCCACCTCATCCGGCAGCACATCAGCCCCATCACGGCCACGCTCTTCCCCATCACGACCGCGCTCTTCTCGTTCCCCATCGCCGGTCTCATCCAGCGCGGCAACATCGAGCTCTACCTCTGGATCTTTGCCGCCCTCGGCACCTGGGCCTTCCTCAACAACAAAGACGACGCAGCCGCTCTGCTCTGGTCGCTCGCAGCCGCCACCAAGCTCTACCCCATCGTCTTCCTCGTTCTTCTGCTCCCCCGCCGCAAGTTCCGCGCCTTCGCCCTCGGCGTCATCTCTTTCGTCGTCGTCTCGACACTCTCGCTGTGGTATCTCGGCCCCACGATCCCCATAGCCCTGCGCGGCTCGCTCGCCAACGTCTTCATCTACCAGGGCGTCCGCACCGCCGAGTTCGGCATCCACGAGCTCTCCGCGAACCACTCCATCTTCGGTCTCACCAAGATCTTCGCCGTCATCATCAGCGTGCCCTCCGCAAAGCTCACGCCGTTCTACTACGGACTCGCCGCCATCGTCTTCGCTGTCATCTTCTTCCGCAGGCTCGCAAACATGCCCATCGCGAATCAACTTCTGGCCGTCAGCGTCTTCATGGTCATGCTTCCGCCGATCTCTTACTTCTACACGCTCGTCAACCTGTACGCTCCAGCCATCGTGCTCTTCTTCGTGGCCATACGTGCCGAGCGCGCCCACGTCGAAATCCGCGGCCTGCGCACATCCGTGTTTCTGCTCATTCCGCTCTTCGGCTCGTTCATGCTCTTCACCTTCCCGCGAGTCCTGCTCTTCGGCGGTCTGGTTCAGGCAAGCCTGTTGATCCTGTTGTTCCTTTGGTCTGCCACGTACCCTTTCGCCGAACCCGCACAGCCAACAGCAATCCCGCCCGGCACAACGCCGCAGGTCGACTTCGCATAGCCTCTGAGATGAAACAGGAATTCCAAAGCGCGCCGGACCGAACCGTCCCGCGACGCAGCGCAGCGCTTTAAGAGAAGCTCAGCAAGTCGCCGATCTTCACGCCACTTGCGCTGATCTGCCCCGCCGGCAGTTCTACCGCGCTGCGCATCTTCATACTCACCGATGTGATTGCGAACGGCATCAACCGCTCCCAAACCTTGATCACCCGCCGGTCTTTATCCAGCCCAATTACATCGATCTTGAACAGCATGCCTAACATGTGAACGCCGGAGCAGGGCTTGATCCATAGCCCTGCTCCGGCGTCGAGTCCACGTCTGCCCAGGAGTCCTACAAAGCGCGTGAGTGATGTGTCCGCGACTTCAACGTGGTCGGCTATCACCGCTCCGCTAGTCTCGTTCACAACTTTGACAACGCGCATGTTCCCTGCAACTCCTGGCCCGAACTAGGCCGATTTCTTTCTGCGGATGATGATGATCGCCAGAACGACAACCGCCAGTGCACCGGCTGCG
>JAZKBC010000055.1:4409-13902 GCA_040388825.1 Acidobacteriota bacterium | reverse complement strand
GGTTTCAGGCCTCCTTTCTGGAGATGCTCCGTGTTCTAAAAACAAACTTTATGCCGTCGTTCGTTCCCCGGGCACGACCGGCCGCGAATTCGCGAATCTCAAATTGGCCCATGACGACTTGTGGGGATGCTACCATCGCCCTCCCGGGCATTCTAAGCTTTATCGTCACGGTATTCATTCAGTTACCCATCGTCGAAAGCCCTGCCATGATGCTCAGGATCGCCGGCGCCAGCAACACAATAAAAATGCACGGGAAGATGCACAACACCAGCGGGAAGATGATCTTGATCTTCGTCTTCGCCGCCGCTTCTTCCGCATGCTGACTCCGCTTCAAACGAATCTCTTCCGAGAACCGGCTCAGCGCTTTCAAAATGGGTGTTCCAAACCGGTCAGTCTGCGTCAGCATGCTTACAAACGCTGCAAACTCTTCAATCTTCGTCCTGTCTGCCAGGCTTTGCCACGCTTCGAGCCGCGGCTTTCCGGCCCTTTGCTCCAGGTTCACCTGTGTGAACTCTTCATTGATATCCGGATAACTCAGCGCAATCTCTTCGCCCACCCGCAAGAGTGCCTGGTCAATACCCAGCCCGGCGTCCACGCAGATTACAAGCAGGTCAAGCGCATCCGGAAGACTCCGCCGAATCCGATTCTGCCTCCGGCTCACCATCTTGGAGAGCCACATATCCGGAGCCATGAATCCAGCCACACCGAACGCGAACACCCAGAACAGCGTGTTGTCCTTGAAGAAGCTTCCCCCAAATGCCCCAACCAGCGGAACCAGAAACTGAACCGCAAAGAAGATATCCGCCGTTCCGGAGTTCCGCATGCCCGCGGCCATCAGCCGCCCCTTCAGCTTGCGATTCTCGGTCAATCCCAGTCGCTCGCGCAGCTCACGAGCCGCTTCCAGCAACTTCTCCACGATCTTTTCTTTGCTGCGCACCACGCGCTTGTCCGGGCGCTGGCTCTGCACCACTTCCATGATGCGCGCGGCTTCGGGAGAAGGCTTCACCAGCACCGGCACCAGCAGCAGCGCCATCAGGCAGAAGGCCGTCAGTGCAATCCCGACATAGAAGATCATCTGCCCCATGCTCTAGATCTCAATCCCGTTGATAATTTGCCGAATGATGAAACCGCCAACGCACAGCAGCACAATTCCCGTGTACATCATCTCTCGCCCAACCGGGTCGTTGAATAGCACACTTGAGTAACCCGGATCTACAACGTTGATGATCAGCAGCAGCACCACCGGAAGCGCACTCAAAATCCATCCCGTCATGCGTCCCTGCGCCGTATGCGTGCGAATCTCGCCCTGGATCCGCACCCGTTCGCGAATCACGAACACGATCCGGTCCAGAATTTCCGCCAGGTTGCCGCCCGTATCCTTCTGCACCAGCAGCCCCGTCACAAACACCCGCAGGTCCTGCGAAGGAACCCGGTCCAGCATCTGCATCAATGAATCGCGCAGCGGCAGACCATAGTTCTGCTTCTTGGATACTTCGCCAAACTCAAACTTCGCCGGCTCCGGCGCCTGGTCCGCAATAATACCGATTGCCGAAATCATCGAGTGCCCCGCGCGCAACGACCGCGCCATCATGTCAATGCAGTCCGCCAGCGAAGCATTGAACTTCGCCACCCGCCGGTTGCGGCGGAAGCGCAGAATCATCAGCGGCGCCAACCCTCCGAGCACACCCGCACCCGCGGCTATCAGGCCCATATCCGTAAACACAAACACCACCAGGCCAACGGCGATCGCCACGCCTGCGCACGAAGCCAGAACCGTACCCACGTTCATCTTGCTGTCAGCCTGCAACAGCAGCGCCTGCAGAACCCTGTACATCGACGATGTATCAATCAGGTCTTCCAGCCAGCCAAAGGAGCCCTCATGCTGCACCTTCAGAATCTGCGTAACCTCTTCGGGTTCGCCAGAATCGCCGTTTTTCTCCTTGATGTTGACAAAGCGCTTGTCCAGCGCTTTCTCGTCATGCGACGGCCGAAACACGTACATCACAATGCCAAACGTCAGCAGAGCCACCACAAGTCCGCCCAGAATCACGATTCCCATAGCCGGCTAGACCTCCACCGAGTGGTCGCGCATCGTCTGCGGTAGTGAAATTCCCGCCGCCGCCAGCTTCTCCGCAAAGCGAGGCATAATGCCCGTCGAATAAAACCGCCCGCGAACCTTCTTCTCCGGCGTAAGTCCCAGCTTCTCGAACAGGAAGATGTCCGTCATGCTGATCACTTCCGCATACGCTCCCGGCAACTCTGTGATGTGCGTAATGCGCCGCGTTCCGTCGCTCATACGCGCCACCTGCACAATCAGGTGCACAGCCGATGCAATCTGCGCCTTGATAGCTTTTTCCGGCAGCCGGATCTCGCCCATCAGCGCCATCGTTTCCATACGCGCAATTGCGTCGCGTGGCGTATTGGCGTGGACAGTCGTGATCGAGCCGTCATGACCCGTATTCATCGCCTGCAGCATGTCCAGGCACTCTTCGCCACGGACTTCGCCCAACACGATACGATCCGGCCGCATACGCAGAGCGTTGATCACCAACTCGCGCTGCCGGATCGCTCCTCCGCCTTCCACGTTCGGCGGCCGCGTTTCCAGCCGCACCACGTGCTCCTGCTTCAACTGCAGTTCGGCAGAATCTTCGATCGTCACAATGCGCTCGTTCTCGGAGATAAATCCCGAGAGCACGTTCAACAGCGTCGTCTTACCGGCTCCAGTACCACCCGAAACCACGATATTCAGCCGCGCTTTCACCGCACCCTGCAGAACTTCCAGCATTGGTTGCGTCAGCATCCCGTTGCGCACCAGATCAGCGGAAGTCAGCGGTGTCGCCCCAAATCGCCGGATCGAAAGAATAGGCCCATCCACAGCCAGCGGAGGAATAACCACGTTCACACGCGAGCCGTCCGCCAGCCGCGCATCCACCAGCGGCGACGACTCATCAATGCGCCGCCCCACCGCCGAAACAATCTTGTCGATAATGTGCATCAGGTGCCGGTTGTCGCGGAACGTGATGTTGGTCTTCTCCAGCATGCCGCGCCGTTCCACGTACACCTTGTTGCAGGTGTTCACCAGAATGTCGCTGACCGTCGGATCTTTCAGCAACGGCTCCAGCGGCCCCAGCCCAAAGACCTCGTCCACCACTTCCTGCGCGAGCCGGTCGCGCTCGGTCCCGCTCAGCGGAACTCCCTGCTCCATCAGCATTTGCTGAATCACGGTAAACAGCTGTGCCTGGCCCGCTCGCGTCGATGTAATCTCCGCCAGCTTGTCCAGGTCCAGGCGTTGGATCAGTTCTTTATGAACCGCCGTCTTGATCTGCTGCTGCACGGCTTCCGCAACGCCGCGCGCAGGCCTTGCGCCTGGGAAAACTGCTTTTTCGGGGCTGACGGCTACGGTGCTCATACTTCTGTATTCCCTCGGGGTCTCGTGCACCTGGAGATTCCAGGGTGTTCATCACTTACTTCCACATGGCAAAGCGTGATGATTCCTTTTTAGCTACCGGTGCCGGTGCAGTCGATCCAACGAGAGTGTTAGCCCACTTGGTGAACTGCAACGTGAAGTCGTTCTTCCGGTTCGGCGGCACCGGCTCGCCCAGGTTCACCGAGCGCACCAGTTCCGTATAGTTGTTCGGCAGCTTGATCGCCACCGGCAAACGGATCGCCTTTTCAATCTGTTCCACGTTCACCGCATAGCGCGACGAGAAGCGATTGATCACCACATGCATCTTCTCCGTCGTGTACTCGATCTGCATCAGGTTGTCGACGTAGCGCGAAAGATCGCGGATCGCGCCGATCTCCGGCGTCGCCACCAGGTAAACCCGCGTCGATGCATCGATCACCGCCAGGTTCGCCTCGTCCAGTTGCGTCGAGCAATCCACAATCACGTAGTCGTACTCGCTGCGCAGAAACTCCAGCGTCTTGGTCACCGACTCGCCGTCCAGGAACTTGCCTCCGCCCACCAGGTCCGGCGACGAAAGCACTTCCAGCCCGCTCTGGTGCTTGGCCACAAAGCCGCGCAGCAGCTCACTATCCAGCCGGCTCACATTGCGCACCACTTCGTTGAAGTTGTAGCGCGTTCCATCGATGCCCAGGTAAACGCAAACGTGCCCCAGCTCTGGATGACTATCGATTAGCAGTGTGCGCTTGTCATGGCACTGCACAAGGTACATCGCCAGGTGAACCGCCAGCGTGGTCGAACCCACACCGCCCTTGGCTCCAAAAAACGAGATCACCGACCCCATCGGCGTATTCCGAGTCTGCGGCGTCGCCACCGTCTGCTCCAGACGCTTCAGCGTCTCCGACACGGCACGCTGTTCGAAAGGCTTGGCCAGAAACTCGCTGCAACCCGCGCGCATCGCCATCAGCAACAGCTCGGGATTCTTGTTGTCTGAAAGCGCAATCACCGTGAGCCTGCCCGCGAACAGCGCTTGCAGATATTTGATGCTCTCCACCGCCTGCGCCACATCGTGATCGAAATCAACCAGCGCAATGCAAATGTTCGCCGACTTGATCTGTGGCCCCATATACGGCCGCCGGTTCGCCGAGACGTACGACTCAAAGCACGACGACGACACCAGCCACGGCATATGCTCCACAGCTTCCACGAATTGCTCCGCGGTCTTCGGATCGACGCATACCGTCAAAACCGCTGCGCTGAAGAGTCCCGGAAGTTGATTGTTCCCTTGCAATGTCGTGTCCTCACTTCTTTGTTGCGATCTTGTTCGGTGCTACTTCTTCTCGCGCTTCGGCAGCTCGTTATCAAACTTCTGCGGAACCAGATATGGAATGACCGGCTTCGGCTTCGATGCCAGCTCGGGATCGACCGCCTGCGTCAGCGGATCCACAATCACCGGAGTCACAATCACCACCAGCTCATCCACCGAGCGGCTCGTGTTCTTCGACTTGAACAGCTCGCCACGTCGTCGATGATCGTGCGGATCTTGTCGGAGTCGGGGTTGACGATGCGCGGGGTGACGAAGATGACGAGCTCGCGCTTGCTCGAATCGAACGCGCGGTTCTTGAAGAGCTCGCCGATGATCGGAATGCTCGAGATGCCCGGCGTCTTACCCAGCGCATCCGTCGTCCGCTGATCCAGCAGCCCCGAGATCGCAAAGCTCTGTCCGTCCTGCAACACCATCTGCGTATCCGCGCGACGTGTCGAGAGCGCCGGAATCGTGTAGCCGGCAATGCTTACCGCATCCGCGTAATCCAACGCACTCACTTCCGGCGTCACCTTCAAATCTACCGTTCCGTCCGGATTCACTCGCGGTGTAAAGTCCAGCTTCACGCCGAACTGTCGGAACTCCACCGTCACCGTCGGCGCTGAACCACCGCTGCCGGACTGAACCACCGGGAAAGGAAACTCACCGCCCGCCAGGAAGCTCGCCTTCACACCGCTCATCGTCGTAATGGTCGGTTCGGCCAGGATCTGCAGAACATTCATGTTCGCCAGGTCCTGGATCGTCACGCCTACGTTGTACTGATTATTGAAGTAGCTGAAATTCAGCGGATTCGTCACCGTCACCGTGCTGGTGCCGCCGGTGGTCGTCTTGTTGATCGACGAAGGATACGCACTCGTCGATCCGCTCCCGATATTCTTCCCGCCGTTCGCGAATAAGTTGATCCCGAACTGCGCCAGCTTCGAGCGGTCGACTTCAACAATCTGCACCTTCAGCCGGACCTGCTTCACTCGCGAGGAGTTCAGCACGATCGAGTTCGAAACGTTCTTCGTAAACTGCAGAGCGAGCTTTGTCGCCGCATCCAGATCCAACTGCGACCCTGCATAGCCTGTCAGCAGTGCGCGGTCTTCATTGGCCTGCACCTGGATCGAATCCGCGGGAAACGCCATCTTCAGCGCCTGCTGCAGCGGAGCAAAATTCGTGTCCGCTGAAACCAGGTAAGCCTGCGTCTCGCCCGATTCGTCCCACACCATCACCGTGCTCGAGCCAGCCTTCAGAGCAGTCACCACAATCTGGTTCGGGCTCGAAGTGTACGAGTTCAAAATCGTCGGATCGGTCACATACACCCGCGTCAGCCGGTGCTTCGTATCCACAAAAATCGAGTGCCCCACAGCCACATGCAGCGACTGCTCGGCCGCCTCGGTACTGTCAAAGTTCCGCAGCATCCCAGCGCCGCCACGTCCCGCATAGCCAGTGGTCCCAGTCTCGTATCCAACCGCAGGCGCCACAGGAGTGGGAGCAGGTGCAGCAACAGGAGCAGGAGTCGGTGCCGGTGCAGCGGGCTGAACAATCGCAGCCACGTTGTAGACCGGAATACTATCGCCCGGCGCGCTATACACCGGAACATTGTTGCTGGCCGGTGCACTCGACTGTGCCTTAGAAGTCGTTGTAGTCGTCGGAACCGCTGCGCTCATAGCCGCCGCGCGATTCAGCGCAGCCACCGCGGCCCGCGCAGCTTCCATATTCGGAGTCACTTCCGTGCCCGCATCACCGCCCGCAGGCGTCGTCGGGGTCGTCGTCGCCGGAGTCGTAGCCGCCGCATACATCGGGTTCGCCATCGGTTGCGCCGAGGCCGTCTCGGTCAGCGCCGCCTTCGGCAACGGAAGCACAATGCGACGCGGCTGCTGCGGCGCAGTCTGTGCCATCGCCGTCATCGCTACGCCAAACGACAACACCACTGCCGTCCGTACCATCGAGTTGTTCAGTCCTGCACGCATCTTCACTGGAAGCTCTCCGAACTTTGCTTGTCGCCGTTCACCGTGTGAACTACATACGGCTTGCTGGAAGCCTCCACTGGTGCTTTGCGGAAAACCCGCACCCGCGGCGCAGGCGCTGCAGCGGCTGCTGCCACTGGCTTGCGATTCAATCCCGCTTGCTGATCCACATCCACAACCTGCTCGTGGTCAGTTCCGTTTCTCAGCACAAAATGCACACTGCCCTGCGCTGTCGCCAGCACAACCTTCTCCGCGTCCTCGGGCTTCACCAGCAGCGTCACCACGTTCGCGGTAACCGCCTTGCCCGTAGCGTCCGGCTGCATCTGCTGTCCGGCGGCAACTACATCGACATCCTGCAACACCATCTGCGTAACCGGCGTCGGGTTATTGTCTACGTGATAGGTCACCAGCACATCCACATGCGTTCCCGGCAGAAGAAACCCGGCCACACCCACAACTTCATCCGACCGCAGCGAGATCGCCCGCATGCCGTCTGGAATCTTTGCCGACAAGCCAACTCCGGCGCCAGCCTGCGAAAGCTGTTGATCCAACACCGGCTGTCCAGCCGAAAGCGGATAGAGCAGCGTGCGCCCGGCCAGATCCTGCGGCTTCACATGCGCGCCCTCGAGAGGCGACGTCGCCGGCCATTCAGTCAAGGTCAGGTCTTCAGCCTTCAGAACTTCGCCCGCTTCCAGAGCCTTCGATGTCGCCACATACTGCAGCTTCGGAACAACGGCCACGTGCGGCTTGGCGAACTTCTTCGCGAGCCAGTACGTGAATACTCCCGAAACCAGGAGCGCCATGAATAACGCGGTAACAAGGCGGCGAGCAACCATGACTTACCTCTGAATCCCTTGCAGATACAGCGTTACAACGCTGCCTGCTGCAATCGCCAATCCATAAGGAAGGCGCAATGTGTTGTTGTTCCGAACATTCAACTCAGGATGCGGTTCCAGCCCGACCTGCCCATGGTGCTTGGTCAGTGTGCCGACGTTGAAAAGGGTTTCCTTCAGCCGCCCCTTCAGGACAGCCATGCCTACTCCCATCAGTCCGCCGATAATCGCCGTCAGAATGAGCAGGTAAGAAGTGTTGGGCAATCCAGCGATACATCCCACCGAAAGCATCAACTTCACGTCGCCGGCGCCCATGCCTCCAGCGATGTAGAACACCAGGAACAGCACGCCGCAGATCAGACCGGCTGCGAGCGATGTCAGCAACCCGTGCCATCCGTCCACCACCGTGTGCAGCGTCAGGCCCAGCAGCAAAGCCGGTCCGGTAATAAAGTTCGGAATCCGGCGGTCCTTCACGTCGAACGCTGCACCTGTCACGGCGATCAGCGCTGCGGTTACCGGATAGAGAAATTGTTTATCGACATGCATCATCGGTAGATCCCCAGTACAAAATTTGCGTTGGCTGTTTGCGGCTTCGGACCAACCCGGCCGGGCGATCCGTGTCTCGCGTCATCTCGGCTTCACTGCCAGGCTCCTTGCCATCGCCTGGTCCCGAGAGAATAAGAGCTGAGCACTTTCTTCGGCATTCCCGATGAAAATACTCAGCTCTCCCTTCGTTCGGCCCATCATTTTCATGGCCCGGTTTGCTTCTTGGTGGCCTGGCTATCTCGACGGTGAAAGCAATCTGTTGTGGCCCAAATCGTCGAGGTTCAACTTGCCGAAGCGTTCTGCGAGCTGCCTCGCAGAGGTGAAGTTTCGCCGGGTGACCTCATCCGTGCACCCGGCGAAACAAACTAGACGGCCGAGGTCAGCTGGCTGCCAACGGAGCTGAACGCCGTGCCGATCTTGCCGGCGAGGGTGTTCATGGCGGTAACGGCCGCCAGACCGATGAGGCCCGCGACGAGCGCGTACTCGATCAGGTCCTGGCCGGACTCTTCGACGATCAGGTTCGAAACGATCTGCTTGAAATTCTTCATGGTGTTTTCTCCTTGTGGACTTCTATGTGTGTGTATTGCTCTTTGCTGCTTGGGACGGGCCCTGTTGATGAACTCAGATTAGTGGCCACCAATCGGTGTCACAATGACCACATCGGGTGAGTCGCCAAAGCGTTTAGGGCAATACCAATGCCCGGCCCGGCATTCCATTCATCGGTTACTTAAGGCCCACCATCAGCCCTCTTTGGCACTGAGCCACAAACTTTCGTGCCACCCTCTACCCGCATATTTCCTCGACTTTCCCTGCAAACGCATAGAAACAGGGGCTTTCACACCGCAGTCGCCGCCACCCTCGCTCACCCTCAGAAGCTCGGAATTGCATCGCACAACGCTATTTGTTTCCCACAGCACCCGGTTACCCTTCTGATTCCCTCGCAGACTTCCGCTTGCTTCCTCATGCTCGATTGGCTATTCACCTCGTTCCAACCTCTTCGCGCTCTCCTTCATTAGCCCTTTACAATCGCAGCAACCCGTTTCGGTCTCCTGAGGAACCCTCGTGCGTCTGTGGTTTGCCCCATCCAGTGACGTCCCGCTCTATCGCCAGCTCGTCACGCAGGTCGAGCTCGCCATCCTCAGCGGCGACCTCCGCCCCGGCGACCGCCTTCCCTCCACCCGCGAGCTCGCGCGCCGCTACGCCATCCATCCCAACACCATCAGCGCCGGCTACCGCATCCTCCAGCAGGAGGGCTGGACAGAGCTCCGCCACGGCAGCGGAGTCTACGTCGCCCCGCGCAACGAAGCTCCCTCCACCCCCAGGCAAATCCTCGACCAGCACATCGCCGACTTCTTCCGCGTAGCCCGCGAGCTCAATCTGTCCGCCGAAGACGTGCGCGCCCGCGTCACCCAGTGGCTCGAAGCCCCGCCCCCCG
>JAZKBC010000055.1:0-4399 GCA_040388825.1 Acidobacteriota bacterium | reverse complement strand
AGGTCGGTTCGCTCGAGCCCGGCAAATTCGGCGACTTCCTCGTCATCGATCCCGACCCCGAGCTCCGCCGCATCCTCCTCAGCGAGATCCAGCGCATCTCCACGTTCCCCGCCCGCGAATCCTCCATCGAGGACTGCCGCCAGGATCTCCATCGCGCCATCCCGCTCTGCCGCCCCAGCAAAACGGACATGATCCGCGAAGCGCTCCCCATCGGTGTCGAACTCATCACGCTCCAGATCACCTCCGCCCACGGCTGGATCGAGCCCCGCCTCCCCGCCGCCACCGGCCACCTCGTCGGCGTCGTCTCCCACTGGCAGGAGTTCCTCACCCACGCCCGCCCCATGCTCGCCTCCGCCGGCATCCCCGCCGACGCTCTCCTCTTCCGCGACGCCACCCAACCCCGCTGGCGCCGCGGCCTCGAACAAGCCGCCGGCATCCTCTGCGACTCCTACACCGCTTCCCTCCCCACTCTCCCCCGCAAACCCCGCGTCATCGTCTTCCCCCTCATCTCCGAAGCCTCCCGCGACATGCTCCGCCGCTTCTCTCCCACTTGCGCGTTGTGACACTCCCAAAACCATCCCAACCCCATCCCACCGCCCCGCAATCCACTCCTAAGCTTCTTCCATACACAGGAGGAAGCACCCCATGCACAAACACCACATCCCCTGGCTGATGGCCACCGCCCGCGCTCTCCTCGGCCCCATCGTCGCCCTCGGCCATGCCGCCCGCTGGGATGGCTCCGCCCTGGCCGCCCTCGTCGTCGCCGCTCTCTTCTCCGACATCTTCGACGGCATCCTCGCCCGTCGCTGGCACTCCGACACCGCTGCCCTCCGCCTCTTCGACTCCATGGCCGACACCGTCTTCTACATCGGCGTCGCCACCGCCATCGCCATCGCCCATCCGCATCTCTGGCGCACCCACGCTCTCCTCTTCTTCCCTCTCATCACGCTCGAAGCCCTCCGCTTCGCCTTCGACTTCACCAAGTTCGGCAAGCCTTCCAGCTATCACTCCTACCTCGCCAAGACCTGGGGCCTGCTGCTGGCCATCTCGGTCGTCACACTCTTCGCCCGCAGCCACGCCGACAACCTCATCGCTGCCGCTCTCGCTCTCGGAATCCTCTGCGATATCGAAGGCCTCACCATGTCCCTTCTTCTCCCTGAGTGGCGCCGCGACGTCAAGAGCTTATCCACCGCCGTTCGACTTCGCCGCTCCTCTCTCGCTTCGCATCCCGCTCCGGCCCCACTCTCCAACCTCGCGGAACCCGTCTGACCGCTGCCTGCGCGGGCTTACTCTTCCAGCACCACCGGCGCCATCGACGCAAAATTTACTGGCTATTCCCCGCGGACAAAGCGAAAATAATCGCAATCGGACAGATCGTTCAGGCCTGATACTTACCTCCCCGCAGGAGTCTCGCCATGCGCCAATCGTGGATTACCGTCCCCGTTCTTTCCCTCCTTTCTCTCACTGGCTGCGGAATGGGCAACAGCTTCAACGCCACGACGGCCACCTCCGGCTCGGGCACCACTGCGGCCGCCACCGGAGGAATCTCCGGCCGCGTCCACGGCGGAAATCAGCCCATCACCGGCTCGGATATCCACCTCTTCACTGCGGGCACCACCGGCTACGGCTCTCTTGGCACCGATCTCCTCGCCTCCGGCACCTACACCACCAGCGACGGCAGCGGCCAGGGCAACAGCAACGGCAACCCCGGTAACGGCTTCAACACTCTCCCCGCCGGCGGATTCACCATCACCGGCGACTACACCTGCCCCGCCGACAATCCCCAGGTCTTCCTCGTCGCGTTCGGTGGAAACCCCGGCCTCGCCCCCGGCACCAACAACTCCGCCATCGAGCTCCTCACCGCCCTCAGCGACTGCAACAGCGTCAAGAACGGCAACTACTCCGTCAACATCAATGAGGTCACCACGGTCGGCACCGCCTATGCCCTCAGCCAGTTCCTCACCAGCGGAATTGGCTCCTACGGCTATAGCCAGCAGGGCATGTTGAACGCCGTGAAGACGTTCCACAATATCATCGACATCGTCTCCGGCACCGCCCGCTCCACCACTCTCAGCGGAACTGGTACTGGCCCTCAACAGAAGATCCACTCCCTCGCCAACGCCCTCGCCCCCTGCGTGAACTCCACCAGTCCCTCGTCCAGCGATTGCCTTGCGATGGACTCCGCCGTGGAGCAACACTCCGGCCGCCCCGGGCCTTCCTTTCCCAACGTTCTTCTTGCCGCCCTCGACGCCGCCGTCGCCCCCGGCAACAACACTTCCCAGCCCACCCGCGCCGCAGACATCTTCAACCTCTCCCTCGCCAACGCCCCCTTCCAGCCCGCGCTCACCTCCGCACCCAATGACTGGACCATCGCCGTCAGCTACAGCACCGCGACCACCAAACCAATGTCTATCGCCGTCGACGCCGTCGGCAACATCTGGACCGCCAACTACTCCGCCAGCACCGTCAGCCTTCTCTCTCCCACGGGTGTCCCCGCCGCCAACAGCCCTTTCGGCAACGCCAACTGCAGCGGCTGCTTCAACAGCCCACGCAGCATCGCCATCGACCCCTACAACAACGTCTGGGTGGCCAACCAGGGCAACGGCTCCGCCATGAAGCTCTCCAGCATCAACAATGGCACCAACAACATCATCAACACCGTTTCCGGACCCTACAACGGCGTCGGCCTCAGCTCTCCCGGCAATGTCGCCATCGACCTCTATAGCAACGCCTGGTTCACCGACCCCGGCAACAACTCCGTCATCGAAATCTACGGCGACAACAGCGGCTCACAGATCATCTCCGGCGGCACCTTGAACGCTCCCAACGGCATCGCCTTCGACACCTCCGGCAACGCCTGGGTCGCAAACCTCAGTGCCGGTTCGCTCGTCGAAATCGAAGCCAACGGCCAGTTCAATCCCAATTCCCCATACACTGGCGGCGGACTCGTTAGCCCCCAGGCCCTCGCTCTCGACGGCAGCCATCACCTCTGGATCACCAACACGAACAACGCACAGCTCGCTGAGTTCACCGACGCCGGAGCCCCCGTCTCTTCCTCCTCTGGCATCACAGGTGGCGGCATCGGCCCTTCGTCCAACGACGCCGTCGACGGTGCAGGCAACGTCTGGGTTCTCAACCGCGCGGGCAACTCCCTCTCTGAACTCTCCTCCAGCGGAACCCCCATCACGCCTTCCACCGGTTACGTCAGCGGCACACTCAGCGGGCCCGTCGGCCTCGCCATCGATGCCTCCGGCAACATCTGGGTCGGCAACGGCCAGGGCACCGCCAACTTCCTCACCGAGTTCATCGGTCTCGCCGCTCCCACCATCACTCCGCTCGCCACCGCTCTGCAACAAGGCCAGCTCGGCCAGATGCCCGGCACCCCAGTCCCCGTAGGCATAGAATCCGTCACCCTCCCCGCCTATGTCGCCGATGGAACCACCAGTTACAGCGCGCAGCTCTATGCGTTCGGAGGCAATAGCGCCACCTACGCCTGGTCCGCCACCGGCCTCCCCAGCGGCCTCACCATCTCGTCCACCGGCCTCATCTCCGGAACCTCTACCGCCGCCGGAACCAACTCGGTCACGGCAACGGTCTGCGACGGGCAGAACGCCTCCAACTGTGCTTCCAAGGTGTTCACCCTTTCCTCCACCTCCTACAATCCCGCACTCGGCAACGAGGCCGCCCTCAACGGCAAGTATGCCTTCCGCTTCACCGGCGTCAGCAGCAGCCAGGTCACGCAAACCAATCCCGCGGGAACTCAGTTCGGCGCAGCCTTCATCGGCAACATGAACCTCGACGGTGCGGGCAACATCACCGGATCCATCGACATCAACGTCGCCAACAACACCTTCACCAACCTGCCCATTACCGGAACCTACTCGCTCGGCGCAGACGGCCGCGGCACCATGTTCGTCCACCCCTCCGGCCTCAGCACGGTGGAGTTCGTCTTCTCCGTCGGCAACTTCTCCAGCAGCATCGCTCAAACCATCCACTTCATCGAGTTCGATGACACCAACGCCCAGGGCAGCGGAAACAACTCCGGCGCAGGCATCGCCAAGCGCACCACCGCCGCAGCCTTCAGTGCCGCCACCCTCAACCAGAGCTTCGCCTTCGGCCTCTCCGGCGAAACTCCCTGCACCAACTACAACTCCACCAACCCCTCCTGCCCGCAGACTGTGACTCCCTTCGGTCCCGTCGCTCTCGCAGGCATCTTCACCGGCAACAACAGCAACGCCATCACCAGCGGCGAGGCTGACGGCTCCGGAGTCGCCACCACCTTCACCGGCATCACCCTCGCCGGCTCCTACACAAACCCCGACGCCAATGGCCGCGGCACTCTCACCCTCAACCCCACCGGCACAACCATTCCATTCTCGCCGACCCACTACGTCTACTA